>DAIOGM010000081.1:0-21207 GCA_036745215.1 Gemmataceae bacterium
CCGGCACGTCCGGCCTCGTTCGTCTGGAAGTGGTCGGCAACAATATCAAGCTGTTCTACACCCCGACGGGCGGTTCGCAGGCCCTGGCCACCTTCGCCTACGATGCGACACCGCTCGCGGCGGGCCTGGCCGGCATTCGCTCCAGCGGCGGCGCGGCCATCGACAATTTCGCGCTGGACACCGTCACGCTGGGCACGCCAACGTTGACGTTCACCGATGACTTCTCGACGCCGGGCATCGCAAGTCAACTCAATCTGAACTGGCAAGAACGCTCGGGCAACTTCGTCATCATCACCGATGTGCTCAACGCCAACAGCGCGTCGCTCAATCTCGCGACGGTCAACGACGTCACGGTCCCCGCCATCAGCGGCAGAAACGCGGGACTTGTCGCACGATATTCGACGACCGGTTACTACCTCGCCCAGCTTTCGCGCAGCGGGAGCGTGTACGTTGTGACCATTTTCCGCAGCGTCAACGGCGTGCTCACGCAACTCGCCGCGCCGGCGCCGGTCGCGCTGGGCACGGGCACGATGCGCTTTGAAGTCGCCGGCCCGTCGCTCAAGGTGTTCTACGGCCCCGTCGCCGGCACGTTGAATCTCGTCGCCTTCGCCTACGATTCGACCTTCACGACCGGCGCCAGCGGCGTCCGCCTCACCACCGGCAGCACGCTCGACAACTTCGACCTCAGCGTCATCACGCTCACTGTGCCGAGCATTCCTTTTACTGACATATTCCCGCAGTCCGCCGGCTCGCCGATCTCGCGCGACTGGACCGAGCGCAGCGGGCTGTTCCAGGTCAATTTGGCCGGCGAGTTGACATTTGTCAGTGCGACGTCGATCAATCTTGCCACCGTGAACGGCGCTTCCCTCGTCGAAACGTCGGTTCAAGCAGACGTGAACGTCGGCGCGGTCCTGGGCAATCAGGCCGGCGTCATCGCACGGTATTCCTCGACGGGCTACTACCTCGCCGTCATTCGCAACGCCGGTCCGACCGCCGGCGGCAGCTTGTTCGAGGCGCAGATCTTCCGGGTCCTTGGAAACACGTTCACGCCGCTGGGCACGGCCAAGCCGGTCGGCACGAACACCGGCATCGGCCTCTTGCGCCTGGACGTCGCCGGCACATCGCTCAAGCTTTACTACAAAAACGCGCTCGTCGCGTATGCCAACGATTCGACCATCCTCGGCCCCGGCACCGCCGGCATCCGCACGATCGGCAGCGCCGTGGACAACTTCTCGGTCGCGCCGATCACGCTGTTCACGCCGGCCCTGCCGTTTACGGACCTCTTCAATCCACCTGCCGGCGCCGAACTGTCGCTCAACTGGATCGTGCGCGCCGGCCTTTACCGGATCAACAACACCGGCCAGGCCGTCGGCCTGGACGCCGGCCTGAATATTGCCACCGTCAACGGCCCCGCCCTGCCGAACGCGTCCGTCAATCTCGACGTCAACCTCGCCCCCACGCAAGACGCCGGCGCCGTGCTGCGTTACAACCCGTCCAACGGCAGCTACTACTTTGGCCGCATCATCAGCGTCGGCACAGGCTTCAACGCTCAGATTCTAAAGGTCGTCGGCGGCGTCACGACGACTTTGAAGTCGGCCGTCGTCGCCTCCGGCATCGGCAGCCTCCGCTTTGAGGTCGCCGGCAATAACCTCAAGCTCTTCTACGGCCCGGTCGGCGGTCCGCTCACCCTCGCGGCGTTCGCATTCGACACCGCGCTGACCACCGGCGCCACCGGCATTCGTTCGAAGTTGGACACGAAAGTGGACAATTTCACGACCGACACGATCGTGCTCGCGACGACCCAGACGCTGCCCTTCAGCGAGACCTTCGTCGCCAACCCGCCGTCGCAACAGTTGAGCAACAACTGGCTCGAACAGGCCGGCAACTTCAACGTTTCGACGGGCAAAGCCTCCGGGCAGGCCGCCGTCAACCTCGCCACGTTGAACGGGTTCACCGCCGCCGATGTCGATATTCAGATGGCCTTTGCGTTCTCGTCGGTCAGCCAGAGCACCAGCCTCGTCGCCCGCTACTCCGGTCCTCTGGAAAGGAACATGTACCTGGCGACCATCACCTGGACGAATCCGACCACCTTCACGATCTCGATCGGCAAGAACGTCAACGGCGTGAACACGCTCCTGGGCCAGGTGATTCACACGACGACGACCGGCGTCGGCGATTTCCGCTTCCAGGTCGTCGGCGACACGCTGAAGGTTTACATCGACGGATTCGCCTTCCCGATCCTGACCGTGAAGGACAAGATGCCGATCCTGGCGGCGGGCGCCGTTGGCATGCGGGTCACGCAAGACGTCGAGGTCACGAGCTTTTCGGCAAACTAAGTGGTCCATTTCAGAATGAACTGCAGGGCTGGCAGGCGACGATCATTGTGCTGCTTCCGGAGCACCAACGGTGCGCAAACAACGAAGCCCAGGGCAGAGCGAAGCGCCGCCCTGGGTCAACGAAACCAGATCCTCTTAGCACTGAAAGTGCGCTACACCAGCGTTCCGCCACGTGTTTCGCTCTTTCAGAGCTTCATCGTTTGATGCCACCTAACCCAGGACGGCGCTGCGCTCTGCCCTGGGCTAAATTGTTTGCGCACCTTCGCTGCTCAGGCGCGTTTGCCAGTGATTTTTGCAGTGATCCCTACAGCGAATTGTGAAAAGGACCACTTAGGCGTGTTCGCCTGGTCAAAGAGCCGAGCACTTCATCAGAGCGTCGAAACGATTCGGCGCTGAGTGAAAGACGGCCAAACAAAAAACGCGGAGGCGCGAGAACGCGGAGGATCGCCAGTCAAACAGAAAAGCTGAAGCCAACGGTGGGGAGCAATGCCGGTCCGTTTTATTCAAAACACCATCACCAGTCCTTCGACCGCTCCGAGCCGACGGTAGATCGCCAGAACCTGATGCGCGGACTGCACAACGGGTTCAAGCGTAACCGACAAATGCCGGCCACCCACCGCTTCGCGAACCTGAAAGGGCGGATCCGCCTCGAACTTCAACTCGTCGCGTACGACGGCAACGACTCGCGCCACGAACCCCTGGTCCGATTTTCCAATGATCTTGAACTGATACGGACACGGAAACGCGTGGGTCGTGTCAAGCAATTCAAGCATCGGAAGCGAGTTTGGCATTCGGGCCTCGTGGTTGGTCTTTATTGATTGTAAGCAAGTTCGCGACAGCGCCCGCATGTTACGTTCATTTGACGATTGATCGACAATTGGCGGCACGGCGCCAAAAATGAAGCGTTTTCAAGTTCGGTAATGTCTCCGTTTCGTGGCGACAAGATTCCGATCTTGCCGGGTACATTGGCAAGATCGGAATCTTGCCGCCACTTTCAAGCAAACGGAGACCCTACTCAAGTTCAACTTAAAATCGCAGTTGCGAAATCGAAAGGGGCCACGAGTCGATGACTCGTGGCCCCTCATAGATAAGCCGCCTCTGGGATTCGGACCCAGGACCCCCGCTTTACGAAAGCGGTGCTCTACCGCTGAGCTAAGGCGGCAAACTACGTTTTTTACGCCATGTCATCGACATCGCCTGCCCAATCCGTGCAATACCGACACCCAATACGACACCCGTTATAAAAATGGCTACCCGGTGTAACGAGTAGCCGGGTGTCACGGCGAAGCACTGTGATTAGGAGCGAAACGCCTTAACAAAGGTTCATTGTAACGACACCTCACGCGTCCGGAAACCCCAGAAGCCAGACAAGCCGCACAAGGATTTCCCGTTGGTGGCCCACGCCAACGGCCAATGGGCAAAGAAGGTTCGCGGAGGCCGCCGGCAACCTGTTCGTCACGGCGCGCGGCAATGTGTGGGACAAAGGCACAGAGAACAGGGCCATTACTCACGAAATGCGGAAGCTGCTCGACAAACTCCGTATCAATGGAAATCGCGGCTTTTTCGCGTTGCGGCATACATTCGAGACGATCGCCGGCGAATCGCGCGATCAAGTCGCGGTCGATGCGATCATAGGCCATGACGATGGCAGTATGGCGAGCGTGTATCGGGAAAGGATCAGCGACGAGAGGTTGTTGGCGGTAGCCGAGTTCGTCCGTATTTGGCTCAGTAAAACTCGATGACCTTGGTATCGTCCGGCTTGCGGCGCCGTTTCGCCCGCGGCGTCGCCTGGCTCGCTCGACGTGCTCCGAATACGGATTCGTCGCGCACACATAGAGACACCCCCCCCTGTTTTGCGCGACGAATATTGCTCTAGCTGGCAGTGTCTCAGTTTCAATGTGGCACGACGCTCCGCGTCGTGAAATCGCGACGCCGAGCGTCGCGCCACATTGTTAATTGAGACACTACCCTCTAGCTACCGACATTGCAAATGCAGCACGGCAAGGTCAAGATGGAATGATCATGTATTACCGCTTACGCCGCAAGCGGGAATACAGTCATTCCCGTTTTCGACGAAAGCGGAACAACTCGGAATCCGGATTGGCGCGGCCAAGGTAAAGATCGACAATGATCTCGGCTGCGATCAAACTCATCGTGATGCCGTTTCCGCCATAGCCCAGTGCAAAGTACGCGTTCGGCCACTCCGGCGACACGCCGATGAACGGCAAGCCATCGTCCGTCGTGCCAAAGACGCCTGCCCACGAATACGCGACGTCCATTCTCGTACCGGGAAACATCCGTTCCAGCCGGCGCTGGAGTTGCTTCGTTTTCACCTTGATGAGCCCGTCCTGTTTGTGCGCGGTCGCGAATGGCGTGTCCTTACCGCCGACGAGAATTCGCCCGTCCTCCGTGGAGCGGAGATAACAATAAGGCCGGGCCGTCTCCCAGATCAGGCAGCGGTCGGACCACTCCGGAAATGTCGAAATCGGTTCCGTGACCAGCGCAAAGGTGCTGTGGAGCGTGCCGACTTTTTCCTTGAGGTAGCGCTGGGATTCGTACCCCGTCGCGAATACGATGCGCGACGCCGTGATCGTGAGACCGGCGTCCGTGGTGAGGACGACGCTATCCCGTTTCGTCTCGATTCGGTCCACCCCCGTGCGGTCAAAGACACGCAGACCGCGTTTGACGCCGGCTTCGAGCAGACGATGATTCAACCGATAGGCATCGACCTGGGCGTCCCCGGCACTTTTGATCGCTGCAGGTGCGTCGAACGGAAAACAATTTCGAAGGGCCTGGCGATCAAGATATTCCACGTCGAATCCATGTCGATCGCGGAGTTCATACTCGCTGCGCAATCGCGGGACATGGGACTTGGCGCTTGCGAGGTAGAGACTGCTCTTTTTTTCGAAGCCGCAATCATCGCCCAGCTTGGGAAGTAGCTTTGCTATTTTCTCGACCGCTTGAATGCCAAGACGATAACTTCGCACGGCAGAACTTTCCCCCATCTGCGACGCCAACTCGACGAGTTCCGTATCCGCGGCATGCTGAAGCAATGCCGTGCTCGCAGCCGTGCTTCCGGTCGCGACATCGCGGCGATCGACGATGATCGCATGGATGCCCGCCGCGACCAGGTGATACGCCGCCAGAGCACCCGTGATGCCCGCTCCGATGACGGCGACATCGCATTCAAGGTTCTCCGTCACCGGGGGATAGGTAGCCATGATGCCGTTCTTGAGGAGCCAATAGGGGTGTCCGCTGCGAAGATCCATGCGCGTGAACCAGTCGGAAGGGTGACGAAGCGTCGCATGGACGTGGGCATTTGTCGTGCCAAGAAGTACCGACCGCGGTCTAAAGCGGCGCGCCAGCCTCACGAATCCGGCCTTTCCATGTCGCTGCGATTTTGCCGAGCACCTTTGCGCGCCACGGTCGCGACGACGTCGGCCGTATTGGAACACGGATTGCAGTATTCATAGGTATCCAGAAAGGAGGCCTACCATGTCGGAAGCCGCCGGAAGATACCTTCGCGTCAGTTACTTTCGCCGACTCGTCACGGACCTCATGCACTTCAGCGCCAAGGTTCCAAGCGTGACCATCGAGCGGAATATGGACCTTGCCCGTCTCATCGCGGCGCGCCAGGCCAATGTTCACGAACCGACCTGGTCGGCCATCTTCACGAAAGCACTTGCACTGGTAGCGGTCCGCACGCCGGCGCTTCGAACATCGTATCTTTCGTTTCCCTGGCCTCGCTTCTACGAGCACGCTACCAACGTGGGCACGCTGAACGTGGATCGCTACGTGGGCGACGAACGCGTCGTCATCATCGCTCACATCGACAGTCCCGAAAAATGCACGCTTCAGGAAATCGATGCCATCATTCAGAATCATCAGGAAGAGCCGGTAGAGAATCTTCCCTCGTATCGCAGTGCCCTCCGAATGAGTCGTCTCCCCTGGCCATTGCGGCGGCTGATCTGGTGGGCCGGGCTCAATTTCTTTGGACCGACGCGATGTCAGCACTTCGGCACGTTCAACGTCACGTCTCTCGGTTGCCAGGGATCGGGCATCTTGCACTTGATAACTCTGCTGACGTCCACGCTCCACTTCGGGATGCTCGATCCGGCCGGTTCGTTGGAGGTGCGCTTGTCGTTCGATCACCGCGTACTCGACGGAGCAACGGCTGCTGAAGTGCTTCAGAATTTGGAACAAGTATTATTGGAGGATATCTTCCTTGAATGCACGGAATCGGCCCGGACGGCGCCTGCAAGCGATCGGACTCCCGTCAGCTGACGCACCTGAGCAATTTCACCGTCTCGCTCCTCGCCGACGACATCGTTCGCTTCATCGGCAAGCCCCTTCGCGGCTATCGTGCCCTGACCAGCGGCATTCCCGGGCCATGGTCATCGGAAACGGAACAGATTTTGCTGCTTGGAATGGAAGCACCGGAAGGAGAATCCAACGATTAGCACCGAGACGCCGAGCAAACTGGAGTTGCAGCTGCGGGAGATGAACGAGGCGCTACTCGTTTCGTCGGTCAAGCAGCACGAGCTGTCCGAACAGGCGGACACGGCGAATGCGGCCCTGCGCGACAACGAGGAGCGCTATCGCACTTTGTTCGACTTGGCTCCGGTAGCCGTCTATTCCTGCGATCGTTCGGGGGTGATTCAACAATTCAACCGCCGCGCCGCGGAACTGTGGGGCCGCACGCCCGCGTTAGGGGACACCGACGAGCGGTTTTGTGGCTCGTTCAGAATGTGCCGTCCCGACGGCAGTTTTATGCCCCACGATCGGTGCCCCATGGCCCTGGTGTTGACCGGTGAAATTGACGGGGTTTGCGATGCGGAAGTGCTCATCGATCGGCCAGACGGCTCGCGGATCAACGTGATCGTGAATATCCGGCCGCTGAAGAACCAACTTGGCGAAGTGTCGGGAGCAATCAACTGTTTTTACGATATTACCGAACGCTGTCGCCTTGAACGTACGCTGCATGAGCAATCGGAAGCGTTAGCCGACCTGCACCGCCGCAAGGACGAATTCTTGGCAATGCTCGGCCACGAGCTGCGGAACCCGCTCGCTCCCATCCTTAACTCCGTGCATCTCTTGCGTCTCAACAAAAAGGAAGACGAACTCCAGCAGCAAGCGCGCATCGTCATCGAGCGTCAAGTAGGGCAACTCACGCGGCTCGTCGATGATTTGCTGGAAGTATCGCTCATCACCACGGGCCGGGTTCGGCTTCGCCAGGATCGGATCGTCGTGAGCGGTATAGTGGAACGTGCGGTCGAGACCGCCTTTCCACTGATTGAGCAACGCCGGCACGAACTCACGGTGTCGCTGCCTCCGCAGCCTATCTTTCTGTACGCGGACGCCGCCCGGTTGGAACAGGTGGTCGTGAACTTGCTCACGAACGCTGCCAAATATTCCAACGACGCCGGTCACATTTGGCTCACGGTCGAGCGCTGCGGTAACGAATGCGTCATGCGGGTGCGGGATGCGGGCGTCGGTATCGCCCCCGATATCTTGCCGCGGATTTTCGAGTTGTTCACGCAGGCGGAGCGGTCACTCGATCGCTCCCAGGGTGGATTGGGCATCGGCCTGGCCCTCGTGCGTCGGCTGGTGGAAATGCACCGGGGGCGGGTAGACGTTGTCAGTATTCTTGGAAAAGGCAGCGAGTTCATCGTGACTCTGCCGGTCTCGTTGACACCGGTTGCGCAGCCGCCACCGACCCCTGACGAGGAGAAGAAGCCGACGGGATCATTGCGGATACTCGTGGTGGATGACAACCGGGACACCGCCGAGAGCTTGGCGACGCTGCTAAAAATGTCCGGCCATGATGTTCGGACGGCTCATACCGGCCCGTTGGCACTCGAAGCGGCCTTCGACTACACGCCGGACGTTGTGCTGTTGGACATTGGCTTACCGGGCCTGAACGGATACGAGGTGGCGAAACAAATTCGGGAGCGTTTCTTCGCCAAGGATATCATCCTCGTCGCCATGACGGGATATGGACAGGAGACGGATCGCCAGCATTCGATGGAAAGCGGGTTCGATTATCACTTGGTAAAGCCAGCCGACTTCGCCCGGGTGCAAGAAATCCTGGCAACCGTTCGGGCGAAGGCAAACAACTGAAGAAGTTGGTCGTGGGTGCACAACGCTAACATGGCGATGCCTAATTCATTTCGAGGGCGGCGCCATGCGTCCCGAACGCGCCCGCGCCAGGAAATAGACGGGCAGGTAATGCCACCTCCTGCCCGATTTTTGCTTGTCACGCAAGTCGCTGCGCGCCCGGCTAGCGGCGAGCGGTGACCAGGAATCCAAATCCTTGGCAGTTACACGAGATCGTCTGTGCCGCGAGGTCCACGGTCATGGTGCAGTTCATGAATGCGACACCGTAGGCGCCCGCGTACCGGCCCGTGCCTCCGGTGGTGGTGACTACTTCCGTTCCCTTCCCGGTCGATAGCTTCCACGACGCTGAGAACGAGACGAACAGCTTGTCGCCATTGGCGGTGAAGATCGTGACGGTGCCGCTGACCTCAGCCCGATCCGTGGCTAGATTGATGTCAGACTTGGAGACCTGTCCCGTGCCGGTCCAATGCCCCAGATTCGTAGCAAAACCCGTAACCGTCGTCTGCCCGGTCTTGAGGTCCGCGGAACACTGGAAGTTCAATCGGACCAGCTCGACATGCTTGCGCGTGATTACCGATTCGTCCTTTGCGGCGTCACGTGGCGCGACGTGGGTCTGTGGTCCGCCGAGGTGGACCGGACCAAGAGCCCACGGGTCGCCCAGCATGGCGCTCGGCGTGCACCGGTCCTCGAGGCATTCGAGCTGCAACCGAGTGGTACGGATGGAGGATTTTTGAAACATGGCAATTTCTCCCTTCTTGGTGCGGTCTGCGAAACAATGGAAGGGAGCAACGCAGCCGGCGCGCAGACCAAGCGCCGGGGCGGTGCCGGGCCGGTGAGGGGCTTGTTTGGCGGTAAGGCCTCACCGGCCGCATCTCGCGATACCAAATCCACTCGGCTCCGTGCCGCACGAGTCCTCTCACCCGATGTAGGCGGGCTGCTCGTCAAAAGGCGAGAAGGGCCACCAGTAGTCCGGGCCGTAGCCGTCGTCGTCCAAAATCGTGCCCGAGGCATAGCTCAGCCCAATCAGCGCGTTGGGTGAGGCGTCGGAGATGCCGACGTAAAACGTCTGGGACGGCTCGGGAATGGCATCTGCGTAGACCTCGACCGTGACTTCTTTGGTTGTCTCGCCGGGGGCAAACGTTAGCGTCCCGGACGTGTACGCGTAGCCGGCGAGGATGCCGTAGTTGGGCTGCCAGGGGTCATCGGATGTGGTGTAACTGACCGTCACCGCTTCGGCAGCAGGGGCCGACAGGCTCACCGAGAACGTCATGAGCGTTGTGCCCCCGGAACTTCCTTCGAAGACCGGCATACCGCCGAGGATGTTGACAATGGGCCTGGGCCTGGCATCGCCATCGTCGAGAATGGTGACGACCCCCTTGGAGTCAGCGATCGTCGCGTTCCTGGCGTTGCTCAGCTTGACGGTGAACGCCACGTCCGGTTCCACTGCCATGTCACCGTGGACGGGAACGGTCACCCGATAAATGGTTTGACCGGGAGCAAAGGTCGCCTTGCCGGAGACGCCGGTGTAATCACTGCCGGATCTGGCGGTGCCGTTGGCGGTCTGGTAATCGACCTTCACCGTCTTGGTAGTCGGGGCCGATAGGCTCACGGTGACCTGCGCGTACTGGGTGCCCACGTTGCCCTCGACGAGTGACACATCACTGATCGAAATGGCGGGGTTGGCGCTGGGCAGGCAGCGGCTGCCCAATTCCTCCAGTTGAGGACGAAACGAGTGTCGAGACATGGTCAGAACTCCTTTGCAACATCGGTCTGCGCTACAATGGGTGCGACAACGCGGCCGGCGCGCAGACCGAGCGCCGAGGCGGTGCCGGGCCGGTGAGGGGCTTGCTTGGCGGTAAGGCCTCACCGGCCGCTGTTACTTTTCGACCACATGGGCAATAAGATTCGACCGTCTATCGGGGTCCCTGTTTGAGTGGCGGCGGGAGTTTGTCCAGGTCGCCGCGCAGGACCTCCACCTGCAGCGACCGTGGATCTTCACTGCCAGGCGCCGCCGGCGGAAATTCCGGCCAGTCCCAATCCAGCCCGAGTTCTTTCAACTGCCGGCGAATCAGCCGCAAGTTCCAGACGTGGATGAAGCCGCCGCTTTGCGATATGAGCCGCGATCCGTCGGGTGTGAAACAGGTTGGTCCATACCCAAACTGCTCTGGCCCGATCAGGCTGGCCACCTCGCGGCCGGTAGCGGTCTCCTCGAGGCGGATCTCGCCGCTGGTGCTGTTCCCGACGGCAAGCAGCCGACCATCCGGGCTGAAGGCGCCAATGCTTCCCGACAGGCGCCTCCCTTCGCGCCAGGCGCCGACTTCCCACAACCGAGTATCGGCGCCCATGGTCAACAGCCACTTTCCGTCCGGGCTGAAATTCATCTTCGTCGAACCTTCCATGGGCAACTCGCGGATGGGTAGACCGGTCTCTGCGTCCCAGATTCGTACGCTCTTGGATCGGCCATCGGACCAGTGACTGCCAGTAACTACCAACTTCCCGTCCGGGCTCACGGCGGAGAAACGCACGTCGTGTTGTGGGCCGAGTATCACGCGCCGGTCGGGCCGATCCCGGTGCAGAACAACAGTCGAGCTAACTTGTGGCATGGCCAGGACGCGGCCGTCACGGCTGGCGCTTGCTCCCACGGAATAACCGCGGCCCGCGTCGGCAATGAGAAACCGCGCTGGCCCCACACGCATCACCGCCGGGCGCGTAGGGTCGAGACGAGCTGGCCAGACCAACATGCTGCCATGACCACCCGTAATCCACGCGCCGGCCTTTTCTGCATCGGATAGACCGGCTTTCCAGTTCGACCGCTCCGGAGCGGAAGGGTCGCTTGGCGGATCGAAGAACACCGGCCTGGCTGCGTTCAACCGCGGCAAGCGCACCGACCCCAGTTCCTCACCACTCACCACATCAAAAAAGCTCAACCAGTTGAACGAACTGCCGGCTAACGTGCGCCCATCGGGGTGCAAGGTTGGATTTACGAATTCTTCCGGGCTGTCCGCCTTGCGGCCACGGAGGGCGCGCAGTTCTCGGCCGTCCGCCAACCGCCACAAGCGCACCTTATTTCCTTCCCGGCTGTGGCCAAGCAAACCGTCCTGGCTGAACTTGCCGCGCACGCCGGGCAACGTCAGCAGGAGTCGGCCGGTCGTCGCATCCCAGATCTTCGCGTCGCGGCTCACGAGCAGGTCTCCTTCGGGGTTGAAGGCCACCTTGGCTGCGGCATCCACCCAGGGCGTCATGACTTCAACCGCCGTTTTGGTGTCCCAGACACGGATCTTGGCATCCGCACAACCGGTCGCCAGGCGGCGGCCATCGGGGTGCCAGCACACGCTCCCGGCAAGGGTTGGGTGCCTCAAGGGCGGCGACTCCTTCTCTGCATCCACATCGAACAGTTGCACCACATTACCTGCGGCCACTGCCAGCCGGCCGTCCTTGGGATGGAAATCGATTTCAAGAGGCGAGGCTCCAAGCTTTAGACGCCGCACCAATTCGCCGGTGTCCAGGTCGTACACGCCGACCCATCGATCGAAATCTCCCAGCGCCAGTTGCCGGCGGTCCCGCCGGTAGGCCACCGATAAGTTATTCACTCTCACCGGCAACACGAGCGGTCCCGGTGGAATGGACCCATCGACCTTCCATACATACGTCTTGCGGGTCGCTGGCGAGTGTTCGCAAAATGTCACGTAACGACCATCCGGGCTCATATACGGGCCGGTATACGGGGGTGCTCCCTGCGGCGGCAGACGCGCCAGTATTTCCTCACGGCCGTCGCGTCGTCGGCAAACCGTAATCCCGCCATGTCGATCCAGACGGGCGTAGCGTTCAAAGTGCGCGTCGAATGCGATGTTGAGCGTATCTTCATTCCAGGCTTCCCATTCGTGAACGACTTCCGCGTCCGGCAAAACCAGGGCCGCGGCTGCTTCGGTTCGCAATTCGGAGGTCATACGAATCCGGGCCGCTTCCTGGATCGCCTTCAGCGCTTCGAATCGCTGCCCGACACGACCGCTTCTGCGCTCGGCGCGCGCGGTTGACCAACGCCTGAAACAACTTGTCCTTGGCGTCTTCGAGCGCAGCCTCCTTTTGCCCGAGCGCCTGGCGTTTCTGCTCCGCCTCGTTCGCCGCATCGGCACGTGCCGCTTCGGCGTGGAACATTCCCCATGTCGTGCCGACGATGCCGGCGAGCAATATCAATATCGCCAGGGACGCGGCCAACACCGGCCCCTTGTTCCGCCGCACGAACTTCCGGAACTGATAGCTCACCGACGGCGGACACGCGTGCACCGCTTCGTCCGCCAGATAACGCTGCACATCCATCGCGAAACCATTGGCCGTCTCATAACGCCGGGTGCGGTCCTTCTCGAGCGCCTTCATCACGATCCAGTCCAACTCGCCGCGCATCAGCCTCGTCAGCTTCGCGGGTTCCGTGCCACGGTTCGCAGCCAAGGTAGGCAAGCCGTCTGCCGTGCTCAGCCTCGTGCTCGGCTTGGATGGCTCCTGCTCGCGGATCACACGGAGCATCTCCAGCATGCCGGCTTTCTCCAGCTCTTTGCGCGTAAACGGCGGGCTGCCGGTCAGTAACTCGTACAGCAAGACACCCAGCGCGTAGATATCGCTGCGCGTGTCCACGTCGAGCTGGTTGACCTCGGCCTGTTCGGGCGACATGTATTCCAGCGTGCCGACGATGTTGCCGAAGCCGGTGACCAAGGTCTTGTCGGTAAGCGACTGCCCGGCCGCCTTGGCCACGCCAAAGTCGATGACTTTCGGCACCGGCTTGCCGTCATAGAGGGCGACCAGCACATTGGACGGCTTGAGATCACGGTGGATGATGCCCTTTTGATGCGCGTGCTGCACCGCATGGCAGATGGGGACGAACAACTCCAGGCGCTGCCGAGGCGTCAAATGGTGCTCGTCGCAGTATTTCGTGATCGGCACGCCTTTGACGAGGTCCAGCACAAAGTACGGTCGGCCAGACGGAGTCGTGCCGCCGTCCAGCACCTTGGCGATGTTCGGATGGTCCATGAGCGCAAGCGCCTGACGCTCTGCCTCGAAGCGAGCGAGGACTTGCTTGGTGTCCAGCCCCGCCTTGATGAGCTTGACGGCCACGAGCCGCTTGACCGGCTCGATTTGTTGGGCCATCCAGACGGTCCCCATGCCGCCTTCGCCGATTTCTTCCAATAACTTGTATCGGCCAGCCAACAACTCGTGCTTTTCCGTCGAGGTGGGCGCCGCCATGGTAGGACCGGCCTGAAAGAGTGGCTGATCCAACAGGCTGCCGGCCTCCTCATGGGACCGCAGCAAGGCCTCGATCTGAGCTCGGAGTCCGGCGTCGGAGCCGCAGGCGCCATCCAGGTAGGCGGCGCGGTCGGCCGGCGCCTTTTCCACCGCCTCCAGGAAAATGTCCTCAAGCGCCATATCTTTGCCCTCCACGTCGGGGACAACCCCGCCGAAAGACAATGCGACGGCCGATGGCCGCGCGCTCCACCTCGAGAGATTTTTTTTGGGAAGTGCCTACTCGGGCTTCTCACCGTTCATTTGCTGATGCAGCCAGGCTCGAGCGAATGTCCAGTAGCAGTGGGCCGTGACGCGGGAGATGTTCAACGCTGCCGCGGCCTGTTCAATGGTCAACCCGGCAAAATAGCGGAGAGTTACCAATCGGGCCTTGATTGGCTCGACCTGCTCCAAACGGTCGAGGGCCTCCGCCAGGGAGAGTAGGTCGTCGGGAGGCATTCGGGTGGGCAGGTTGGCGAGTTCGACCTCGATCCGTTCCCGGCCGCCGCCATGCTTGGCCCGCTTTTTGCGCCGGGCGGCCTCCACCACAATCCGCTTCATGGCTTCGGCAGCGGCAGCAAAGAAGTGGCCGCGGCTGTCCCAGTGCCGCTCCTGTTCGACGTCCGCTAAACGCAAGTACGCCTCGTGGACCAAGGCCGTGGCCTCAAGCGTCTGGCCCGGCTTCTCCTGGGCCAGCTTCTGCGCGGCGAGCTTGCGAAGTTCGTCGTAGACCAGCGGCAAAAGCTGCTCCGCGGCAAACGGATCGCCGTGCTCGCAGGCATTCAGAATGCGAGTGACCTCGGTCATAACCAATGAGCATAACCGCGGTGGGGCGTGCCGTCAATTTGCCAACTTCCTAAATTGCAACTCCGCGGTCTCATCGCCCGCCTCAAAGTTCGGCGCCAGACGACAATTCTCGCGCCGTAACCATTACGATTACAGCAAATCATCGCGGATTTTGACGATTCTCCGTTGCCGCCTGAGGATACGCGCAGTTACGACGAACTTTGCAAGACTCCGATTTATCAGGTAGACGGCCCGCAATATTGCCCGCGATGCGGCCGCGGCGCGTGCCGTCAATTCGAGCTTCATCAGTGCAAGAAGCCTCCCAACTGGGGAGGCTTCTTTATGACTCGAGGTTCGCGCGGCCGCTCAGTTGGGATCCTTCTTCTCCGGGGGCGGCGGCTCCTTCTTTTCCTCTTGCCGCGCGGGCACATCGCGAACGCCGGCGTCGATCGAGCCGGCGTACGGCAGCGCTGGGCGGAAGTCCGAATAGCTCGGCGTGTTGGCGTTGCGGGCCTTGCGATAGCCGGCCACATTCGCGAAATTCTCCGCCGAGATCATGAGCAAGCCGACGGTCTTGGCGTCGTTGCGGAGCAGCAAGCTCGAGCGATTGATCTGTTCATTGCGGTCCGCGTTGGCCAGCCCATTCTTCACCGGCTCTTTGCCAACGGGTTCCTTGTCTTTGTCTTTGTCTTTGTCCTTGTCTTTCTCCTTTTCCTTCTCTTTGTCGTCCTCGGGCATTTTCGCTTCGGGCTTCTCGCCGGCGACGCGCATCGTGTCGCCGTAGATGAGATAGCGCGTCTTCGACGTGATGTTGCCCTTGATCTGTCCGTCGCGAAGATCGACGTACGCATCGACGGTCACGCCGCTGCGCCGCAGGAGGTACAGGAAGTCGTCCATTTGCCGAAACTGTTCGGACGGCGTTTCGGACGCTTCGCCGGTGATATTGACGTAGCCGCTGATTGCCACACGGGTGCCCCAGAAGAGGTTGAAGAGCAAATCGCCTTCCTTCATCGGCGCTTCGGTCTCGCGCAGCAGTCGGCCGCGGGTCTGGGCGTTGAGCTGAATCTCGTAGCCGTCGGCGTCGTAGAGCGACGTGATGCGAGCTAAGGAAGAATTCGTATCGATGACCTTGATGACCTCGAGGGAGCCTTTCATGCCCTTCTCGGCCCGGCCGGCGTTATTGGCGCCGAAGACGTTGAAGGTGAGTTCCGGCTGCACGCCGTGCGCGGAGCCGAGGTTGATGACGACCTGGCGCAAATCGAGATCGACGCGGGTAACCTTGCCGACGGGCTGGTCCCAGAGCGGCTTGCCCGGCGAGATATCGAGGATGAGCGGGAAACTGGCGCCCCCCGCCGCGACCGCAGCGCCGCCGGGGCCGACCGCCTTGCCGCCCTGCGCGAGTTCGTCGCGCAGCTTCTTGATTTCAAAGCCCATGAGCTTGAGTTTCTGTTCGTGCTCGTCTTGCATCGCAAGATTCTTATCGCTTTCCGCCTTAATGTCCTCGTTGAGTTTTTTCTGGTCTTTGGTGAGCTTGACGAAGTCATCGCTCTTTTTCTGCGCCGCCGCCAGCGTCGCCGCGTTGCCGGCCGTGATGCTGGTCATGATGGCCTGATGATTCGTGTCCTGTTTCGCTTTCAAATCCTTGATCGTTTCCTTCGTTTTCGCATGCGCTGCCTGCTCTGTTTTCCAATTGCCGTCGATTTCTGCGTATTTCTTTCTTTCCGCGTCGAGAAGGTCCGGATAATTCTTTTCGTAACCTGTTTCCGTGCGATTCAGTTTGCCGCCCAAGTCCGCCAGCACCTTGCCGGACACTGCTTTGTCGGTGATGTTCTTATCAAAGGTGCCGCCGTCAAAGGAACCGCGATCGATGGCCAATTCTTTGGCCTCATTCTGGTCGAGCTTGTCGCCGAGCGCTGCGCGCAAATCGCGAAATAGCATCTTGTAATAAACGATCACGTTCTTGTCGCCCTGCTCCTTGTCGGCGACCTTTTTCATGCTTTGGCGCGCCACGCCGGCTTCGTCGAGCGCCAAGTAGAGAAATACACCTAGCGTGATCGACGTGATGACGAACAGCACCAGGAAGACCACCAGCACAACGTTCGGGCTGCCGCTTTTTTCGCGTTTCTTCTTCTTCAGACCGGCCATGCGATCACCTCGTCAGACGGAGCAATGAATCTTTGTTCCAGAGACATGAAACGACCTTCCATCCATAGTAAACAGTTCACACGACGTGTCAAACCTTTTGCGCTGTAAAAGCTTGCCGGTGCCGGGAACATTGCGGGTCGTAACGAATGTGCGGAGGTCCGAGCGCCCCCATCTCTTCGCTCACGCCTCAGGCTCTGAAAGAGAATACTTGACTAAAAAGTACACATTAGTAGAATGTGGGTAGATCAACGCCCCGGAGGTCCAAGCCATGAAAATCAGCGCTCAAGAAGAGTACGGCTTGCGATGTTTGCTGCGACTGGCCAAAGCCGAGAGCGGCTCGGCCACGTTGCCGGAAGTCGCTGCTGCGGAAGGACTTTCGGTGCCGTACGTCGCCAAGCTGATGAGCGTTCTGCGTCAGGCCGGCATTCTGGAGAGCGTACGCGGCCGGTCCGGCGGCTACAAACTCGCCAAAACCTCCGCATCGATCGGCCTGGGTTCGTTGCTGTTGATCCTTGGCGAGCCGCTCTTTGATGAAGTCGATTATTGCCAAAAGCATGCCGGCACCGAAGCGCCCGGCGGCGTGTGCACGAATCACTCGACGTGCACGCTGAAATCGCTCTGGCAAACGCTGGAACACTGGATGCGGCACGTGCTCGATCAGATCACGCTCGCGGATTTGATCCACGATGAGGGCCGCGTCACGGAATTGTTGCGTGAACGACTGGCGCTGGCTGCGGTTGAAGAGCAGCCGCAGCTGGTGGCGTTGAATTTGATTTCAAAATGACCTGCCAAGCCCCGGGATGAGCGCAGCGATTCCCGGGGTTCGAACCCCGGGAATCGCTGCGCTCATCCCGGGGCTTGAATTGAATGATAAAGGATATTACCTATGACCACCGCAACCCAAACCATTGAGCAACTCGCCAACAAAGAATACCAGTGGGGCTTCACGTCCGACATCGAAGCCGACACGTTGCCGAAGGGCCTGAACGAAGACATCATCGAACGCATCTCCGCGTTCAAGAAGGAGCCGAGCTGGCTGCTCGACTGGCGGCTCAAGGCGTATCGCCACTGGACGACGATGGAAGAGCCGCGCTGGTGGCCGAACGTCACGTTTCCAGCGGTCGATTATCAGGACATGATCTACTACTCCGCGCCGAAGCCGAAGAAACAGCTCAAGAGCCTCGATGAAGTCGATCCGGAGATGCTCAAAACCTTTGAGAAGCTCGGCATTTCGCTCGACGAGCAGAAGCGGCTCTCCGGCGTCGCCGTCGATGCGGTATTCGACAGCGTCTCGGTCGCGACGACGTTCAAGGGCAAGCTTTTGGAGATGGGCGTCATCTTCTGCTCCTTTTCGGAGGCGGTGCACAATCATCCGGAGCTGATCAAGAAGTACCTCGGCTCCGTGGTGCCGTACAACGACAACTTTTTCGCGACACTGAACTCCGCGGTCTTCAGCGACGGCTCGTTCGCGTATATCCCTAAAGGCGTCCGCTGCCCGATGGAGTTGTCCACGTACTTTCGCATCAACGCTAAGGATACCGGCCAGTTCGAGCGCACGCTGATCGTGGCCGAGGAGGGGGCGTACGTCAGCTATCTGGAAGGCTGCACCGCGCCGATCCGCGATGAGAATCAACTGCACGCCGCGGTCGTCGAGCTGGTCGCGGTCGGCGAGAACTCGCAGATCAAGTATTCCACGGTGCAAAACTGGTACCCCGGCGACAAGGAGGGCAGGGGAGGTATCTACAACTTCGTCACCAAGCGCGGCGCTGCGCGTGGCCGCAACTCGAAGATTTCGTGGACGCAAGTCGAGACCGGCAGCGCGATCACGTGGAAATATCCAAGTTGCATCCTGATCGGCGAAGGCTCCGTCGGCGAGTTCTATTCGGTCGCATTGACCAACCACAAACAACAGGCCGACACCGGCACCAAGATGATCCACGTCGGCAAAAACACGAAGAGCACGATCGTGTCGAAAGGCATCAGCGCCGGCCGCGGGCAGAACACGTATCGCGGCCAGGTCAAGGTGCTCAAGGGCGCCGAGCATTCGCGCAACTACAGCCAGTGCGATTCGCTTTTGCTGGGCGACAAGTGCGGCGCGCACACGTTCCCGTATATCGAGGTCAAGAACACAAGCTCCACGGTCGAGCATGAAGCATCGACGTCGAAGATCGGCGAGGACCAGATCTTCTATTGCAAGCAACGCGGCCTCAGCGCGGAAGACGCGGTCGGCATGATCGTCAATGGCTTCTGCAAGGAGGTGTTCAAGGAGCTGCCGATGGAGTTCGCGGTGGAGGCGAAGAAGCTGCTGGGGGTGAGTCTTGAAGGAAGTGTAGGGTAGGCAATGAAACGAGCCCTGGTTGGATTTGTTGCAGGCGGCGCCTTGGCGGCCGTGCTGGGATTTGCCATCGCATCGCTGAACACCCACTTGGACCCGTCGGACATGGAACATGTTGGTTCCCATGTGTCGATGTGGTGCGCTTTGCATGGCGCGGTTTTGGGCGCCAACATCGGCATTTTTGGTTGGCGAGATGCACTAAATGATTACGTAGATGTGCTTTGTGTTTGGCGCTGAGAGCACAATGATTCCGCGTCGAGGCAGAAGTGTTGAGCAAGGAGACAAACGATGTCCACGATCACTGCAGACCAGACACTGTTGTTGGTCCTTAGCCAGATGAAAGATGTCACCGAGATTCGCGACGCCGACGGCAACGTTGTCGGCGTCTATACGCCGAGTATTGCGGCGGACGAAGTGAGAAAACATTTTGACCTCGACAAGGCACGCGCGACACTCGCGCGAGAAAAAAACCAGGGCAGACCTTTGTCAGAAATCATGGCGCGATTGAAGGCCACGGAGACTAAGGAATGATCCTTACCGTCGTCTGGCTTCCGGAATCGGAGAATCGCCTGGCTGAATTATGGAACAATGCAACCGATCGTCAAACAATCGCCGATGCCGCCAATTGGATCGACGAGGCGTTGCGATCAAACGCATTGAAAATGGTCACGCGAGTTGATGATTTGTATTTCCTTCGTCGCGATTCGTTATTAGTACTTTGTGAAATCGACGTCGATGACCGCGTGGTTCGGGTTATTGATGTCCGTGTTGTCGAAAGTGAATGAATCGAATGTTAGCCATCCAAAATCTCCACGCCCGCGTCGCCGACAAGGCCATCTTGCGCGGCATCAATCTCGACGTGAAAGCAGGCGAAGTGCACGCCGTCATGGGCCCCAACGGCTCCGGCAAAAGCACGCTCGCCGGCGTTCTCACCGGTAAGGATGCGTTCGAAGTCACGCAAGGCGAAGTGCTGTTCGAAGGCAAGAACCTCCTCGACATGGCTCCCGAAGAACGCGCCGGCGAAGGCATCTTTCTCGCGTTTCAGTATCCCGTCGAGATTCCCGGCGTCACCAACAGTTATTTTCTGCGCGCGTCGGTCAACGCGGTTCGCAAATATCGTGGCCAGCCGGAACTCGACGCCGGCGCGTTTCTCAAGATCGTCAAGGAAAAGATAAAAGTCCTGCACATGCCGGAGGATTTGCTCAAGCGTTCCGTCAACGAGGGTTTCTCCGGCGGCGAAAAGAAACGCAATGAAATCTTTCAAATGGCGGTGCTCGAGCCGAAGCTGTGCATCCTGGACGAGACCGACTCCGGCCTCGACATTGACGCAATGAAAGCGGTCGCGGACGGCGTCAACGCATTGCGTTCGAAGGATCGCGCCATGCTCGTCATCACGCATTACCAGCGGCTTCTGACGCACATCGTGCCCGATTTCGTGCACGTACTTTCCGAAGGCCGCATCGTCAAAACCGGCGGCAAGGAGTTGGCGCTGGAGCTGGAAGCACGCGGCTACGAAGGCATCAGTTGAAGCCAAAACGAGATGGAAAAAACCGCATTCACGAATCTGTTCGCCCCCTTCGATCGCGCCGGCCCCGCGGAGCAATACCGTGCGCTGCGCGCCGCGGCGCGGACGCGGTTCCAGAATTTGTCGTTGCCGACGTCGCGCAGCGAGGACTGGCGCTTCACCAATATCGCGACGCTCATCGAAACCCCCTGGGAGTTGCCACTCGCCGATCAGACGATTGACGTGCGTCGCGTCCCCGCAGCGTCGGCGCCGGGCGCGATCCGGCTCATCTTCGCCAATGGCCGATTGCTGAAAGTCGAGGCGGACCCGGCGACCGTGCCGCCCGGTGTGCAATTCGATTCGCTCGCCGAGACGCTGCAAATCCCATCGGCGCTCGCACAAATCGCCAGCGACGATGACAGCGCCTTCACCGCTCTCAACACGAGCTTACTCGACGACGGCGCCTTGATCGTCATTCCCGACGGCAAGATCGTCGCGCCGCCCATTGAGATCATTTACTTGGCGGAGCCGACCGCGCGGCCCTTCATCACGCATCCGCGCACATTGATCGTCGCCGGCAAGAACGCGCAGGCGACGGTGATCGAACGCTATCTCGGGGCCGGCGTGTACTTTACCAACGCGGTCACGGAGATCGCGCTCGCGGAAGGGGCCATCGTCGATCACGTGAAGTTGCAGCAAGAGAGCACGAGCGC
>DAIOGM010000082.1:0-11805 GCA_036745215.1 Gemmataceae bacterium
AGCTAAAATCCAAACTAATGGCAGCTGAAAGTACTGGTAAGGGGCCGGTTGAGTCACGCGTCCACTCAACCGGCCCCTTATGGGGCTCGGCTCGCCTTCAATGAAAATGGATGACCTATGTCCCTCCGAGTCACCTTGATCCAGGGCGGCGAAATCGGCCACGACGTCGTGCCCGCGGTCAAGCGCGTCCTCGAAGCCGCCGGCGTCGCCATCACGTGGGAGGAATACGTCGCCGGCTATGAAGCGATCAAACAAGGGCTCGACCCGCTGCCGAAGCCGATGCTCGATTCCGTCAAGAAGAACGGCCTCGCCCTGAAAACGAAGCTGATGTCCGCGCCCGACAAGCCGCACCTCAATTACAACGTCCAACTGCGGCGCTCGTTGCAGCTGTTCGCATCGGTGCGGCCGTTGAAAAACTTGCGCGGCCTCAAAGCGCGCTTCGACAATGTGGACATGCTCGTCATCCGCGAAATCACCGAAGACCTCTATGCAGCCATCGAGCACGAAATCATCCCCGGCGTTGTGCAGAGCATCAAGGTCGTGACCGAGACGGCCTCGCGGCGATTCTTCCGCTTCGCATTTCGGTGGGCGAAGGAAGCCGGACGCAAGGTCATTCATTGCGTTCACAAGGCAAACATTCTCAAGCTGGCGGACGGCCTCTTTCTGGAAGCGTTCCGGGCAACGGCCCAGGAGTTTCCGGACCTGCAAGTAAAAGAAATCATCGTGGACAACTGCTGCATGCAAATGGTGTCCAAGCCGCAGCAGTTCGATGTGTTGGTAATGGGCAACCTGTACGGCGACATCGTCAGCGATCTGGGCGCCGGCGTCGTCGGCGGCATCAGCGCGACGGCAGGCATCAACATCGGCGACGGCATCCAGTTCTACGAATGCTTCCACGGCGCCGGCCGCGATCGCATCGGCGTCGATCGCGCCAATCCCCTGCCCCTTTTGTTGCCGACGGTCGATCTTCTTGAAGGCGTGGGTCAAAAAGACGCTGCGACCCGCATACTTCGCGCAATGGAAAAAGTCCTCAGCGACGGCAAAGTCCGCACCAGAGACCTCGGCGGCGACGCCACTACCACGACCATGACCGACGCCCTCGTCGCCGCCCTCGAAAAGTGAATTGTCGTCGATTGTGTCGATTAGGCGAGAAAAGCCGTCCTAAGCGTAGATTGCAAGGGCTGCGGAATGCCGATCTCTTGACAGATTTTCGCTGCGAGATGTAAACTGCATAATAGAATAAAGATGGAGAATCGGTTGCGCCCAAATCCTCTGACCCGTCCCGGGGGAGATCAGGGAACGTGAAAGCGATCATCAGCGATATTCACAGCAACCTGGAGGCCCTCCAGGCGGTGCTCGATGACATTGCCAAGCAAAGCGTCACCGAAACCTATTGTCTGGGCGACATCATCGGCTACGGCCCCAATCCGCGCGAATGCATCGACCTCGCCATGAGGTGCCAGATGGTCCTGCTTGGCAACCACGACCAGGGCGCGATGTTCGATCCCGACGGGTTCAATCCCCCCGCCGAACGCGCGATCTTCTGGACCCGCTCACAACTCGAATCCGCCAACGAAGCCCGCACCAAACGCGAGAAACGCTGGGAGTTCCTCGCCGAGCGGCCCCGCACCCATAACGAGAATGGCCACCTGTTCGTGCACGGCTCCGCGCGCAATCCCTTGAACGAATACGTCTTCCCGGAAGACATTTACAATCAGCGCAAGATGGATCGCATCTTTGCCCTGGTCGACCGCTATTGCTTCCAGGGCCACACCCACGTGCCCGGCGTTTTCACGGAGAGCTTGCAGGACGATTCGTACCAGTTCCAATCGCCGGAAGAACTCGGCGACAGCACCCACAAGCTCGACGAGCGCAAGACGATGGTCAACGTCGGCTCCGTCGGCCAGCCGCGCGACGGCAACTGGCGCGCGTGCTATGTGCTCCTCGACGGCAAGAACGTCATCTTCCGCCGCGTCGAGTACGATATCGATGCGACGATCAAAAAAATTCACGACATTCCAGACCTGGACAACTTCCTCGGCGACCGCCTGCGCGACGGCCGCTAAGTCGAGCGGTTGAGCCCCAATCACATGCGCAAATGACGAATGACGAATGACGAATGACGAAAGAAGCACGAATGACGAATCCCGAATTCAACGTAGATTGCATTAATTCGGCATTCGGAATTCGTCATTCTTTCGTCATTCGTGCTTCGACATTCGTCATTTCGCAGAATCTTCGCGGGCCGCGAAGTAAATGAAATCTGTGGTTTCATCTAACGCGCTTCTCTATCCTATCCATTGCTTTCCGACAAAGATTCCCGCGTGCCGAGCGAATAATTCGACGACGCCCGCTAGTCCTGAGTGAACCCTATCCATGCAGCAAAAGAACCTGTTTGTCTTTGCCCTCCTGAGCGTGCTGCTCATCGCCGCGTGGTACTGGTTCATCGTCTACCCTGAACAAGGCAAGACGACCGATCCAGACAAGAAGGAACTTGCCAAGTTTGAAGCAAAGAAAAAAGTAGTCGAGAAACCGAAGGACGACGAGAAAAAACAAACCGAGAAAATTGACGAGAAGAAGCCACCCGAAGTCAAAAAGCAGGATCCCGACAAGAAGCCGCCGGCCAAGGACGAGCCCGCGCAAACCGTGTCGCTCGGCGGTGAGGGCTTTTACCTGTCCGTGGACGTCACCAGCCGCGGCGCCGGCGTTCGCAAGGTAACGCTGAATCAATTCAAGGCCGCGGATTGGCGCGGCAGGCCGACCGACGAGCCATTGCAGTTGATCCAGGACGACGAATACTGCCCGTCGTTCCGCATGTATCCTTATCCGCATCCCAAGGATGCCAATCCAGTCCCCGTGCTTGGGCTGGGCGAAAAGAACTGGGAGTTCCTTCCCAAGACCGTGAAAAAAGACGGCTCTCAGGAGGCGAGTTTCTGGACGACCGTGCCGGAGATGCCGAACGTCAAGATCGTCAAGACGTATCGCCTGGAGGCGAAAACGTATCACGTCACGATGCTCCTCGAGTTTCATGACACGCGCTCGGACCCGAAAGCCAAGGCGATAGACTTTCGCTATCAATTGACGGGCGGCCAGGGTGTGCCGATCGAGGGGGAATGGTACACGAGCATTTTTCGCAATTCGTTTATCGGCCTCGTCGATTCGCGCGGCAGCCTGTGGCGCAAGCAAGAAGAATCGACACGAATCAGCGGCCACAAGGGCGGCGATCGTATTCCCGAAGTCACGCGTGCCGATAATCGTTTGATTTATGCAGGCTCCGCCAATCAATACTTCGCCGTCATGATCGTCGTCGATGAAGAGCAGCCGACGAAAGCGGAAGGCGGCGTCCCGGCCGCCGACATCCTCGCCTGGGCCCGGCCGACGCTGGAGACCACCGAGAAGAAAGGTTTCATCCGCACCATTGACCTGAAGAAGGACAGCATCCTTTTCGTAGACGAAAACGGGAAGCCCGAAACGTTCATTCTCTTGCCGAGAACCAAGAAGCATATTCAGGATCTTGAACTCGCCGTCGGCGACAAAATCACGCTGAGCTTTTACGAAACGCCGGAAGGCAAAAAGGTCGCCACCTGGTTGCGTCTCGGCGCCTCGCTGCGGCCGCAATTCGACGACATCACTGTCCGCGTCAACAGCGAGAGCTTTCAGATTTCCCCGGGCGAACCGGTGAAGCATCAGTTCATGCTCTATCACGGCCCCGTCAAGGCCGCTCTCCTGGGCCAGTTCACCGGCGAGAAAGAAGTATCCGACGAACTCGTCGAACGGTACACGCACACACTGCACCTGCGCACGCTTACCGATTACCCGTCGGACAACTGGTTCGGCTTGATCTCGTCCAAGATCTACCTCACCGACCTCATCATCCAGTTCACGCGCCTCATGCACTGGCTCCTGAACATCCTGCAATCGATCGTCGGCAGCTACGGCATCAGCGTCATCATCCTCACGGTCATGGTCCGCGGCGCCATGTTTCCGATTAGCCGCAAGCAGGCGATGTTCAGCATCAAGATGCAAGAACTGGGTCCGGAGTTGAAGAAGATTCAGGACAAATACCCGAACGATCCACAAGCCAAGATGCAGGCGACGCAGGAGTTTTACCGCAAGCACGGCATCAATCCGCTCGGCAGTTGCTGGCCCGTTTTCTTGCAGATGCCGATCTTTCTGGGACTTTATTTTGCGCTCCAGGAAAGCATTCATTTTCGGCTCGCGGAATTCCTGTGGATGAGCAACTTGGCTGCGCCGGACATGCTGATTCCCTGGACCGAATCGATTCCCTTCATCAGCAATCCCGACAGCTTGGGGAGCATGTTGTATCTTGGGCCGTACTTGAACGTGCTGCCGGTGATCGCCGTGATCTTCATGATGGTGCAGCAAATGCAAACCATGCCGCCGCCGACCGACGACCAGCAGGCGATGCAGCAAAAGATGCTGAAGTACATGACGATCTTCTTTGGCATCATGTTTTACAAGGTCGCGGCGGGCTTGTGCATCTACTTCATCGCCAGCAGTCTTTGGGGCATGGCGGAACGCAAGCTGTTGCCAAAAAAAAAGACCGTCCCCCTCGACGTGCCTAGCGCGGGCTCAACATCATCCACGGCGATCACATCAACGCCCGGTTATCTGGCGCCGAAGGGCAAGAACAAATGGGCCAAGAAGGATAAAGAGAAGGAAAAGGAACCCGTCACGCCATTCGAGAAGTTGAAAGCCCTCTGGCGACAAATCCTCAAGGAAGCTGAGAAAAAGTAGGCGGCAAGACGCACCGTTGTGGTACAATGCGACTCGCACGCCTTTCTCGTAGCGACAAGCTGCCAGCTTGTCCGCTTTTCGCGTACGCCCTCGAGTTGGTAGCTCACGTCATGCGACACGCCCACAAGCTGGCAGCTTGGGGCTACGAAACGACGCTGACAGCAGGTCCCCGCCATGCGCAAATCCACCCTGATTCTGTTGACCGTCCTGGCCGTTTTCAATTTGCCGCTATTCGCACAGCCGAAAAAGAAAGCCCCCTACGTCGTCGAATTCGATCGCAACAAGGACATCGAACGCCTCGACATTTCTCCCGACGGAACCAAAAAAGGCATCTACATCAAGGTTCGTTTTTTCATCACACTCGACGGCAGCAAAGTCGAAAACGTCGGCAACGAATACAAACTGATCATCGAGGAAGACGGCCATCAAGTCAAAGTCGTCGATCTGCAACGCCCCGTCGTGTCCCAAGATCTAAGCGTCATGCTCGCGCTCGACACCAGCGGCAGCATGAAGGAGCACGGCCGCATGGAGCAAGCCCGCGCGGCCGCCGATTTTTTCCTGAACAAGTTGCCGGCGCCGTGCGATTGCGGGCTGATTCTGTTCGACCACGAGATTCGCGAGAAACTGCCGCCGACGTTCGAACGCGAACGTCTGGTCACCAAAGTGCATCTGACCCAGCCGCGCGGCGGCACCGCCTTTCTCGATGCCGCGTCCGAAGCAATCGCCATGCTCCGCTCCACACGCCGCGGCCGGGATCGGGCGGTCGTGCTGATGACCGACGGCATCGACCTTAACAGCAAGAAAAACATTGACCAGGTGATCGCCGAGGCGAAACGCGATCGCGTTCCCGTGTACACGATCGGCATCGGCGAACCGGGCAAGCTCGAACGCGTCAATACCGCGCTCGCGCTCGATCACTCCGGCAGCATGAAGCCCCCCGCTGACAGCGCGGACACGACGCCGAAGATCGAGGCGATGCACATCGCCGCCGAACGCTTTGTCGATTCCATGTCGTCCCTGGGGCGGTGCAGCATCGTGCCATTCAGCAGCAAGGTGGGCATGCCGCAGCCGTTTCGCGAGAAGTCTCAGGCCGACGCGATCAAAAAAGAAATTCGCAATTTGTTTCCCAAGGGAGAAACGGCGCTTTTTGATGCGACGTATGATGCCATTAGCACGTTAGAGGCGGACGCGACGCGCGGCCGCCGCGCCGTTGTTGCCATGACCGACGGCATCGACAACTCCAGCCGCCGCCGCGTCGAAGAAGTCATCGCCCGCGCCAAGGAAGCGCGCATCCCGCTCTACATGCTCGGCTTCGGCCGCGACGGCGAAATCGATGAGTTCACCATGCGTCAAATGGCCGACGCGACCGGCGGCAAGTATTACCATGCCAAGAACAAGGATTCACTCCTCGAGATCTTCGAGAACCTCTCGATTCAACTCCACGACGACGGCATCGACGAGGTCGCGCTCAAGAAACTCGCCAAGGAGACGGACGGCCAATACTACCCGGCCAAAAACGTGTCCGAACTGAAGCTCATCCTCGCCAAGGTGTCGCAGGACATGCCGCGCAAGCGTTTTGAAGAGGTCTTCGAAAGCAAGTTTCAGGCCAGTGACGGCACGCTCCGCAATATCACGTTGAAGCTTGTCCAGCGCGGCGCCGGCGGCGACACGGTGCTCGTCGAACGCGAAGGAAACTACCAGGAGCGCGGCCTCGTGGTCGCGGAGATGAATCACGTCGTCTATCTGGCGCTGTTGGTCATCCTCGGCGTCTTCATCGCATTGCCGGGATTGTTCCGAAGAACGCCTGCCGCCTGATTTGTCGTCGCGCCGTCATGCAATCAATCAAGCTCCCCGATCCAATGGACACCATCGTCGCCCTCGCCAGCGCCCGCGGCGGCGCGGCTCGTGCCATCGTTCGCATGAGCGGGCGAAACGCGGCGACCATCGTGACGTCCCTATGTCCGGAATTCGAAAAGGACCAGGCTCGCCCGTCGTGTCTCATTCGCGACAAGTTATGCTTGCCGGACTTTCACGCTCCGATTTCTGTTGACGTATATTGGTTCCCGGCGCCGCGCACCTACACCGGCCAGGATGTTGTCGAACTGCATCTGATCTCGAGCCTTCCGATTGTCGATGCCGTGATCGCGCAATGCCTGAACGCAGGCGCCCGCGCCGCCGAGCCGGGCGAATTCACGATGCGAGCGTTCCTGGCCGGCAAGCTCGACCTGACCCGCGCGGAAGCGGTGCTGGGCGTCATCGAGGCGGCGGATCAAAATGATCTTCGCCACGCCTTGAAGCAACTGGCAGGCGGCATCGCACAACCATTGTGCGCGTTGCGCGACGATCTGCTCGATTTGCTTGCTGACATTGAAGCCGGCCTCGATTTTGCCGACGAGGACATTCGCTTCGTTCAGTCGAATGAACTCTTCAAACGTCTGGGCAACGCCCTCGCCCAACTGACGCTGCTCAAGCGCCAGCTTCAGCAGCGCGCTCAAGGCCAGCGGCCATTTCGCGCCGTCCTGGCAGGGCCGCCCAACGCCGGCAAAAGCAGTCTCTTCAATGCGCTAATTGGCAAAGACGCCGCCCTCGTAAGCTCCGAGCCAGGCACGACGAGAGATTATCTCGAAGCGGTCCTTGACGTGGATGGCGCGACCATCGCACTCGTCGATACCGCCGGTGTCGGTGTGGCGGCGGACAACATCGATACGACAGCCCAACGCCTGGGCAAAGAACAATCGACCGACGCCGACCTGGTTCTGTGGTGCACGCCGAGCGACGCCGTCGAAACGGACTTTCCATCAACACCCAGGACCCTTCATATCGCGACCAAGGCGGATCGCGCGTTGGGCCGTACGGACCTACTTGCAACCAGCGCACATACGGGAACGGGGCTAGCTGAACTGCGCCAGCGGCTGGCCGATGAAGTACGCCGCGCAGGCCACGCCGCCCTGGCAACGAGTTTGAGCCGTTGCTCCCATCACGTGAATGAGTGCATTCAACATCTTCAACATGCCCATTCGATGGCAATCCACGAAGACCAGCCCGAGTTGTTGGCCCTCGAGACACGCCTGGCGATCGATGAACTCGGCGCGATGGTCGGGGCCGTTTACACCGACGATTTGCTCGGCCGAATCTTCAGCCGCTTCTGCATCGGCAAGTGAATCCACTAGGGGACGGAAGTTCATATATATTCGCGTTCCAACCAAGCCTTAGCGCTGCCAAACAATCTACTCCCCAAGCGATTCATTAACGTTTCGCACGCACGCAGAAATAATGAGAGTCCGCCGGAGCACTTTTTTTCTTGACATTAGTCCATGGTATCCTTACACTTATAATTCAGATTTCAAGCTTGAATACTCCAGGGAGACCTGATCCGTGACCAAGAAAGAGATTGTTAAGGATATCTCCGATCTCACTGGCCTCACCCAGCTCAAGACCAAAGAGGTCGTTCAGAAAACGTTTGATTCGATCGTCGAAACGTTGCTCAGCGAACGACGCATCGAATTACGCAATTTCGGCGTCTTTGAAGTCAAACGGCGCAAGGCCCGCAAAGCGCGGAATCCGCGCACCGGCACGCGGGTGGATGTGCCGCCCAAATATGTCGTTACCTTCAAGCCCGGCAAGGAGATGGAAGAAAGAATCCGCCGTTTGGATGGCGAAGCCGCCATGGAACCGGTCGGCGCTGCTGCGGGTTCTCCCGAACTCGACGGCGCTAAAAAATGAAGCCGACGCCGCCTGCGTTCAAACGTTTCTTCGCAGGCGGCATTTTTTCATCAATTCTCTTTTTTTTCATTCAAGTCCCTTCTCCGCACAACCGATAAAGGCGATACGTCCGGCAAAGTTTGCCGAGTTTGCGCCGCTGAATCTCGTTTCAACCGGAAACGACGATTCGGCGAATCACCCGACGCGGGAAGGAGTCCGAGTCATGCATCGTTGGCTTTTGACCCTGGCGGCAATGGCGTTTCTCTGCCTTACCGGGTCCGGGTGCATTCTCAATCAATACTCCAGCGACCCCATGGTCCGCATGGAACAGTTGCTCATCGATTCGGAAAATCTTCGACAAATGCACGACGAATGGCGCCGCTTCTGGATGAACGATCAACCGTCGCACTTGACGCCCTACCGCATCCACGGCGGCGTCGGCCCGGCGTCGAGCACCAGTTTCTAGAGGTCCAACGGCCTCGCGAGCTTGCAACAACAGGCGGCGTGATTTCCTCGGTCGCAAGACCGAGCAAATCGCGCCGGCTTCATTGGCAGAAACCAATTCCGCATCCCATGGATTGCGTCATTATTTCGCATCAACGATCTTGTCGGCTTGTTTCCATTACCGATAATGAAGAATGAACCTTGAAGACACTCCCCGTGTCAATCGGATCATCATCTCAACGCCTCCTTAGCTCAGTTGGTAGAGCAGCTGACTCTTAATCAGCGGGTCGTAGGTTCGAGCCCTACAGGAGGCACTTGATATGATTAGACTTGCGTCAACTCACTCGACCCCCTGACCAGCGTGGTCAGAGATTTGGTCAGAGAAAAGTCCCCCAGAGAGCAGCAACTCCCTGGGGGAACAAGCCTTCCTTGGCGGTCACACGTCAAAGGGAGGTTTTCTTATGGCCAAGCATCCTCAGCCCTACTTCCGTGCCCAACGCGGCACTTGGTGCGTCCAGCTCGACGGCAAGCAAATCACTCTCGGTGCCGACGAGAAGGAAGCATTCACCCTCTATCACAAGCTCATGGCAGAACGGGCGAGTCCTGCCCCGCGGGTTCTCGTCAGTTCCGCCGTCGTCACCACGCTCGATCTCTTCCTCGAATGGTGTGGGAAGAACCGAGCCCGCCGTACCTACGAGTGGTATTTCGACTACCTGCAATCCTTCGTGAAGGCGATCCCCGCAGCCCTCACGATCGCCGACCTCAAACCCTTCCATGTGCAGCAATGGGTGGACTCCAAAGCCGGCTGGAAAACGGGTAAACGCGGGGCGATCATTTCCGTGCAACGCGCGCTCAACTGGGCCGCGAAGCAAGGTCACATTGAATCGAGCCCGATCCGTCACATGGAGAAACCCGCCCAAGGGAAACGCGAGCAGCTCGTCACGCCCGAAACGTATCAGAAGGTTCTCGCGCTCGTGAAAGACGACGCCTTCCGTGATCTCCTGGAACTCTCGTGGGAAACCGGCGCCCGGCCGCAAGAACTCTTCAGCGTGCAGGCGTCCTACGTCGATCTACCCGAAGCCCGGTGGATCTTTCCCGTCAAGGAGTCGAAGGGGCGAAAAACGCAGCGGGTCGTGTACCTGACGGATCGGGCGCTCGCGATTACCAGGAAGGTCCTCGCCCTCGGACACGACGGTGCCATGCTCCGCAACACTGATGGCGAACCGTGGTGTATGTCGTCCGTCAGCTCCCGCTTCCAGCGCATCCGCGACAAAATCGGGACGAAGTACAGCCTGTATGCGATCCGTCATTCCTTCTGCACGTTCGCCCTGGCGGTAGGCAAGCTCGATGCAGTCACCGTCGCTCACCTGATGGGCCATCGCGACACTGCGATGATTTCGCGGCATTACGCCCATCTCACGCAGTTGACCGATCACATGCGAGACGCGGCCAATCGTGTCAGACCACAAGGTGTTTCAGCTTGATCGGCTTTGGGGGGGACTTCGGCTTCGGCTGGAGTTCCCCACCTCTTTCGACGTTTTGCAGATATTCTTGAAGTTGCTCAATCGAGACGCGCTTGCCGCCCTGTCCTTTACCCAGCACGTGATGCTTCATCCGGCCGCTGCCCAGAAGCGCATACACGAACGAATCGGAGACCTTCAGGAACTCGGCAACTTCTTTCACAGTCATCAGCGGCATGGCACACCTCGTTCAAGAGAGGCCCTCCCTGGCCGCACAACCGTCCGTGAACGCGAATTACATCGTGGCAGCCTCGTGGCCGTTGGCGGCCAGCGCCAGCGGAATCTTTGATTCCGGTTTCGGCGTCGTCATCTTCATGGCGAGCAGTTGACGGAACGCCTTCCAGCTCAAGAACTGATTCTTGACGGTGCCGTCGTCGAAGGTGATGGCAAGGCCATCGCCCTCCTTGCCGGTCAGCGAGCAGGTTCCGCCGCCGGCGTGATGAATGGTGACGTTCAACATGATTACCCCTTTCAGAAATGGAAACAGAAACGATGTGCGTCATGCAAAGAAGGGAGCGAATTCTTTTCGCTCCACGGTGAATCGATTCAATCTTCACAAGATCATTCATCTCCGGTCGATTTTCCCTCTGCCTTGGCTATCGCGAGCTTCAAAGCATCGATGGCGGTTTGTGTCCTCGGATCTTCGCTTCCACCCATCACCTCGTCCCACTGCTGAATCTCTTCCAAGGCGAGGTAGCACGCATCCAGCGTTTCGGGGGCGGCGGCAAACAGTTGTGCCTCCTCTCTGACGCACTTCTGGGCGAGGATGATTGACTCCGCGTTGACGACTCGAAAGAACCCGTCACTGCTTGGTTCAGCGATCCAAGGCGTCTGTTCGGCGATGGTTGGTTTTCTTGCCGGTGATGTCTCCTCTCGGTTGGCCATGATGAATGGGGGAAGGAAATTATGCCTATCTCACTTTCTCGAAAACCATGCACACGTCGTGTAAGCCTGGAATGAAGCTGCTGCGATACACCTTCTTGCTGCTGCTCGCACCGTGCGAAAAGCGGATGATGTCGGTGCAGACTTGCTGCAATCCGCACGCGAAAGCCAATTGCTTCGTGTGAAAGGTGAGCGGAACGAATCCCGCTTCGCGGTCGCGGTAGTCGCCCATCAGGATTGCGAGCTTGCCGCCAAGAGTGAGAGCGCCCGCGCAATTGCGAATGAATTGGCCGTAACGATCGATGAACACTTCCAGTTTCGGAGCGTTGGACAAATCACGGATGTCATTGGAGTATCGCTTCTGCCGCCAGTACGGGGGATGAGCCCAGATGAAATCGAACCGCAAGGCGTCCGGGAACGTTTCGGAATCGCACGCGTCGAATCCGTACCGCAGGTCGTCCGTTGCGCAGTCGATCTTCAGTTCATCGCAAACGTCCCT
>DAIOGM010000082.1:11815-21187 GCA_036745215.1 Gemmataceae bacterium
CGCCGCGCACGCTGCGCTGTATCACCTGAACAACCTGCACGTCCCGCTGCCCTCCATCGGGTCGTAAACGAGATGCGGCTTGAAATAGCGGAGCAAGTCCTTGATGAGTTCGCCGCTGCAGTTGCCGGGATAGCGTGCGTCGCCGTAGTTGCCGCGCTTCGCCTTGTGGTACAGGCTTGTGAGCGACGGAACGGGACTCGTCGTGATCGGCGCTCTCGGCAGAACGGCGATGGCCGGTGATGTTGGGGAATAGAGCATGAAAGTTTGGAAAGGATAAAACAGCCTCGCTGTGGAGGCGCTGGCTTCGCCGCACGGCCGCAGCGCAAGCGTCAAAAGCAGCAAGCCGAGCAGCCTTTTGATGCGAGAACGGCCGTGCATGATTGAAAGCCTCCACAGAGCCGCGCGACGACGAAGCAATCGCCGCATGATCGCGAGCGGAAATCAACCGCGGAACATTTCATGTTGAGGGAGTTTGGCAAACGCCGGAGAATGGCGTCCGCTTCGAGATGTGTTGCGATCCTGCCCGAAGCGTTTTCGGTCTGCGAGAGACCGACGGCAACGACGGGACGGGAAAGAGTGGGGGAGTCAGGGCTCCCCCGTATTCAATCATTGAGCTTGCTGCAGCTCGTCAATCGCCTCCTGCGCCTGTTGGCACAATGAGACCACTTGCGGCAGCGATGGCGGATCGAACGTCTTCGTATAACGGTACTGCCCGCCAGCATCACGGTAACTGCGCTCAAGCGTCACGGAGTAGAACACCTGCATGGTGTCGTTCCGTGCATACTCGCGCGCCCAAATGCTCGCAGAGCAATCGCCGACACGGATCGTCTTGATCGGCCGGCGCTTCGCGTCCTGCGAAGCGGTTGCTGCGTCCATCGCAGCGGTTCCCTCTTCCCTCGTGGCAGTAACGTCCTTGTTCTTCTTGAGTGCTTTGTTCATAAAGCGAAGGGGAAAGAATGCGCCAATTGGCGCTAATTCACCGGGCCGAACGACACTACCCTGATAGCGTGAACGACCCGGTGATCGCATGAAATCTCCTTCAAGAAAAATCGCTTCAGTCTCGTTCTATTCACGTACTAGCTTGCGAGAAAGCCGCGAACCAGCGTGAGCGGCGTGCGGCCCGGTGATGAAAACCGGGACGCGGTGCCGGCGTCGTGCCGGCCCCATCCTTGGAACGACGGTGGATCGCCCGACCACCAAAGCAGCGAGCGACAGCGAGCGGATTGATGCTCCCCGAAGGATGGGGCCGGCACGAAAGTGCCGGCACCCTCGCAAGCTGTAAGTCATTGTCCCATAAGGAAAACTCATTCCCGTCGCAATTGACGTTGCCTACCCCTGCTGCGGGGGGGCCTCCGGGCGCACGAACGGGCGCGGTCCATCGGTGCAGGTATAGGCGATATTGCTGTGCAGAAACGTCTCGGGCTTGATCTCGTCGAGGGCCATGAACAGCCACAAATCGGCTCCGGGTTTGTCTCGCACGGCCTTGCGAAGCGAGTCCCGCCAGGAACTCGTCGGCGCCACGCACAAGACGCGGAAGTCGTTCGCATCGGGATAGTGGCGCTTGAATTGCTTGGACACGAACAGGCCGTGGTAGCCGGGCGTCTTCTTCGCGGCGACGCGCGGCGGCGTGTCCGTGCCGCGCTCCAGCTCTACGTAATACGGGCGGCGGTACGCAGCGACTTTCAATTCGAGGCTGGCGTCCGGGGCGCAAATCAATCGCTTCGGCGTCTCGGACAAAACCGTGTAGAGCTTGTAACGATGCGCCGCGTCATCGGCTGCGGCATTCAGCAATGTGTGCTCGAAGAACACGTCGCCGAGTTGCACGCGGGCCTGGGCCGCAATCGCCTGTTTCGCTTTCAGCAGCAAATCGGCGACGGCGACGTAATGCGTGAAGTTCTGCCACGAGCGCGTGCAGGGCGGTTTCTGATTCAGGATTTCGGTGTCATTTTTTCGGAGTGAGAGTTGGCAGATTCCCTGCTCGGTGATGATCCAGACCGGAATCGTGTTCGAGGTGAGGGGATTGGCAACCTCCGCTCGCCGACGTTGGACTAGCCCTGCCCCTTCCAACTTACGCAGCCGGTCGCGCGTCACCGAGCCGTCTTTGTCGGCCGGGAACACAATCGAACGGATCTGGGACGTGACCAGAAAGCCGTAGGTCAGCAGCAATTCGAGAATCGAAACGTCACGATCAGTCACCTGCATGGTCAGCCCTCCGCGCATAAAGAGAGCCGAAGCTCCTCGGAGAATGAGGAGTCGGCTGAGATTTCCCTCGCGGGAGAACTAGCCCTTCGCAGAGCCGGTGATTGACTCACCAGCACTCGTTGACAGGCTAAAATCTAAATTAACCGCTCCGTTCCGGTTGTCAAGATCAGTCGAATGGATTCGCAATTTTTTTCGTGCGGTCGTTGCATGCACGCGTTATGGCGCTTCGTATCGCCAGAAAGTCGGCATTCTTCTTGGCACACTGTCCTGGGCGCGGGAACATGCGGCCATCGCCTCCACTGCTCGCCAACCGTCGTGGGAAACGCTGCGTGCATCGCTCGATGCCGAGGTCGCACTGAGCAATCTTGAAATCGCGAAAGATTTTCTGGTTCTCTGGCAGACGGAAACGTGTCCGGCACTGCAGAAGGATTTCGCGCAGCAATATCGCCGCATGGTCGGCGTCGATCTGTCGCATCATGACGAATTCAAACAATGTCTCGAACGCATCCGCGATGATGGCAACATGGTTGTTGCCGATCTGATCGCAGTCTTCAACCATCGCGATCAACTCAAAGGATCGTCGCCCTGCACGGCGGACGCGATCGCGGGGGCTTGATGCACGGTGATGACGGGGCAGGCGATTGCTTCGATGCGTTTCTGAGCCTCCTGGTCGATCATGTGCGGCGACGTAAAGAAATCGGAGCGGTAATTCAGTTCGATGAATTTTTCTACGTCATCGAGAGCTTGCGGATACTCGCGGCGAAGCGTGTTCATGTCCCATTGCAAATGACCGGGGACGGATCGCTTCACCTTCACGTCATAGATATTCGGATCGCCGCCCAAGCGGAGGAACGCCTCGCCGACGTTGCGGTTGCGGATGTCCCGTGCCCAGAGATTCACGAGTTCATCGAAGGAGTAGTACGAACGCATGGTGAGTTCCGCGAACTCTTCCATGTTCGGCACAAGTTGTTGATGTCGGCCTGTCGACTGCGTCCGCGTAGCGCTGCCGCCGGAACCCTCCTGTTCGTTACGGCCCCGGCTGTCGCCACTGGACCGCGAGGCGTTGTTGTAGTCGTAAATATCGCGGGTTTCCCGGTTCTGGTCTGCCCAGTTCTGTCCGAATGTTCGTTGCCAGTTTTCCGCCTGGGCTTCAGCACTCGACCAACTCGAAAGCTCAACGATGCGGTGCCCTTTCTGCATCTGGCGGCGCGAATAGAGTTCGTCCTTGATCTTCTTCGGGTCGAACGTGATCGACCCGAGTTCGTGGGCGAGTAGGTCGGCATCCTCGCCCTGGACGCCGAAGATCATCCGCGATTGTGCCTGGAAGATCAGCGATGTAAGGTCGTGGTCGCCGCGTTGCAGTTGGCTGAATGACTGGTGAGCGAGAATCAGCCGGATTTGCAGCTGGCGAACCTCCGGCAGTGCTTCCTCAAGATCGCGGCCGACGAATCGCTGGAACTCGTCAAGCAGAAGATACGTCGGATACCGCTCGCCGAAGGGAAGGGAGCGGGCAATCGCGAGGATTTCGTTGATGACGAGGCCGCCGATCGCGTCGGCTTCCTGACCCGATAAGCGCCCCTTCGACGACAGATTCACGATGACGATACGGCCTTCCTTCATCATGCGGAACACGTCAAGGTGGTTACGTTTCGATCCGAACATGCGACGAAGGATGTCGCTCTCGAAGTAGGGCTTGAGCCGGTTGCGGGTCGATTCGAGGATGCGCGTTGCCTCGCTGCCGTGGGCGCGGAGAATCTCGTCCCACTCCGCTTTCAGGAGCGGCGGCAAGCAGTACAGGAGAGATGCGTGGAAAGGCGATCCGGGATTTAGCAAGTGAACGCAGTCGCTGATCGTGAGGCCAAGCTGGGCGGCTGCCCAGAACGCGTTGAACATCCAGCGGGCAAGCCGGGGCATCGTCTGGATGTCGGTGTTTTCCCATCCCCGCAAAATCGTGTCCGTCGAACGCGAGACCTTGTAATACCCCTGGGCTGGCGTCTCGAAGAGAAGGGGATTGAAGCCAATTACCACGTTTTCGTTCGCCGGTTCGATGTAGACCACGCGGTCGCGGACGAACTGCGGGCAGAAATCCGACACGAGCCAGAGCAGCAATTCGTATGACAGGTTACCCATTCGATCGAGGATGAACCAGCAATCGTTCGCCGTCGGGTCGAGAAGCAGCGTGTGCAACATCGTGTGGATTGCGGTCGTCTTGCCCTTGCCGGTGCCGCCGATCAAGTGCCAATGCGTATCGAACGACTTCTTCGGCAGATGGATTTTCTGCCCGGTCTTCTTGTCGAGTCCCAGAAAGATATTCATGGCTGAAGTGTCTCCATGAGTGCCTGTTGCAACTCAGCATACCGGGCATTCAGCAAGGCGAGTTGGGATTGCTTGTAGCGGTCATCCACGGGAAGCCCTTCTATTTGGTCTTTGGTCTGCCTGTACCAATCAGCGAGCGATTTCAGCGTGTACGGCGTTTTGGGCGGTTCGATCTGATTCACGTGCTGAAGAATTAGGGCTTGCAGCTGGTGGCCTCGTTCTTCGACCTGCTCCGACGGGTGATTGTCCCCCATGTACTTCGTGAGGAAGTCATCGAGCGCAGACTTCGGAAAGCGATCACCGAGTGCATGAGCGTATCGGTGGTAGAGCAACTCGCACGTGGCTCGCGCCCCAGCGCGGCGATTCTGTGCGTCCGCTTGTTCGGACTTCGCCTGTGTCAATGCAGCTTCTCGATCAAGCCGGTCTTGATTGCGGCGGTTTTCGTCATACCCGTGAGTACTTCGAGAGTTGGTGGATGAAAGCCAGCGCCAGAGAACACGGAACGGCGGAGCGATCACGTGTTGATAGACAAACGTCAAAACTGCCACGAAGAGATACCACACGAAACCGGCACACGCCCCGACCAAGCCGCTGCGTAAGATCTGTGAGAGAACATCGTCCGGGCTTAGGCGTCCACGGGTTGACGGCGAAAAAGCAGTGACGAAAAACAGGAGTCCAGTGACGATGCCAAGGCCAACGGCCCAGGCCCGAATCGATCGCCTGAGAACTGCCATCCGTTCGGTCAAATGCGTGACACCTTCGCCGAGGAAACCGATGACGGCAACAAGGATGAGAAACGAGCCTACGTTGGGTTCGCCAAAAAGGGCGATGACCATGGTGAAACACTCCTATATTATCGCCGCGACAAGATTCGTTCGGAGGACCCCTGCGTCGCGCATATCTCAAGTGTACGCGAACAGAAGATTTCTTTTCCAGTGCGCGGCGCGCACTGGAATTGGGCGCGACCAGGGTTTACATTGGGGAACTTGAATCCCTGCTAGGTGGGTTGAATTCATGGCTATGGAGATCGGGACGCAGCTTGCTCTGTCATGCTTCTGGTGGACGTGGAATGATGCAAGCATCCGCAAAGCTGTTGAGGCTGCTCACCTGGAGCACTGGGCGTCGGTTGTCGAAAAAGATTTCGCGATCAATAAAGAAGCGCGTCACGGACCTCGAAATTGGGATGAACTGCTACTGCTTGGGCGCGAGAGACAGAATGTCGTGCGCGTAGCGAAAGGTCAAAGTAGTTCCACCAAGCAATTCCTTCTGGGTATTGCGAGCATCCTGCAGCGGGACATGGAAAGCCTGTACCCGGCGACAGCCGATTGGATCGCGTCCGCAGCACTCTACGTCTCGGCGTGCGGTGGCGAGGGGTCGGTGAGGGCGGTCATGACGCGAGATCAATGGAGGAAGGCTCTTCAGTTTGGCGTTGGATTCACGCGCGCGCAAGCCACAGGATACACGGAGTTCATGCTCAAGACACCACCTGAAACCGAACAGGTCGGCGCCCAGGCAGTGGAGCGCCGCTTACTTGGCGTCCCGCGATTGGTCGCGGAGAATGCCGTGTGTGTGGCTACGTGCCTTGGTCCGATCCTCGTCCCGATCGATGATCGATTGAATTTCAACCGCAAGTAGGTGGGAGAATCATGAGCGAGTTCAGCACAGGCGAAGTCATCAGCTATGTACTCGGCGATGCGCCGCCCGAGTTGGCAGCCGCTATCGCGAGCCAGCTACCGGCGGATCCGGAATTGTCTGCCAAGGTGACCATGTTCAATGGGAGCCTCAGTGGGACCGAACCAGACTCGGCACGGGTTGTCGGCGAGGCCGTTCCGCTTCCGTCAAACCCAATTCCACCACCTCCCCGCCGTCGAATGCGGTGGCGGGTTGTCGTCGCGGCGTCCGTGGGATTTCTTGCTCTAAGCGGCATTGTTTGGGGCGCGTGGGAGCTTTTCAAACCAAAGCCTCTCCTCCAGGACTCGTTCGCCCGGCCGTGGTTTGATTCGACGGTCTGGCATTCGGAGCGTCCGATTGTCCGAGCAGAAAAGGGCTATCTTGCCATGGTAAACCGTGGCTCGGTACGAACGCAAAAGGAGCTTCGCGCGCCATTCGACCTCCGGTTCGAGTGGCGCTGGCGTGACCTCGCTGGCTATCCCCATTATTCCGAGACCTTATCCGTTGCATTGAGTACGACAGGCAAGCACGATAAAGAGCACTCCTTTTACATAGCTGATGGCATTGTCGTTGCCTTTCAGACATATCCCGGAAGGGTGGGAATCGTGAGAGGGCGAGGAGCCGAAGCTGCTGGGACGGAGTGTAAGGACGGCACGCTCCCGTTCGGTGCGAATGAGTGGTATCGCATACGTATCACCGACGATGGCGACGAAGTGGCGGTCTATGTTCGAGGGCCAGAGATCGATGAAGCCTACTGGACAAAGCCTGTGCTCAAGCAATCGTTCGCAGGTCGGGGCGGTGGTTCGTATTTCTCAATCTTCAATCGCGAGGCAGTCGGCGGTGTGCCGCATGAATCGCACATTCGGAACCTAGAGGTGTGGCCGCTCCCGCCTCCCGAACCGAAGCCGGGTCGATGAGCTTGAATTGGTTTTTGAAGGATGCTCTAGCTAAAAGGTATAGGCAGGTAAGCCATGATTGGAAACGCTGCGAGCTGGATCGGGCAGGTGCTCGCCGGCCGCTACGAGGTGGCCGCGATGGTGGGCTCCGGCGGCATGGCGGTGCTGTACCGCGCCTGGGACCGCAAGCTCGGCTGCGACGTGGCGGTCAAGGTGCCGCAGACAATTCTGTTCCAGGACGTGACGTTCGCCGAACGGTTCAAGCGGGAGATTCAGGCGCTTGTACAGGTCACGCATCCTCATATCGTGAAGGTCACCGACGTGGGCACGCACGAAGGAATTCCTTTCGCCGTGCTGCAATACCTTGGCGGCGGCAATCTGCGGAAGCGCTTCCCCATGCGTCCGGTCGAGCTGCGCAAATGGCTTGCAAACGTCGCGGGCGGCCTGGACTTCATCCACAAGCAGGGGATGGTGCATCGCGACATCAAGCCGGACAACATCCTGTTCGACGAGTCGGGCCACGTCTACATCGGCGATTTCGGGATCGCCAAGGTACTCTTCGATCAGCCGGGACAGAAGCACCCAACCACGCTCACGAAGCTCGGGACGACACCAGGGACGCCACAGTACATGGCTCCGGAATTGATCGTCGGGCAGAAATGCGACGGTCGGGCCGATCAGTACGCGCTTGCGGTGACGGTCTACGAGATGCTCGGCGGCCGGGTGCCGTTCGACGGGGTGACGCCAACGGCCGTGTACGAGCAGCAGAAGAAGGCGCCGGTGCCGCTCGATGCCCTGTTGCCGTCGCTTCCGAAGGGCGTGGCGGCGGCGGTGCAGCAGGCGCTCATGCGGGACCCGGGGAAGCGGCACAAGGATTGCGCTGCGTTCGCGAAGGCAGTGTTGTCGGCGCTATCCAAATCAGGCCGAGAGGCGCTCGCGAAGGAGACGCCGCAGGTGAATCAGACGGTGGTGCAGTGGATCAACGCGTCCTGTCCCAAATGCCGGGAGACGCAGCGCGTGGCGGCGACGGCGCAGGGCAAGCAGGCGACGTGCTCCAAGTGCGCGACGGTGTTCACGGTGCCGATGGCGTCGCAGGCCGCCAAGACTCAACAGCAAACGGCCGTGGCGGGGACACTTGTTCCTCAGAAGCGGCCGGTTCCGAAGGCGCGTCCGGCACCGGTGCGAGAGAAGCAGGGTTCGGGAAAGGTGCTGCTTGTGGGCGGTCTCCTAACGGCGCTACTGCTCGGTGGGCTTCTGGTTGCCTGGCAGACGATCGGGGAAGGGAAGATGCCGGCGTGGTTGGATAGAGTAGCGAAGAAAGATGACAACGGTGGTCTTGCGCAGTACGATGACCGCCTTGTGGGAGATAAGTCACAGGGTAAAAAACAGCTCAATATCGAGAAAAAAGACGCTCTTCCTCTGTTGCTGCGATATCGCTATGTTGCGGGTGATATGGTCAAGTTCAAATCGGAGTCTGAAGTTTCTAATGACATAACAATCACGAACTCTGACAAGACCGTCACCTCTACAAAGGCAATAACGCGCACAAAATCAGTTATCATGTCATACACTGAATCCGTAGAGAAAAATGGCTCAGCTCGCACGAGGCGACAAATAGATCACCTATGGTATTGGACCAACGTCGGTGGTACTATCGCCGAGTTTGATTCTAAGAACGGCAAGCCTGTCGACGATCGTGGTGAGTTGGATCATAGGCTCACCTGTCACGCCGCGAGAGTCGGGACGAGATTTGAAATTACGATTGACTCTCTTGGGAAATCCCCGAAATCTACATGGCGAAGTCCAATGTTTGAGATCTGGAATGAGCTTCCAAACCGCCGTTCGGCATCGTTCGATGAAGTTTCCGATGATTACTTCAACAGGCTACTAAATCCGGTAATGCTACTTCCGAGTGGAACCATAAGACCTGGATTTGTTTGGACTCAGAATTCCCAAGTAAACTTCCCTTCCAAACGTGAGTTTCACAAGGTAACCACAGAGTTCACATACGACGGGACGGTCATGCATTCTGGCAAATCGTGCGAGAAAATCTTAAGCAAGAGATTAAGCGTGGAAGTCAATCGGAACGAGGAACCAAAGGAAATGAAATACACCGTGAAGGAATCGAATGGACTTACTTATTTCGACAACACGCTTGGGCAGCTTGTGGAATCCATTGGGTCCGAAACAACGGAGATGAAGACGGTCATCAATGGGCATGAAGTGACGGCAGTAATTAATTCGACAGCGCACCTTTGATCCTATGGTGGGATACAGGAACGCATGC
>DAIOGM010000083.1:0-21103 GCA_036745215.1 Gemmataceae bacterium
CGACGATGATGCCGCACTCGCACATCGGGAAAATCAGGCCCAAAAGGCCGCCGATCGCGATCGCGAGGATGTGATTGCGCGGCACGATCTTCGCGATCGCCTGTTGCGGCACGAACTCTTCGAGCAACCCGGCAATCACGACGCCCAAGACGATAAACGGCAACGCTTCATAAATGATGGCCGTGAAGTCGAGAATGAGTTGCTTGTAATTCAGCGACACCTGCGACACGCCCATCTCCGCAATGCGGGCTCCTTCGTTGGGTAAGCCGAGCAGGAAGAGAATGATCGGCACCAGGATGACGACATAGCGCCACGGCGCCCAGCCGTGATCGTGATCGGCTTCATCGTGATCGTGATGCGCGTGGCCGACGGCGTGCTCTTGCGGATGAACGTGGGCGTGATGTTCGTGATCGTGGCCGCACGCTTCGCCCGGCGCGTGATCGTGCCCGCACGCTGTGCTGTGCAGATGCTCCGGCGCGGCCGTCACCGCCTGGTGCGGCGGCGCTCCTTCGCGAACGCCATTTTCATGTTCGTGATGATGATCATGATCGTGATGATGCCCGTTCTGGAATTTCGGATCGCGCGACTGCACCCACAGGATGGCGCCGCGCGTGAAAGCAAGAATCACCAGCGCGATGCCGCTCAACAGCACGAACAAAAAGAACTTCTCGGCCAACATGTTCTTGAGCATGTCGGTCTGCCAGAAATACAGACACAGACAGATCATGCCGAACGCGCCGGACAGGCCCACCATGCAAAGCTGATCGGTGAAGTAGCTGTCGCCATCATGATGATGATCGTGTGAATGCCCCGGCTCAGGTGCGTGCGAGTGTTGATGACCTGGTTCGTGAACGTGCGTATGCGAATGGTCGGACATCGTTATACTTCTTTTCGGGGATCGGGCCTGGGTGAGAGATTAACTTCTTACGAAACGACCGATCCGGTTTGTTCGCGAATCATGACTTCAATTCGTGCCAGCGCTGGTATGCAAACCATTTTCGTGGCAACGTCCTGAAATAGCAAGGCGCCCTTGTCAACCGGCCCGGCGCAGCAAACGCCCCAGCGGCATCGAGATCACAAACAGGATCACGCTCAACACGACGACGGCGCCGCTGATGCCGATGGAATGACTCGGAAATCGGCTGCTGATTTCCCAACTCAGGACGTTTCCCACGAAGCCGACGAGAACGGCGATGACGATCGAGCACCAGAACAACTGTCGCAAGTTGGTCGCCAGATTCGCCGCTGCCGCCGCGGGGACGATCAACAGTCCGTTGATCAAGAGCGCGCCGGTGATTTGCTGGCTCAGGTTCACCATCAACGCAAGCAGAACGATGAACAAGTATCGGCTCAGGCGAACCGGAATCCGGCGTGACAGGGCGAGGCTCGGATTGGCGCTGGCGAGGACGAGCCAGTTGTAAAGAATCGCAAGGAACACAATGGTGCCGATGGCGAGCGCAATCAACAACACCACTTCCCAGCTTTGGGCGGTCGTCGGATTGCCGAAGATGAAGTCTTCGATGCTAAACAGCCGGCGCGAGCCCTGCCAGCCTTGAGCGAGCTTGGTGACGACGGCGCCGATGCCGATGGAAGCTGCGTAGAACACGCCAATGACGGTATCGTTCGCGAGGCCGGTCTGGTCGCGCACGAAGGCGATCAACAGGCCGACGACGATACCGAAGCAGACCATGATGAGCGTGATGCGTTGCCGGACCAGATCATCGGGCGTGTTGGTGAGTATGGCGAGAAGTAAGCCGAGCCCGACGCCGGCGAACGCGCAGTGAGCCAGCGCGTCCGAGAAGAACGCCATGCGATTGCCAACGACAAGCGAGCCTAACGAGCCACAGATGAAGCACACCAGGAGCGTCGCCAAGACGCCGCGTACGACGTGTTCGTGGGAAAACATGGTGCCGTCCAGCCAGGGCATTTCGCAGAACGCGGAAATGCAATTGTCAAGAAATGCGGACGGCCCATCGAGCATCGAAGGATTACCCAAACCATTACGACGGCAAAAAAATTGATGGCAGAAAAAATAATGCATCGAGAGTCGGCGGCTAAAGTCCTGCCTTCATGATTCCTGTTTTTTGCCAACCATCTTTTTGCCATTTCCTAGATCGACACGAGCAAACGGTGCATCAATTCCATCGCCTCACGAGCCTCGGCTTCAGTGATGACGAGCGGCGGCGCAATGCGCACCACCTTCTTGGCGAGCGGACCGAGCAGATGAATGCCGAGTTCGCCTTCGCCCTTGTAACAGGCGAGCACGGCGGCGTTCGCCCAGTCGGCCGCGGTTTGGCCCGCGTGATCGCGCATCTCGACGCCCCACACCATGCCGCCTTTCTCGCCGCGCACGTGGGCGACGAACGGCAACTCCTTCAATTTCACGAGTCCCTTTTCGATGATCGCCGACGACCGTCGCGATGCTTCGAGGACGTTGGTGCGAGCGAATTCATCAAGCGTCGCCAACACCGCGGCACAGCAAAGCGGATTGGCGCTCCACGTGTCGGAGCCCTCGCCGTATTCGAGCGCCTTGAAGAGCGACGACAGCCCGACCGCCGCCGCCACTGGCACGCCGTTGCCCAGGCCCTTGCCGAGCACGACGAGGTCCGGCTCCAGCCCGTACGTTTCGAACGCGAACAAATCGCCCGTGCGGCCAAAGTTCGATTGCACCTCGTCGAGGATGAAGATGATATCGTTCTCGCGGCAAAACGTCTGAAGCATCTGCAAGTAAGCCTTGTGCGGATGATACGATCCGCCGCCGCCGATGTAGGGCTCCGTGATCAGCACATTCAACTTGCGGCCAAACTGTTGCTTGAGCGCTTCGAGTTCCTGCCGATACGGCGCCGGATCGAACGGCGCGTCGCGCAAGCTGACATCGACGCATTCTTTCATTGGAAAGCTGATGAAGCGCACGCGCGGATCGCGTTCGCGATCGGTCTCGGAACCGGTGACGGCGCCGGCGAGGCCTTTCTTGCCGTGAAAGCCGAACCGCGTTGCGATGATCATTTCGCGGGTGCGATCGCGTGCTTGCGCTGCCCAGAGCGCCTTTTGAATCGCCTCGGAGCCGGACGCGGCCCACATGACTTGTTGCAGTCGTTTGCCGCCGGGCCGACTTTGCAGCAGATCGGCGAGGCGTTTGCTCGCTTGCGTCTCGAGGGGCGTGATCGCGTTGTACGCAGTCAAGGGCAGGGCGGCAAAATAGCTTCCTTCGCTCCGTTTCCAGGTTGACGCGGACCAGCCCATGTAATCGGTAAACATCGCCATCCATGCCGTCGGATTGTGGCCCAAGTTTGCGACGAGCACACCAGAGGAAAAGTCGAAAAGTCTGCGACCCTCGGGCGTCCAGTGGAAAACGCCGGCGCTCTTGGCGAGCACCGCTTGCGTCGGCGTGTACGTGCGCAGGCTCTTCGGTTCGAATTTAGCGGCAACGTCGCGGTCGGTGTTGGATTCTGCTTCGTTCGTGTGATGGACAGCCTCGCTCATTCTCAATTTCTCCGTTTAAGCTCGATTGCGATTTCGTCAACGCGTCTGTTAAGCACCGAAGGTGCGCCAATGTTAAAGCCCAGGGCAACGCCCTGGGAAAACGAATCGCTTCTTGTAAGCCCCAACGGGGCGCAACGATTGCGCCCCGTTGGGGCTTGGCCGTTTGTCACGCCAGTCCCAGGGCGTTGCCCTGGGCTTTAACATTGGCGCACCTTCGGTGCTCAATTACTTTGTGCCCAGTATCGGCTAGAGTTTTTATACGTCAAATCTCGTCTGCGACGCGCAAGAATTCCGCCGGCACGTGGTCCGTCAACCAGACGCCGTTCTCCGAGCGATAAAAAAGATGCCCGCGCGCATGCATCGTCGCGCCGTCGATGGCGAAGACGATTGGCTCGCCGTGCCGTTTACCGACTTGCACGGCTGTCGCGATTTCGTGCGTCAAGTGGACGTGATGCCGTTTCATCTTGAGCAAGCCGAACGCGAGGATCACGGTGAGGTTCTTCTTGCCGCTGCCGTGATACAGGGTCGACGGCGGCTCGAGCGGTTCGAGTTGCAGATCGACGGGCGTTGTATGCCCTTGATTGGCGCGGATGCGCGTGTTCGTTTCGTCGATGGCGAATCGCTTCTTGTCGCTGGTGCGAACGATTTCGTCGAGCTGTGCACGCGTGATGGGAACGCCGTGCTTTGCGCAGGCGTCGAGGAGCAGGGCGATATCAACCCAGCCGCCGTCCCCGAGCGTCAGGCCGAGAGCTTCGGGCTGATGGCGAAGGTGCTTGGAAAGGAATTTGCTGATCGTGACGCGTCGCTTGTGGTCCATGCGGTTGGCTCCCATAGGTAATGTTGTGTATGGGAGAATCCTGGCTTGCGTTTAGCGCTCGCATGGCGCCACGCGAGCGCTAAACGTAAACGCGGCTAAACCCGCTCCGCGTACAACACCGTCGCGTCCGCTTTGCCTGGCGTCAACAACACCAAACCGCCGCGCGAGCCGTTAACCTCGACGACGCCGGCCGGCTGTCCCTGCGCCTGCCGCTCCAAAAGCGCCTCCATCGCTTGCACGATGGCGACCGTGTTGCGATCGGCGCTCACGTCGTTGTAGGTCAAGCCGCGCATGTTCGCCAAACGTTCCGAACGCAGAGCAGGGGGGCCGCCGTGTTCGACGTGGGCTACTTCCTCGAAAAACTTCTGGATAATCTCGATGCCGTAGCCGCGTTGCGAGCGTTCGCCCCAGGGTTCCAGAAAACTCCCATTGTAGTGATGGTTCGGAGTGTTCTTGAGTTCGCCCGGAGTTCGATTTTCGATGGTCACCTCGACGCCGCGTTTGCGCTGATGCGCGCTCCAGACGCCGTTGTCGAAGCGAAACTGAACTTCCTGATCGACGTAGCCGGGGAAATTGTCGGGCGTCACCCAGCTCGTGTGAATGTCGAACGCGGCCTCCCGGCCATCGGGATACGCGTAGACGATTTGCGTTTGCACGGAGTCCCATGTGTTGCCGGTCGCGGGGCCGACGATGCCGCGTTGGCCGTTGCAGGTGATGCGGGCGAGTCGCCAATCCAAAGTAGTCGTCACGCTCCGCGTGACGGATTCCTCACGCGGAGCGTGAGGAGTACTTTGGCCGAAAGTGAAGTCAATGAGCTTGATGTAATGGACCGCGACGTACGTGCCGGGGTTGCGGCCCTTGATCCATTCGGCGAACTGGCTGCCGCTGATCGACTTCGGCTCCAGGAGCGTGCAATAGCCGTTGTTGACGTGCTTGAGGTTGCCGTCGGCGTAATGCGTGCGCAGTTTTTTGTGATCGGGATCGCCGAGCTTGTGATAGACGATCTTGGCGAGGACGTTGTTCTTCTTGGCGAGCGCGTCGAGGATGTCAAGTTCCTGTAGCTTCAAGACGCTCGGCTTTTCGATAAGCACGTGTTTGTGCGACTCGAGCGCTAAACGGGCGGATTCGAAGTGCCGGTCATCGGGCGTCGCGATGCAGACGGCATCGACGCCGTGCTTGAGCAGTTGCTGCGTCGCGTCGGTGCCGGCGAAGCTGACGAACCGCGCGATCTTGCTGCCGGCGTCTTTCTTGTACTTGTCCGCACGGCTGCCGGTGCGGCTCGCGACGGCGGCGAGTTCGATTTCGAGCAAACCAAAATCCCGGCGGTACAAGCCGGCGGCGTGCGCGTGTTCGAAGAAGGGGCGATACGTGTCGTCGAAGATCATGCCCATGCCGATCATGCCGGCACGGATCTTGCGATTGGCGTTCATGCGAGTAATGATAGGAAATTCGAGCCTGCGAGCCGCGGGGTTTATCCCCGCGGAATGAACCGCGGTTCCACGGGGATAAACCCCGTGGCTCGCTGAGCGGTCACCGCCCAACCATCAGATAGGCTCGCAGTTCACAACAGATTCGCGCACAGAATTGCTTGTGCTGATGTCTCGGCATCGGCTGCACGACTTTGATGTCCACGACGCTGCGCGTGACATTCTGCTTCTTCGCCATGTGCAGCTCAAGGTCCACCCATTCGACTTCTTGCTTGGTCTTGGGCCCGAACAGCTTCCAGACGCCGCTCTTGCGCACTTCGACTTCGCGAACGAGCGGCAACATGACCTTGATAACGCCCGCGTCGCTTTCGACGACTCGCCCGCCGACGCCATCGACAAAGCCGCGCAGCTTCATCGCCGCCAAATGCTCGACCATGCTCGCTTCGAACTGGTCGATAATATTGTGCGGATCGACCTTGTTGCGTTCTTGCAGCGTCGAGACGGCTTTCTGCGACGACGTTTCGAACGACCGCGCATCGACCAGCTTGGAGCCGAGCGCGAGTTGATAAGCCTCGATCAACGCCCGCGCCGACTCCGGCCGTTCGGCAGGCGACTTGGCCAGGCAGGACAAGACGAGCCGCTCAATGGTCGAGGGCACATTGTTGACATGCCAGTGATGGAATCGCGGCGGCGTGTCGTGAAGCGTGGCCCGCATGATCTGGGCGGGATCGGTATTCGCTTCGAACGGCACGTGTCCCGTCAACAAGCCATACATGAGCACGCCGACGCTGTAAAGGTCACCGCGATGATCGACCTGGCGGCCTTCGAGCTGCTCCGGGCAGATGTAGTCGGGCGTGCCGCCGTCGATGGCGCTCGATTGGCTGTCGAGCTGGCCCGACGGAATGTAGAAGCCGATCCGCCGCGCCAGGCCAAAGTCCATCACCTTGATCGTCTCGCGCGTTGTGCCTTCGTCGATGATCATGATGTTCGCGGGCGTCAGGTCGCGATGCAGGAGGCCGTTGTCGTGAGCGGTTTGTAGAAACAGGCACAAGGGGGCGAGGATTCTGCCGGCGCGCATTGGCGTCAGACGATCGTGCCGCTGCATCATCTCGTCCAGCGTCACGCCCTTGACAAATTCCATGACGATGTACGGCGGCTCGACGTTGGCAGGCGAGGCCTGGATGAAGCCGACGGCGTTGGGATGGCTGAAGCGGCGCATCAGGTCGGTTTCCTGCTGGAACCGCTGGCGCGTCTTGACTTCTTTGAGTAGGTGCTGGTGAATAATTTTGACGACCACCGTCTCGCCGGTGCGTTTGCAGCGAGCGAGAAATACCTTGCCCATGCCGCCTTCGCCGATGAGGCTGATGAGGTCGTAATCGTGCATCGCGGGGATACGTGGCAGCTTGGTTGCGGTGGCCATGCGCGGACCTTTATTGAGGAAACAAAGGCGTCCGCGCAAGTGTAGGTCGTAATTGAGGGGGATGCCAATTGCGGTGCTTGGATTTTTGGCAGGAAACTGGTTTACGTTTAGCGCTCGCATGGCGCCACGCGAGCGCTAAACGTATTCAATCCAGAATCAATCGCCCTTGCGAACTTTCAACGTGAATTCGCCCGTGTCCAAGCCGTCGAGGCTGGTGGCGATGATGTGGTACACGCCATCCTGCGTTGGGCGGAAACGGATACGCGAATTGAGGTCGCCGGCCGAGTCATCGTCCTGGGCGACGAGCTTGCTGTTGTTGTCGAAGAGATAAAGATAGCAATCGATGTCCTGACTTTCGAGGTCGATCGTGTACGTCTGGCCGCCCTTGAGCGCGACGCTGTACCGCTTGGCGAGCTTGCCGAGATTGCTCTGATCGTTTTCACCGATCCTGGCGGTAATGTTGACGCCGTTGCCGTCCACGTCGCGCGGCTTCGCTTCGCCTTTGAGCACGTATTCGCGCACTTTGAGGCTGAACTTGCCGACCTGCTCGTCGAAGGCGGTGACGATGACGTCGTGCACCGCGGTTTCGGTCGCCGAAAAGATGATGCGTGCATTGAGATCGCCGCCGCCGTCGTCGTCCTCGGCCAGCTGTTCGCCGCGCTTGTTGAGGAGGCGCAGATAGGGATCGAAGTCCTTGTCCGGGCTGGTGAGTTCGATGATGTACGTCTTGTCCTTGTGCAGCGTGACCGGGTATTTCTTCGACGGGTTGCCGAGCTTCGCGTCCTTGCCGTCGGCCTCGCTGAGGATGTTGTCGATCTCGACCGTCTTGAACGCCGGCGTCTTGTCCGTCTTGGGCTCGCTTTTGTCCTTGTCCGGCTTGGCGTGCGCGAAGCCAAGAATCAGAGCAAACGACAAAGCGGCAGCGAACGATTTCCAGACCATGAAGCACCTCCAAAGAGTGGAAAACCGAGTGAGGATTTGCTTCTACATTTGTTGCTTATTTTAGGCCGGAAAGCAAGTCGAAACGCGCGTCGCGCCTGGGCAATTAAACATAAGAGCGATTATCGGACGTTGTTTTGAGGCCGCAAAAACCGGAGCGGGTTGAGCCAACGTCCGATAATGTCCGTTATGTTTAATTGTGGACCGGCCGCTTGCGGCTTCGCGCTCTCGTGGCGCCACGCGAACGCGAAGCCGCAAGCGGCTATTGATTCCCCGCCGCCGCGATTTGCTGGACGCCTTCTTCGAAGACGCCCATCTTGCGGAACTTCTGGTAGCGTTGCTCGACCAGATCAGGTAAGGAAAGTTGCTTCAACTCGCGCAGGGAACGCAAGAGATAGGTCTTCAGGATGTTGCCCATTTGCTGCGGGTCGCGATGAGCGCCGCCGAGCGGCTCCGCGATGATCTCGTCGATGACGCGCAGACGAAAGAGATCGCGGGCCGTCAACTTGAGTGCTTCGGCGGCGAGGCGTTTCGTTTCGTCGTTGGCTTCCTTCCAGAGGATGCCGGCGCAGCCTTCGGGGCTGATGACGCTGTAGTACGCGAACTCGAGCATGCTGACGCGATCGCCGATGCCGATGCCGAGCGCCCCGCCGGAGCCCCCTTCCCCGATGACGACACAGATGATCGGCGTCTCAAGTCGTGCCATTTCGAACAAGTTCGTCGCAATGAGCTGGGCCTGGCCGCGCTCCTCGGCGCCGATGCCGGGGTACGCGCCGGGCGTGTCGATCAGGCAAATGATCGGCAGCTTGAACTTGGCGGCCGTCTTCATTTTCAAAAGCGCCTTGCGGTAGCCCTCCGGATGAGCGCAGCCGAACATGCACTCGGTCTTCTCTTTGAAGTTGTGCCCCTTCTGCTGGCCAACCAGAAGGACGCGGTGTTCGCCGAGGCGCGCGAAGCCGGTGCGGACGGCCCGGTCATCGCCGATGGCGCGGTCGCCGTGCAGCTCGACGAACTCGTCGAAGATCATCTGGATGTAATCGGTCGTCTGTGGCCGTTCGGGATGGCGCGACACGAGGACGGTGTCCCAGGCGCCGAGATTATTGTAAACCTTGCGGATGAGCGCCACCAGCTCGCGGCGAATGCCGCGAACTTCCTCGCTTACGCCGGCTTCCGGGTCGGAATTCGCTTCCAGGCGGTCGAGGACGGCCTCCAGTTCCTGGATGTCCTTCTCGAACGGCAGCGTGGCGATGATTTTGGACATGTGCGAGTCGCTCCATCTCGTGGCGGCAAGATTCCGATCTTGCACGGTTCGACGAGCCACGGCAGGAATGACGAATAGGTGTAATTTACCGAAATGAAATGGAAACGCCAGAGGGCCGCTTGCGGCTTCGCGTTCGCATGGCGCCGCGCGAGCGCGAAGCCGCAAGCGGCGGATCACTCCTGGCGAATCTTGATGAGCACTTGCAAGGCGCCCGGCTGGGCATCGCGGCGTGAATTGACGAACTGCTTCACCTCGGCGGACGGCTGAGCGCCGGGCGTCGTCGGCAACAGCACGATCGAGCGTTCCGTCTTCGTCGCCGTCTTGGCGTCTTTACGTTCCAGCGCCGACGGATCGACGCCGAGCAACTTGGCGAGCGTTTGTTTCTCGTCCGCCGCCAACGGCAACACCGTCATCTTTTGATAAGGCGATTGCACGCTCTTCTGATTGTTGAGCCCCGCCGGCACCACGTACGATTCGCTCAGCTCATTGACGAGCTTGGCCAACTCGCCGCTCGTCAAGTTCTCGGCATAGACCAGGTACTCGACCTTGGCCTGATTCTTGTCGTCGAGTTTTTTCTTGGCGCTCGGATCGGTCACGAGCTTGATTTCGTGATGCTTCAACACCGCTTGCAATCGCTTCATCGCGTCGGCGTTGTTCTTGACGGTGATGTCAAGCTGCACCGATTTGCCGCGATTCAGTTCGTGAACGAACTGGCTCGTCGCCTTGCCGGCCTTGTCGAGATCGCGGAACGACGCCGCGAAGTGCTTTTCCGGCGGCACTGGCGCGCCGGTGTCGCGAACGATCGCTTCCGTCATGTTCGACATCATCGCCAGCAACGGATTCTGCTTCTTCGGCGTCGGCAACGGGTCCGGGATTACCTTCGGTTCCGGCTTCTTGTCGTTTTGAACGATGACCGGCTCGTCGATCTTGTTTGACTTGTCCCCGTCGTATAGCACACGCCAGTAAACCACGCCGATGGTGCCCATCAACAGCGACGCAGCCAGCGACGCAGCGAGGTACGGCATCCAACGACGACGAGCCACCAGCACCGGCTTCGGCTGCGCTTTACGCTCGGCGATCGCCTCGACGATTTCATCCACCAGGCTCGGCTCGACTTTGCGGTGCGGGAGCATTTTGACTTTGTGCGCGTTCTCTTGCAGTTGCCGCAACATCTCGCGCGCTTCGGCCGACTTGTTCAACAGGCGCATGACTTCTTCGCGCTGGCGTGGATTCATTTCGCCATCGACAAAAGCAGTCAACAGTTGGATCATGGATTCAGAGAGCATGACATTGACCTCGCCGTCGGCCACTTGACGCCCGCTACCCCCCCAGGGCGGGCGCCAAGTTGCCGTCGGCATCATGGATCGCTTTTATCTTGCTGCATAAAGATGTCGCGCATCTCGAGGCGAGCTCGATGCAGTCGGCTGCGAATCGTGCCCACGGGGACTCCCAAGACGTCGGCCATCTCCTCGTATTTCATTCCTTCCATGTCTTTCATTACTAAAACCGCGCGGTGATCGGGCGACAGTTTCGCCAGGGCGTCGTGCACGGCCCGTTCTTCCTCGGCCATCTCGATCGCGTAACCGGGGCGATTCGATTCGGTTGAGTCGAGCGGATCGACGGAATTCCGTTCGTCGCCGCCGGCCTGGATGCGAATCGTGGGCCGCTGTTTTCGCTTCATGCTGATCGCGGTGTTGACCGCGATGCGGTAGAGCCAGGTGAAAAAGAGCGAGTCCCCTTTGAACGTATGCAGGGACTGGTAGGCGTGGAGGAAAGCTTCCTGGGCGACGTCGCGCGCATCCTCCGCATTATTCACCAGGCGGAGCAACGAGTTGAACAGGCGATCTTGATAGCGCGACACCAACTCGCCATACGCGGCGTTGTTGCCTTCGCGACATTCTCGGATCAAGCGAAGATCGTCTGAACTCACGTTGTCCTACTGGAAATGCGACGCTGGCCGGGCCGGAATGGTTCCACAATCAGCCGCTGAACTTTCCTTTTGTAGGTATACCAGACGGTTTGCGTGATTGCCAATCGGAATCATAAACAATTGTGGAAAGAGTGCTTACGGCACATTAGGCAAGGCGCCTGTTGCCGGCCTTGTAAACTAACGGAGACTGCACAACCGTTTACTTGCTTGCCGTTTAGCGCTCGCACAGCGCCACGCGAACATTCAAACGCACGGACGAAGCCAATATGGAATCCGAAACCATCGTCATCCGCGGCGCCCGCGAGCACAACCTTCAGAACATTGAACTCGATTTGCCGCGCAATCAACTGATCGTCTTCACCGGCGTCAGCGGCTCCGGCAAATCGTCGCTCGCCTTCGACACGCTCTACGCGGAGGGCCAGCGCCGCTACGTCGAGTCGCTTTCTTCCTACGCGCGCCAGTTTTTGGGCCAGCTGCAAAAGCCGGATGTCGATTATCTTTCCGGATTGTCGCCGTCCATTAGCATTCAGCAAAAAACGGCGGGCAAGAATCCACGATCGACGGTCGGCACCATCACGGAGATCCACGATTACCTGCGCGTCCTCTACGCGCGCATCGGTCATGGGCATTGTCCGCAATGCGATCGGCCAATCACGGCGCAATCGCGCGAGCAAATCTTGAATCGCATTCTCGCGTTGCCGGAGGGGACGAAGTTTCTCGTGCTCGCCCCCGTCGTGCGCGGCCAAAAGGGCGAATATAAGGATTTGTTCCAGGACATGCTCAAGCGCGGCTATCTGCGTGCTCGCGTCGATGGCCAGGTCGTGCGCTTGACCGATGATTTGAAGCTCGACCGCAAGATCAAGCACGACATCGCGATCGTCGTCGATCGGCTTAGCGTGGACGCGAAGGTGCGCTCGCGGTTGGCGGAAGCAGTGGAGCAGGCTTTAAATTTGGCTGATGGGAATATCATCGTCACGATCGAGAAAGCCGAAGGTCGGGAGGGCGAGGCTCCTGCCGAGCCGAAGCACAAGGGCACGCCTCACGAAACAGGCTCGGCGGGAGCCTCGCCCTCCCGTGACCTCATCCTTTCCGCTCATTACGCCTGCACCCACTGCAACAAAAGCTACGAACCCCCGTCGCCTCAGCTCTTCAGCTTCAACAGCCCGCACGGCATGTGCCTCGACTGCGACGGCCTCGGCACACGCTACTCGTTCGATCCCGATTTGCTCATCCCCGATCCAACGAAAAGTTTCTATGACGGCGCGATCCCAATCGTCGGCCCTTTGCGCGGCATGGGACGTTGGCGCAAGCACATCTTCGAAGGCGTCGCCAAGACGCTGGAAATCGACGTCAAGAAGCCTTGGAAGGATTTGTCGAATGCGCATCAAGCCGCCCTGCTCCACGGCACCGGCGATCGGCACATCACGTTCGAATGGAAGATGCGCGGCGGCGCCGTCTGGAAGCACGGCGGCCCGTGGGAAGGCATCGTCCCGCAACTCTTGAGCAGCTTCAAGAAAACCGCCGCGGGGCCGAGGCGATTGCAACTCGAAAAATACATGCGCGTCATGGGCTGCCCGACGTGTCAGGGATTTCGCTTGAACGCGCAGGCACGCGCCGTTCGTGTCGGCGACAAGACGCTCATCGAAACCGAAGCGCTGCCGATCGGCGATCTCGCGGAATGGCTCGGCCCCGCCGCTCGCGGCTTAGCGCTCGCCGAACGCCACGCTAACGCGAAGCCGCAAGCGGCAACCCTCGAACAATCCCTCGACCCCGTCCAGCGCAAGATCGCCGAAGAAGTGCTCAAAGAAATCCGCGCCCGCGTCGCCTTCCTCCTCAACGTCGGCCTGCACTATCTCTCGCTCGACCGCACCGCCCCGACGCTGTCCGGCGGCGAAGCCCAGCGCATTCGCCTCGCCGGCCAAATCGGCTCCGGCCTCGTCGGCGTCCTCTACATCCTCGATGAGCCGTCCATCGGCTTGCACCCGCGCGACAACGAACGCCTGCTCCATAGCCTCGAAAAGCTGCGCGACATGGGCAACACGGTCCTCGTGGTGGAGCACGACGAAGAAACAATGCGCGCGGCCGATTACCTGGTCGACTTCGGCCCCGGTCCCGGCGTGCGCGGCGGTCACGTCGTCGCCGCCGGTTCGTATGCGGACATCATCAAGAATCCCGACAGCGTCACCGGCCAGTATCTCGCCGGCAAGAAAGAAATCGCGATCCCGAAAACGCGTCGCCAGCCGAGCGACCGACGGATCACAGTCGTCGGGGCCAAGCACAACAATCTCAAGAATGTCACCGTGGACATTCCGCTCGGCACGTTCATCTGCGTCACCGGCGTCAGCGGCTCCGGCAAATCATCGCTCATCAACGACATATTAATGGAAGGCACCCGCCAAGCCCTGGGGCGAGCGCAGCGAGCCCCAGGGATCGAGGATGAAGAAGTAGACGAAAGCGACGAAGAACTGCCCCACAACATCGGCGTCCACGACCGCATCGATGGCCTCAAGCACATCGACAAGATCATCGACATCGACCAATCGCCGATCGGCCGCACGCCGCGCTCGAACCCGGCGACGTACATCAAGCTCTTCGACGAAATCCGCGACCTCTTCGCCCTCATGCCCGAAGCGAAGATCCGCGGCTACAAACCCGGCCGATTCAGCTTCAACAAACCCGGCGGCCGCTGCGAAGCGTGCGAAGGCAACGGCGCCAATCGCCTGGAGATGGATTTCCTCGCGGACGTCTGGGTGAAATGCCCGGTCTGCGACAACCATCGCTTCAACCGCGAGACGCTGCAGATTCGCTTCAAGGACAAGAACATCTACGACATCCTCGAAATGGACGTGCAGGAAGCCCTCGAGCTTTTCACCAACGTCCCGAAAATTCGCGAAAAACTGCAAACGCTGCACGACGTCGGCCTCGATTACGTCAAACTCGGCCAGCCCTCCCCTACCCTCTCCGGCGGCGAAGCGCAACGCATCAAGCTCGCGCGGGAATTGTGCCGCCGCTCCACCGGCAAGACGCTCTATATCCTGGACGAACCGACGACGGGCCTGCACTTCGACGACATCAGCAAGCTCTTGCAAGTGCTGCACGGCTTCGTCGAGAACGGCAACACCGTCGTCGTCATCGAGCACAACCTCGACGTGATCAAGACCGCCGACTGGATCATCGATCTCGGCCCCGAAGGCGGCGCCGGCGGCGGACGCATCGTGTGCACCGGAACGCCCGAAGTCGTTGCAAAGTGCGATTCATCCTTCACCGGCCAGTCCCTGCAATCTTTGTTTAGCGCTCGCTCGCAAACCCAAAAACCGCTCCTCGCCACAACCAATCGCAAACGCCCTCCGGTCGAATCCATGACGCACCTGATCGTCCAGGGCGCCCAACAACACAATCTGAAAAACATCAACGTCGAACTGCCACGCGACAAGATGACCGTCTGCTGCGGCCCGTCCGGCAGTGGCAAAAGCTCGCTCGCCATGGACACCATCTTCGCCGAGGGCCAACGCCGCTACGTCGAATCGCTGTCCTCCTACGCCCGCCAGTTCCTCGGCCAGGTGCAGAAGCCGAAAGTCGAGCACGTTAGCGGCCTGTCACCCGCCATCAGCATCGAACAGCAAACAACCAGCAAGAGCCCGCGTTCGACGGTTGGCACCGTCACCGAGATATACGATTACCTGCGCATCCTCTTCGCACGCCTGGGCCAACCGCATTGTCCGAAGTGCGACCTTCCTATCGGCACCCAAACGTCGGACGAGATCATCGAGAAGATTCTCAATCTGCCGGAAGGATCGAAGTTATATGTGATGGCCCCGATCGAACGCCGCGGCCAGGAGAAATTCGACGCGGTCTTCGACGAGATTCGCCGCTCCGGCTTCGTGCGAATGCGCGTCGATGGCAATTCGTTCAACGTCGATTCGCCGCCGAACATCGATCATCGCCGCAAGCATTTGATTGAAGTGGTCGTCGATCGACTCATCGTTCGCAAGAATCAACGGACGCGTTTCGCCGACGCCGTAGAAACCGCGCTCGATCTGGGCAAGGGCGTGATGCACGTCGCTCATGTCGATGATTCGCGCGAGGAGCCGAAGTGGAAGGTCGATCGCTACAGCCAACACTTTGCGTGCGACCAATGTGGCCGCAGCTTCGAGCCGCTCAACCCGCATCATTTTTCATTCAACAACGCGCTCGGCTGGTGCCCCGCATGCGAAGGCCTCGGCTCGCAAAAAGGCGCGAACCCAGCGGTGCTCGTGCGCGACTCGGCGTTGACCTTGCGAACCGGCGCGTTGACCGCGTGGCCCGACATTTCACTCCCCTCGCCCCACCGGGGGAGAGGGGTCGGGGGTGAGGGGGTTGAGCAACCATTCACGCAGTTCGCCGAAGCGATTGCGCGGCACGGCGGCTTCTCGCTCGATACGCCGTGGGGCGAATTGGACGCGGCTCATCAACGTTTGCTCTTGTACGGCACCGGCGAAACGTGGATTTCCCTGGCGAGCCGGGAGCGTAAGCGACCGGAGAAGTCGCCGAGTTTCCAATACAAGGGCGTCATGCCCGCGTTAAGCGAAGCCAGCCGCGTCAGTTTTCTTTATCGCCAGCGGCTCGACTATCTGGTGAGCGACGTTCCCTGCACCACCTGCGCCGGCTCGCGCCTGAAGGACTACGCCGCCGCGTGCCGATTTCAGAATCACACCATCGGCGACATTTGCAACTGGCCGCTGCGGCAATCGTTCACGTTCTTCAAGCATCTCGATTTAACGAAAGAGCAGCGGCAAATCGCCGGTGAAGTCTTGCGCGAGATCAAGAATCGCGTCCAATTTCTGGTGGACGTCGGCCTCGATTACGTCACCCTGAGCCGATCGACGCCGACGCTCTCTGGCGGCGAATCGCAACGCATCCGCCTGGCGAGCCAGATCGGCAGCGGCTTGACGGGCGTTCTCTATGTGCTCGACGAGCCGACGATCGGCCTGCACCCGCGCGACAATCGCCGCTTGTTGCAAGCGCTGCAAAACCTGCGCGACCTCGGCAATACGCTCGTTTTGGTCGAGCACGATCGCGAAGTGATTGCGGCCGCGGATCATCTGCTCGATTTCGGCCCCGGCGCCGGCGATCGCGGCGGAGAGATCACTGCGTCTGGGACGCCGAAGCAGGTGTTGAAATCGAAATCGTCGTTGACGGGACAATACCTGTCCGGCAAGAAATCGATTCCAGTTCCGACGAATCGCCGAATGCCTAGACAAGGAGACAAGGAGACAAGGAGACAAGGAGACAAGACCAATTCTGATTCTCCTTGTCTCCTTGTCTCCTTGTCTCCTTGTCTTGAAGTCCGAGGGGCGCGACAAAACAATCTGAAACATATCGACGTGCAATTCCCCCTCGGCACCTTCATCGCCGTCACCGGCGTCTCGGGCTCCGGCAAAAGCTCGCTCGTCCACGAAATCCTCTACAACGCCCTCGCCAAAAAATTGCATCGCGCCTCCGTCGCCATCGGGGCGCACGACGAGATCGTCGGCCTCGACCTGATCGACAAGGTCATCAACGTCGATCAAGACCCCCTGGGAAATTCACCTAGCTCCAATCCCGCGACGTTCACCGGCGTCTTCGATCTCATTCGCCAGCTCTTCGCCCAGCTCCCCGAGTCGCGCATCCGCGGTTGGCAGCCGAAGCGTTTCAGCTTCAACAAACCCGGCGGGCGTTGCGAAGCGTGCGAGGGCAATGGCCAAAAGAAAATCGAGATGCACTTCCTGCCCGACGTCTGGGTCGATTGCGACACCTGCGGCAGCAAACGCTACAACCCGGAGACGCTCGCCGTCCTTTACAAGGGCAAAAGCATCGCCGACGTACTGAGCATGCGCATCAGCGAAGCGCTGGAATTGTTCAGCAACATCCCGAAGATTCGTCAGATCTTGCAAACGCTCGCCGACGTCGGCCTCGATTACCTCGCACTCGGCCAACCGGCTCCGACGCTGTCCGGCGGCGAAGCGCAACGCGTCAAGCTCGCCGCGGAGTTGGCGCGGCCGAACACAGGCAAGACCGTTTACATCCTCGACGAGCCCACGACGGGCCTGCACTTCGACGACATCCGCAAGCTGCTCGAAGTGCTGAATCGCCTGGTCGATCTCGGCAACACCGTCATCGTCGTCGAGCACAATCTCGACGTCATCAAGACCGCCGACTGGGTCATCGACCTCGGCCCCGAAGCCGGCGAGAACGGCGGCCGCGTCGTCGTCGCGGGGACGCCGGAGGACGTCGCCGCTTGCGGCTTAGCGCTCGGAGCGAAGCCCGCGAACGCGAAGCCGCAAGCGGCCATGCATTCGCATACCGCGAAGTTCTTCGCCGCGGTCCTCGCCGCGGGCCCGCATGCTGAACGCCCCAAATACGACCCGTTCGCCGCCGCCAAGAAAAAAGAAGGCGACGTGGAGCTCGAAAAAGTCGGCAAGGACGCGGCCATGCCCTGGCAGACCGACGGGAAGCTCTGGCACACGAAAAATCGCCTATCGCATTCCGGCAAGCCGTGCCGCTGGGACGGCGACGTGATGATCTGGATCGACGACAAAATCCACGCCCTGGGCGACTTCGCGGAGACGAACTGGAAGCACGCTTCAACGGTCGAAATCGCAGCATCCACGAAATCGCTCGGCTGGTTCTTTCACGCCCACACGAACATGGAATGGCTCGTCCGCCTCATCTTTCGTGTAGGGAAGAACACCTTTAAGCAAGAAGACCTAAATCGCAAGCTCGGCTTGCCGTCGCTCAATGACACGCCCGGCATCGAAGTTTACTCCAATGAGCCGCGCGTTCATGTCGCCAACCGCAAGGGCACCTGGCAAGAGATTTGGATGCTGATTCACAAGCTCGACGAGATCGAGACGCCGGCGTTCGACGAGTTTTTGCGCAAAGCCGTCGGCTCTTTCGACAACACGCTCAAACGCATGAACACGAAGCCCGAAGACGTGATGCCGTGGAAGGTCAACGGCGAGAAATGGCACTTGAGTGAAAAGGGCTTTCCGCCGGGCCGCAAGGTGCAATGGGACCGCGCCATCTTGGGCCGCGTGCTCGACATCTTGCGCAAGGTCGAGCCGAAGATCGACATCGCCTGGGACAATCGCGGCCATGTGGGCATCAGCGTGCCGGACGTGTCGCGCTCGTGGGCGTATCTGCGCACCAAGGATTGCGAGGCGCTGAATTGCCGATTCCTGGGCAAGAAGGGGCAGTTCAATCTCAACCACTTCGAAAAGTTCGGCGTCGAGCCGACGTTGCAAGCCGCGGCGGACGGCGACGCGCTCGTCCTGCAATTCCTGCACGACAATCACTTGCACGGCCCTGCCTTCCGCGATCTTTTGTCTCAACATCTCCAAGGATTTCGCGAGATGTTCGGTTGATCCGTTCGTATGATGAATCAGGAATTCGTATTAACGATCGGCCAACCCATGACTCTCTTCGCGGTACATATCAGCGATGGCGTTCTGACGTGGCCGTGGCTGGCGGGCGGTTTTGCCGTCGCGGCGTGCCTGGTGTTTGCGGCCCTCTGGCGGCTCCGCGACGATGAGATTCCACGCATCGGCGTCCTCACGGCGGCATTTTTCGTCACGGCCATTATTCGCATTCCCCTGCCGGGCGTCACGATTCATTTGCTCCTGAGCGGCTTGATCGGCGTCATCCTGGGACGCCGCGCGGCCCTGACCATCTTCGTCGGTCTGCTCCTGCAGAAGATCCTGACCGAGCACGGCGGGTACTATACCATCGGCATCAACACCTGCGTGATGACGATTCCCGCCCTGCTCTCGTGGGCCCTGTTTCATTGCGTGCATCCCATGCCTTGGATCAAGACGCCCATTGGACGCACCGGCCTGGTCGGCGTCGGCGCGATGGTCCTTTTCTTGAGCGGCGTTTATTGTTGCACGCTGCTCGCCATGACATCATTGACTGAACTCGATCGATGGGCCCTCGAATTGGCAAACCAAATGCTCTTCGATCCATGGGTGATCGGCGACGCGCTGCTCTTCGCGGTCTTCGCGGTCGTGCTGGAGCGACGCTTGGAGAACACGCCGGAGTTTCCGCTTGGCTTCTTGATCGGCGAACTGTCCGTGTTGATGACGGCGGGACTCAACTGCGTTGTGCTGATTCTGGGTGGTGAAACGAATTGGCCGATCTTGCCGCTCGTGATCGTGATCGCGCATTTGCCGTTCGCGGTCGTCGAGGGAGTGATTCTGGGGTTTGTCGTGGGTTTTTTGGCGCAGGTGAAGCCGGAGTTATTGAACCACGGGGGACACGGGGAACACGGGGGGAAATCAGAAGAGGCCCGTCGGGAGATTCTGACGCCGACGTTGGCCGAACCGACTACGAAATCCGACTGAGCCCTCTTCAATTCTTCCGCATTTCCCCGTGCTCCCCGTGTTCCCCGTGGTTCATTTTGTGCGGGAAAACTTCGTCCAACGTCACCTCCCACTGCCCCAAGCCCAGACTGACGACAGCGACGCCGCGTTTGTGATCGATGCGCACGATCTTGCCATTCTTGTCGTACTTCGGCACCCACACGGAATCGCTTGGCTTCAAACCGCCGCGCCATGCATTCAAGATTTCCGTTTCGCGTTTCTGTCGTTCGAATTCGGCGATCTTGTGTGCGTATTCGTCGCGTTGTTTTTGCGCGTCAAGCTGCGCTTCGAGCGCCTCGGTCCGCGCCTTCTCGGCTTCTTCGCGTTTTTGTTGCAATTGCATCAACTCGGGAGCACGTCGGTGGCGGCGTTTCAAATATTTGTGGGCACGCTTCAACAAATCGCGCGGCAACTTCAATCGCCGCGCGATTTTGAGCGCGTTCGACATGCCGAACTGACCAATGTGCAGGCGATACGTCGGCTGCAATGTTTCCACGTCGAACTCGACCGCTGCATTCTCGGCGCGTTCGTTGTTGAATGCGTAAGTTTTCAAGTCGCCCAGATGCGTCGTCACCATCGCGCGGCAGCCGAGGCGATCGAGCTCGTCGAGGATCGCTCGGCCGAGCGCGGCGCCTTCGACGGGATCGGTGCCGGCGCCGAGCTCATCGAGCAAGACGAGGCTTTTGGCGTCGGCGGTTTTCAGGATGGAGGCGATGCGTGAGATGTGCGAGCTGAAGGTGCTGAGCGATTGTTCGAGCGATTGCTCGTCGCCGATGTCGGCGAAGATTTGTGTGAACACGGGGACGTTGCTCCCCTGCCCTGCCGGGATGTGCATGCCGGATTGTGCCATCAGGCAGAGGAGGCCCGTCGTTTTGAGGGTGACGGTTTTGCCGCCGGTGTTGGGGCCGGTGATGATGAGGAGGTTGAACGGTTGGCCGAGGCGGACGTCGATGGGGACGACTTCGCGTTTGGCCGCTTGCGGCTTCGCGCTCGCGTCGTCGAGGCGACAATCCTGACTTTCGGCTGTGAGCGCTAAACCGCAAGCGTCGCGGCGAAACAAACTTTCCAAAAGCGGATGCCGCGCCATGCGCAACCACCATTAATGTCCGGACACGTCAAGTTGAAATCGCGCGCATAGCGGGCCTTCGCCGTCACGTAATCGAGCTTCGCCATCGCCTCGATCGCGTTGCCCAGCGGCCGGGCGACACGACCGACGTCGGCGGTGAGCTTGCGCAGGATCTTCTTGACCTCGCGATCCTCGTCGCTTTTGAGAACGACGCGTTCGGCGCTTAAATGTGCGATTTCAGACGGCTCGATGAACACCGTCTCGCCGGTGCTGCTCGTGCGATGGATGACGCCGGTGAGCCGATGCCGATGATTGACGGCGACCGGCAACACATAGTGATCGCCGCTGACGGTGGCGTTGGGATAGCGAAGAATCTCGCGCAACT
>DAIOGM010000084.1:0-20923 GCA_036745215.1 Gemmataceae bacterium
AGGATCGTCGATGCGCGTCGCCGTCCAGACGGCGTTTTGAATCGTCGAGGGGAACGGATTCGCTTGGGTGACCTTGTCGAGCACCGGCAGCGCGCTTTTGCCGCGATTGGCCAGCTCCTGGATGGCCTGCTCGCTGAGCGCCGGCCGGGCGGGAAGCATCTGCGCGAGCGGGTACAGTGCGGCCGAGGACCACTTGACGTTGAAGCCGCGCAACTGACTCACGCGCTGCGGCGTCATGAGCGGCATGTCGTCCTTGCGAATGCGATAGATCGCGCCCTTGAACTCGGGCCGCGCGATCTGCGACGTCGGACAGCCGATGCGGAACCAGCCGCCGGTGTCGATGACGATCAAGCTGCCGTCGGCGTCCTCGAAAACGTCGGTTGGGTGAAAGTTCTTGTCCTCGGTGGTGAGGAAGTCCTCGGTCTTGCACTTGAAGCCGGCGCCGTGGCGTTCGAGGATGTGCCGCTGGATGCGATGGCGATTGAACTGGGCGGTGAAGAGGTTGTTGCGATAATCCACGCCGAAGCCATGAGAGCCGCTGCGATAGCGCATGATGCCGGACGGCGCGACCCAGCCGAGGTTTTCGATCGCGGGCAGCAAATCGCCGGTGCGCGGGAATTCCTTCGATACTTCGTGCCAGGGATAGTTGCCGCCTTCGATGCCGAAGATGATGCCGTCGTTGCGCGACGGTTGATTGTGCAGGATATCGACGGTGATGAGCGGCTCGCCTTCGTCGGTGAACGCGATCTCGACGGGATTGTCCATGCCGCCGCCGCAGACGACTTCGACTTCCGAGCCGTCCGGCTTGCAGCGAAAGATGCGGGCGGCTTTGCCCTTGGAGACGGTGCCGTCGGGCTTTTTGATTTCGTGCCCATGTCGGCCGTCGCACCAGTAGATGCGGCCATCGGGACCGAGGAAGGGGCCGTGCACGTCCGCCGCGTTGCCGATGAAGTTGAACTTGCTCACCAACTCGGTCCGTTCATCGGCGACGCCCAGGTTTTTCGTGTCGCGCATCTTCCAGATGTGCGGCGCCGCGGTGACGTAGAGCGCTCCGTTGTGCCAGAGCGCGCCGGAGGGGAACGTCATCTTGTCGGCGAATACTTTGCTCTTGGTGAATCGGCCCTTCGCGTCCACGTCTTCCAGGAGCAGGACTTTGTTCGGTAATTGCTTGAGCAAATCGTCGGCCTTGAGATTGAGCCCCGACGATTCCGCGATGAACAGTCGGCCGCGTTCATCGAAGTTCGCCATCATCGGATGGTTGACGAGCGGCGGCGCGGCGATGACTTCGACGACGAAGCCCGGCGGCACTTTGAGGCGGGCGGCGAGGTCGGATTGCGCGGGTTGCTGCGGCGTTGCGTTTTCGCAGGTGGGCAGGGCGAAACATGAAATGGACAGGATGCCGAGCAGTGCAATGCGTTTCATGGCTGCACCTTGGTCGTCGCGCCGCGTTGGAGCGTCATGGTTTCTTTCCAAACGAATCAAGCATCTCGCACGCTTCCGCCCGCAAAAGGTCACGCTCCTCATCGGTCCAAGGCGCGTCATCGTAGCCTTCATGGACAATGCGTCCATATTCGGCCAGTGGAACGAGGACGAACGTTTCCCGAGTTTGCGGATTAACGATGCACGGCAAGCCTTTCTGCTGCTTTGCCAATGCATGGACTTGATCTTGCGTCAGCTCAATCATGATCGTGTCTCCCATCTAGGAGATTGTATCTTGTTGAAAAAGAAAAGGGGAGTTTTTGCCACGTGACATACTTCGACGGGCAGCGACGGCGGATTGTGAGGGCGGCGTTGCCGAATTAATCTGCGGAAATCACCCAGTTCCGCGAGGCCGAAGCATTTGGAATGATGAATCAAGTTGGACTCAAGCCCCCTGCTTTTGCAGCGACGATCCGCGTTGCGACAAATCGCCTTCCATCTGCCGAATCGCGCCAACCAACTTGTCGTCCTCAAGGTCCCACAGCGTTTGGTCCCAAGGCCCGGCGGCCATGAACGCAAGATTCGCGATCAATTGCCCGAAGCGCATGTCCGGCGCCAGTTCACTCAACCTCGCCAGGCGATCGAGGATTTCTTGACGAGTGGGTTCGATCATGGCAACAAATCTCCGATCGTAGGAAGAGAAGCAAACGCCTTCCGAATCTTGCCGACCACCTCGACGCGGATGAGTTTGCCTGGCGCCAGTTTGGCAATTCGCGTCGCGCGCGTGACGCCGTTAAAAATCACCAGCTCGCCGTCCGTGCCTTCATAAACCCACGGCGGCGGCATTCCATCGCTTGATGCCGCGTATTTGTTGATTTGCCGAGCCAACTTGATCGGGTCGGCGCCTCCCGGTCGCGATGACGGCACGTGCAATGTTCGTGGATCGACATCGCGGAAGGTGCTGGCCATTGGATTCAGTTTAACGGGATGCAGCGCCGATTAGAAGTGCGATTGCCGTAGATTTGCGTCCGTTCGGTACAATGACACCATGGAGGATAGCATGCCCAAAACCAAATCGTTCGTCGAAGAAATCGAACTTCAAGGCCACATCATCGATTCCCTGCTCCTGCCGAAGGTGCTCGACGAAGTCATCACGCGCGGCGGCACGTACACGATCAAGAAGATCGACCTTGGCAAACGACAAGTCGATCCCAGCGAAGCCAAAATCGAGATTCGCGCCACCTCGCAGGAGCAGCTCGATGAAATCATGCGGGCCGTCCACGAACACGGCGCCATCCCGACCGCGCAAAAAGATTGTGAACATGAGCTGGCCGACATGGACGGCGCTTTTCCCGAACGCTTCTACAGCACGACCAACTACCGCACGCAGATTCGTCTCGGCAAGGACTGGATCGACGTGGACGATCAGGAAATGGACTGCGGCATCGTCCTCGAACTCCCCTCACCCCTGACGCCTCTCCCCAAGGGCGAGGGGAAAGAGGCGCGCGCCCGCTGCATCGCGATGGTGCACGTCAAGAAGGGCGACCTGATCGTCGTCGGCCATCAGGGGGTGCGCGTCATGCCGGCCGAGACGGCGGCGCAGCAAAGCCTGTTCGAGTTCATGTCGAGCGCCGTGTCCAGCGAAAAGCCGAAGGGCGTCACCGTTCGCGAGATCGCCGCGACGATGAAGCGAACCAAAGCCGCGGGCGAGAAAATTCTCGCGGTGCTCGGGCCGGCCGTCGTCCATACGGGCAGCGTCGAGCACATCTGCGAACTGATCAAGCTCGGCTTTCTCGACGTGCTCTTCGCCGGCAATGCGCTGGCGACGCACGACATTGAACAGGCGCTCTTCGGCACCAGCCTCGGAGTCTGGCTCGATCGCGGCTTGCCGGCCGAGGAAGGGCATGAACATCATTTGCGCGCCATCAACAAGATTCGCCGCCTGGGCGGCATCCAGGCGGCGGTGGACAGGAAGATTCTCAAGAGCGGCATCATGTTCGAATGCGTGCAGCACAAGATTCCCTATGTGCTTGCCGGCAGCATTCGCGACGACGGGCCGCTGCCGGAAGTCATCACCGACACGCTCGTCGCCCAGGACGTGATGCGCGAGAAGATCAAGGGCGTGGGTTTTTGTTTGATGACCGCGACGATGCTGCATTCCATCGCGACCGGCAACCTGCTGCCGGCCGCGGTGAAGGTGGCGTGCGTGGACATCAATCCCGCGACGGTGACGAAACTCGCGGATCGCGGCAGTCATCAGACGGTCGGCGTCGTGACGGACGCGGAGCCCTTCTTGCGGGCGCTGGTGGCGGAATTGAAGACGAATTGAACCACGGGGGACACGGGGGACACGGGGGCCGAATGTGGAACATACCTGCGGAATTCGGACATGGCATTGCACAAATGAGAACGGCATTATCCGGGTGATGAGGATTGGAGAAATTATGTAGAGACATGATTCGGCGTATGGGAAACGTGCGATTTCCAGAATCCCCAACCGAATGCATCGTTGAATCAACCCTGTTGATTCGTCTCAAATCAATGCTTTTGAGAATGCCGACGTAGCCTCTTCCCGTGGTCCCCGTGTCCCCCGTGGTTCAATCTCATGAAAGCTCCTCGCATCCTGATGTGCCCGCCGAACTATTACGGCATCGAGTACGAGATCAACCCGTGGATGTCGCGCGCTCGCGGCGCCGCGCCCGATCGCGCCCGCCAGCAATGGCGCGACCTGCACGACGCGCTCATCAAGCTCGGCGTCAAGATCGAGCTGATGACGCCCCATGAAGGCCTGCCCGATCTCGTCTTCACCGCCAACGCGGGGCTCGTCTTCGGCAATCGCTTTTTCAGCTCGCGGTTCGCGCATCCCGAACGCCAGCGCGAGACGCCGCACTTCGATGAATGGTTTCAAGCGCACGGCTTCACCGTCGAGCGTCTTCCCGATGGCTTTTATTTTGAAGGAGCGGGCGACGCGCTATTCTGCGGACCGATCTTGTTCGCCGGCTATCGCATTCGCAGTCATGCCGCGGGGCACTTGCATCTGGGCAACGTTCTGGAACGCATGGTATTGCCGGTCGAGTTGGTTGATAAGCGGTTCTATCATCTCGATACGTGCTTCTGCCCGCTCGCGCCGGGCGAGGCGATCTATTTTCCCGGCGCGTTCGACGCTTATGGCCGAAAGGTGTTGCGGCGTCATATTCCGACGCTGATTCCGGTCATGGAAAGGGAGGCGGAACGATTCGCGTGCAATGCGGTCGTGGTGGGCAAGGACGTGATTGTCAACGCGGGAAGCGATCAGCTCGCCGCCGATCTGCGCTCCGAAGGGTACACGTGCCATCTCGTTGAGCTGGACGAATTCATCAAAGCCGGCGGCAGCGCGAAGTGTTTAACCTTGCGCCTGGACGGCGAAGACGCGGCCGAGTGGGGGACTTGATCTCGGCGAGCCACGGGGTTTATCCCCGTGGTAATCGGCGTCATCCCACGGGGATAAACCCCGTGGCTCGCCAAATCACCAGCGTGCGTCCACTCTCGGCAGCGGCAGGTTGTTCTTCTTGCGCCAGTTCAACCAAAACATGCCGAAGCTTGCCAGCATGGCGAAGAAGTGCAGGCGAAACGCCAGCTTGAACGCGAGCGCAATCGGATTACTGCTGCCGAAGTGGGCGGTCAAGTAATCGATGCACAACATTAAAAACGCCAGGCCTAGCAGCAGGCCGACGAGCACGTTCTTGAACGGCATGAACGGCGCAATCGGCGGCGGCGCGGGAATCCAGCCCTTGTCGAACGGCAACGCGGCATAGGTTAGCAGGCTGGTTGGAATCATGATGATGATGTACGCGACGAACTTCAATTCCCATTGATTGAATCCCAGGCCCCACATGCTCAAGGCGGGCACGCTTGCCAACGGATCGTCGAGATTAGGCACCGGCAAATGCCAGCTAAAAAAGGACAGAATGAAAACAAGGAACACACAAGCCGGCGGCACGAATGCGAGCCAGGAGTCGTTCAAGCAAACGCCAACGGAGTGCGTGTAATCGCCCGGTAGGGACGGCGGCGGCGGCGCGGCGGCATCCGGCTCGCTCGGCGTCGCCTTCGGCGCAAGCGGGGGTTCGCCGGCGCTGTATGTCGATTCCGGTTGCGGCGCACTCGGCGGCGCCGGCATGGGCGGAACCGGCGCGATCGGCGGCGGCGCCAGCGCCGGCGCCTGAAATTGCTTCGCACACAAGGGGCAGCTCATCACCTGCCCAGCCTTATCATCGGGAACCGACACGCGGCGCGTGCAATGCGGGCAAAACAATTCCATGGACGTCCCTTTTTGGTTCGAAACGCTGGTAAACGTCGCTAATCAATACCTCTTATATTATGCCTGAACTTGCCGAAGTGCGGGGGCCATAAAATCGAGCAAATCCGTCGCGATCATGCTGACGGCGCCAATCTGGTCGCGCGCCAAATCCCCCGCCAACCCATGCACGTGAACGCCGAGCTGGGCCGCGTCGAATGGCGATAGATGCTGGCCGATGAGCGCCGCGATCACGCCGGTCAAGACGTCGCCGGTGCCGCCGGTCGCCATGCCGGGGTTGCCGGTCGTGTTCCGGTACACGCGTTCGCCGTCCGTGACGATGGTGCCGGGCCCTTTCAAGACGACGATCACGTGCTGTTCATTGGCGAACTCGACTGCGAGCGCCTGGCGGTTGGCTTGCACGTTCTTGACATCGGAGTGCAACAGACGCGCGAACTCGCCCGGATGCGGCGTGATGATGCGCGGCGAGCCGTTGCCGCGCAGCATGTCCACGTGGCCGACAAACGCGTTGAGCCCGTCCGCGTCGATCACGATCGGCCTGGCGATCTTGGCGACCACGTCGAACAACAACGCCGACAACTCAGCACTTTGACCAAGACCCGGCCCGATCGCGATGACATCATGCGCATCGGCAAGGCTGGCAATCGCCGCGAACGCGGCATGGGCGACGCGGCCATCGGCATCGCCCGGCAACGCGGCCGTCGTGTAGCACGGATTGCCGGCGGCGACGATCGGCAGGACTTCCGCAGGCACCGCCACCTTCACCAATCCCGCCCCCGCGCGCAACGCCGCGCTGCCGCACAGCACCGCGGCGCCGGACATGCCGCGGCTGCCGGCGATGACGAGGACGCGGCCAAAGTCCCCCTTGTGTCCCGCGGCATCGCGCGGCAAGAGCGTCGGCAAGGAGACGACGGTTTCGGTCATAGGTATTATATCCTAGGCGACGCGCCGTCGGAGTGCTCTGAACAACATTGGGTCCATACAATTCTATAGTCGCCGACCGATCAACCGTTCAGTAGTCCGTCGGAATGGATTGCCCCATGGCGTATCAACCGGCCGAGAATCTTCGCAATCGCACCTTCGTCGGCTTGATCGTCGCCCAGTTCCTGGCCGGCTTCAACGATCAAGCGATCCACGCGGCGGCGATGTTTTATGCAATTCATACGGGCATCCTGACCGAGGCGAACGCGATCACGTTGATGCCCATCTTGTTCTATTCGCCGTGGGCGATCTTTTGCACGCTCGCAGGCTACTACGCCGATCGCTATTCGAAAACGTTGACGCTGCGCGTCTGGAAGGTCGCCGAGGTCGTCATCTCGCTGGTCCTCATGGCCGGCTTTTTCTGCGGCTCCCACGCGGGCATGCCGCGCCTGGGCGGCTGGCTCGTCATGGCCAGCGTGTTCCTGATGGGCATGCACGCCGCGTTCTTCGCGCCGGCCAAGTACGGGGCGATGCCGGAAATCTTGCGGCCGCACATCCTGTCGCGCGGCAACGGCGTCCTCGAATCGACGACGTTTCTGGCGAGCATCTTCGGCACCGTTTGCGGCGGCTTGTTGTTTTACCTGTTCAGCAACGTGCTGCCGAACCAGGAAATCTGGATCGGCATCATTCTGCTCGTTCTTTCGGCGATCGGCGCCGCGGCCAGCTTCATGATCGCCTGGCTGCCGGCGGCGAGTCCCGATCGGCCGTTTCCCGTCAATCCGATCAAGCCGCTCGTTGAAAACCTCAAGCTGATGTTTCGCTCGCGGCCATTGGCGCTCGCCGTCCTCGGCATTGCGTTCTTCGTGTTCATGGTGTCGTACATGCGCGCGTCGATGTACATGCACGGCGAGACGCGCAATCCGCGCTGGGACGAGCAGCGAACGAGCTTCGTCGTGGCGACGGTCGCGCTCGGCGTCGGTTTTGGCAGTCCGCTCGCCGGGTTTCTATCGGGCGGCAAGATCGAGCTGGGCCTCGTGCCGCTTGGCTGCCTCGGCATGATCTTCGCGCTCGTCATCGCGGCGCTCGCGATCGAGGTGACGTGGGTGCTGGTCATCGCGCTCATCATCATCGGCTTCTTCAGCGGCTTCTACATGGTGCCGCTCTACACACTGTTGCAGCACCGCGCGCCGAAAAAGAGCAAAGGCGAACTCGTCGCCACCAGCAACTTCATCAATGTCACCGGCGCCATCGCCGCGTCGATCCTGTTCAACGTTTTGGTGCAGCTTGGCCGGCTCAGCAACATGACGCCGGTCGTCGATGTCAAAGACAATATCGCCGTCGGCAAGATCCAGGAAATCGAGTTTGTCAAACACAAGCACGGCAAGATCGAACGCGTCATCGTTGCCAACGAAAAAGGGGTCTTCGAATTCGTGGCGAAGGGCAAGAAGAACATCGACCAGATCCAAAAAGAGGAAAAACAGAAAGAAGAAGAGCGCAACTGGCTCATGGAGGTCTTCGGCTTCGGCGAAGACGATTTCGTCGAAGAGCACACCCTCAATTTCGACGACAACTTTTTCGATGCGCTGGGCGGCAATCTTCAGAAGGGAGATGACGTCGTCGTCGCTCGCTTTGAGCTGCGCGGCACCCGGCATTTTCTGATTCGCAAGGCCGGCACGAACTTGCGAAAGCAATACGACAACGAACGCTTGCCGATGTATCTCTTTCTCGGCGCGGCCATGATGACGCTGGGCATCCTCGTCCTGCTCTTGCGCAAGCTCCCCGACTTCTTCGTGCGCATGCTCTTCTGGATGCGCTCGATCGGCAAATATCGCATCAAGGCCGTCGGCATGCAAAACTTGCCGACGGAGGGGCCTGTCATCCTGGCGACCAATTGCAAGAACCTGACCGATTGCCTTCAGCTCGTTTCGGCAACCGATCGTTCAACGAAGGTCGTGCTCATCGAAAACGGCGCCGCGACGCTGGACGCCGCGCTTCTGCGAACTCTGGCTCAGCGGACCACCTTGATCGTGGTGCGGCCGAACGATGGCGACGCATCGTGGATCGAGGCCAAGCGCCAGGCGTTTCAGACGTTGCAGGGCGGGCATCTTTTGGCCGTCAGCCTCGATCACGATGAGCAATCCGGCGCCGTCGCGGCCCTGGTGCATCAATTGCACATGGAAACCAACGCGCCGTTGTTGCCGGTATTTTGCGGCTCCATCGACAATCACGTGCCCGGCGTGACGCCGCGGATTCGCGTCGTGTTCGGCGAGATTCATTCGCTGCCGCCGCCGGCGCTTGAAGCGGAGTCAGGGCCGCTACCGGAATTGCACGCGCTGGAGGATTGCAAGCAGTCGATCGTCAAGCTCGGCGAATGGATTCGGGAAAACGACGATTCGGCGGGGACGGACCATCATTAAGTCGGACTTGCTGCGCTCCATCATAACCCGAAATATGAATACTGAAGTTGTGCTTTTTCGAGCACCGAAGGTGCGAAAATGTTAAAGCCCAGGGCAACGCCCTGGGAACGTATCAACCAAAATGAAAGCCCCGAAGGGGCGCGATCGTCCCATAAGAGAAGCATCGCGCCCCTTCGGGGCTTTTAGAATGGTTCGTATTTCCCAGGGCGTTGCCCTGGGCTCTAACATCGCGCACCTTCGGTGCTTTCATTTATTCGCAACGTCAAAAAGCGTCATTGAGGAATCCACCTCAATGACACCGCGGGATTGTTGACGCGACGCATCAGCTCAATTCGCTTTCAACTTCTTCTCGATCAACTTCGCCAGGCCCGCAACCTCGCTCTTGGCCGCCAGCCAATCTTTGTGCGCTTTCTTGATTTGATCGAACTTGCCGAGGTCTTCCCAGATGACGCGCGTCACGCCCGGCACGTTGTCCTCGCGCGGTTGATGCGGCTTCGGCTGCGACTCCTGAAAACGCCGCATCCACGCGACGGCAGCGCTTTGAGCGCTCTTCTCGTCGTCAAGCAGTTTGCCGTACACGCTCGTGCCGTCTTTCAAGAGCTTCGATGCCTTGTCGGTCTCCTTGCGAATCCATTTCTCTTCTTCGTTGAGCGCTTGATGCAGCGATGCGTATTCCTTCCGCACCTGCTCGACGCGCCGCCCTAGACGAGTATCGGCCCACCTCTGCGCCTGTTCTGCCGTCAACTTGAACGAAGCCACGTCGGCTTCCTGCTTGTCGAACTCCTGCTGGTTCTTCGCCAGATGCGGCAACTTGAGCGCAATCTCCGCTTCGTGATAGCGCTGCAAATAATCGGCGATTTCCTTGCGATACGCCGAGACGGCGTCGCGTTCGCTGGAAGGCAGGCGGGCGAAGTCATCATGATTCTCGATCTCGGTCAGAATCTTGTGCTTTTCCTCCAGGCGCGTCGGCGTCCCTTGCATGCGCTGGGCCGCGGTCGCCTCTGCTTTCGGCAGGATCAACTGCACGCGTTCCTCGAGCACCGTCGAGCGGGCCTCCGGCTGAAACTCCACCAGGAACGCGACGACGAGCGCCAAAATCACGATCAAGCCGACCAGGCCGGCGAGGACGTTTTGCAATCGCCCTTGCGAGCGAACGCGGCGATCTTGATAATCGGACGCCGAACGAGCACTGTGACGCAACAACTCGGCAACGCCGAGCGGCTCCTTGATTTTGAGCGGCTTGTCGTTGAACACCGGCGCCTTGATCGCGGTGGTCAACACCTTGAGCCGAATCGAGCCAAAGCCGCGCGAATGCTCATCGAGGACTTGATTGAATCGTTCAACATAATGCGACTTCGTATCCTCAACGCGCTTCTTCCAGGCCTCGAGCGTGTCGTCCTTGCGCACGAGCTGGTCGCACTTGGTGAGAACGACATAGACCGGAAGTGCGCCGACGTCGGCGCGGCGGCCGCGATATTCATGAAGCGCGTTGAGCCAATCGGCGGCTTGTTGAAAGGTTTCTTGCTTCTTCGGCGCCGACACGTCGATGGTGAGCACAACGCCGTCGGCGTCGAGGATCGGCTTCGTCACGGGATTCGTTTTGACGAACGGCTCTTTCGTCTCAAGCATCTTGAGGGCGCATTCGCCGCTGCAATCGACGAACTCCACTTTCGGTCCCGCGGCCTTTTCCTGGGCGAGGGCTTCCACCAGCGTCGTCTTGCCGGCGCCGGGCGGTCCGAACAGATGCAGGCGAGGAGTTGCCATTAGTGCAAGTCTTTGTTTGGGTGCAAATAATTTCTATCGGAATCGTCGCGCCGGTTACCCCTCTCCCCCGGTACTCCGGGGGAGAGGGGCTGGGGTGAGGGGGCTTAGTATCCCTCGGTTGTGCTTGACGTTTCCGCGTGGGATGCTAACCCCCTCACCCCCGGCCCCTCTCCCCCGGAGTACCGGGGGAGAGGGGAGAAATCAACGGACGTCCTGCCGTCTCAGTCCTCATTCAGCGTCAACATCTTGATCTTGTACTCAGCCGCGCGCTTGCGCAACTTGTCGAGCGGGCTGCCGATCAGGTCGAGTTCGATGCCCGTGTCTTTCGTGAGGACGGCGACGACTTCGATCTTGCCTTCGTTCTTCTTGAAATACGCGTCCACGTCGTCGATGGCGACGGCGGGCTTTTTGCGTTCGATGAGATAGAAGCGATCCTTGCCGTCGTCTTCGAAGCGTTTGCCGCCGAGGATTTCGATTTGAATGGTCTCGATCTTGCCCGTCGATTTGGGCGTGTCGATTTTGTCCTTGTCCTTGGGCGTTTTCGGATCCTTGTTCGCGCCATCGCTGACGACCTTGTCGCCGCCGTCCCCTTTGCCTTTGCCGGGCTCGCCGCCTTTGCCGGGACCCCAGCCGAGTCCGCCGCCGCCTCCGCCAAGCGGGATGAAGACGTAGATGAGCGTCGCCAGTAACGCGGCCGCGGAGCCTTTCGTGGTGAACAAGACGGCGCCCGGCGTCGGCGCGCGATACCAGGCGCGATACGTGAGGCGCGTCAATGGATCAAACACGAACCAGCCGACGACCGCGCCGCCGACCGCTGCGATGATGCGAACGACGAAAAGCACGCCTTCCGTCAGGCCGAAGTCGGCGAGGCTTTGTGCGAAGATCATTTGGCTTTCACCTCGAGCGAGTTGGCCGCCCCCGCGAACCACCGGGCGTATTCCGTTTTCTGCGTTGCGGTCGGGTAGATGAATCGATACGGCCGCGGCAGAGTGAATTGATAATACACGGCTCGACCGGTCGTTGCAGCCTCTTTGTTGTGCCGTTCGATGAGGGTGTGGGCCGTCTTGACGTCGGAAATCTTGACGATCGGCTGATCGGGTCGCGACTCGTCGTAAAAGAAAATTGTGCCGTCCTTGCCGTCGTACTCAATGGTCCGCACGTAGACGCGTTTGCGCAGCTCTTGCTGGTTGGCATTGCGCAGGCGATCGACTTCCTGGCGCAGTTGATCGAGTTCCGTGAGCTGGGGCCGAAGCTCCTCGAATTTGTGCAATTCGTTCAAGCGTCGCGCCAGTTCGCCTTCGAGCTTGGTGTTCTCGAACGCGACCTCCTCGGCTCTTTCGCTATCCGCATCGGCCTTGACGCCGGTCTCGAACTCCATTAACAGGAAGATGCAAAAGAGCAGAATAAGCACGTCGATAAGCGGAATGAAAAAGCGCGTCACGCTGCGCCGCGGCATCCGAATCATGACGACTCTCCCGGCGGCTCGGCAGCGGCGCCGCTCAACAGGAGAATCAAGTCGCGGCCCAGAAGTACGATCCACGTCGGCAAAATATTGACGAGCGCCATGAACAAGCCCGCTCCGGTCGCGGTAATGGCGGGCGCGATGATGCGCGGCTGAATAACCGTGCCGGCGCCGTGCGTCGCGAACGCTTCCAAAATGCCCGCGACGGTGCCGATCAGCCCGAGCATCGGAAACCACTCGGCTGCTTGAGCCAGGTTCGACAGCCATTTGTCGGCGCGTTCATCAAAACGGGTGTCGCGCCAGCGCAATGCGATCCAGGACAACACCATTTGCACGCAAAACAGCGCCGTGCCGCCGACGAGGATGAGCACCTCCATCATGCCCATGTGATCGAGAAAAAACGTAAGCGCCTTGTGCGGAATGCACATCAGCACCAGCGCCGCGATCAAGAACGGCAGCGTGCAAAAGAGCAGAGGCATCAAACCGCGGATGAGAAGCTGTCGCACGTTCAGGATTCCTCTTTGAAACAAAGCATGTCGGGCAACGCCTGGACTTTGCCGCTTTTGTCCACGCAGCCGAGCGTGGTTTCTCCTTCAGCAAGAAGGATGCCGTCGCGCAGAAGTTCGTAGCGATGCTCAATTTTAACAAGCGTGACGCGCTGCACGATCGTCTTCAACGTCAGCAGATCGTCGTAGTACGCGGGGCTTTTGTAGCGGACCTGGACTTTGGTCAGCACCAGGTAAAAACCCTGATCTTCGATGTCGCGATAGGAAAAGCCCTGCTGGCGCAACAGCTCGGTGCGGCCTTGCTCGAAGTATACCAGATAGTTCGCATGATGCAGCAAGCCCATGCGATCCGTCTCGGCATATCGGACGCGAATGTGGATCTCGCCGCTGGTCATCGTCAATCTGCCTGGGGTTGCGGATTTGCGGACGGGAGACATTATAGGTCTGGCAACGAAAAGGAGGATTATTCCACTTGACAACAACTGTCGTCAAAATTAAACTTGACGACATGTGTCGTCGCTCGGCGAGCCACGGGGTTTATCCCCGTGGAAGGATGTCCAATCCGCGGGGATAAACCCCGCGGCTCGCGAAAGACATGTCGAAAGGATTACATTCATGCAAGAACCCAAAGGAAGCCTCACCGCCGCCCAGTATGAGATCATGGCGGCAATCTGGCAGGCGGGCGACGCGGGCATCACCGTCGCGGAAATCTGGCAAGCGATTTCAGCGGAACGCACGATCGGCCGCACGACCGTGCTCAATCAAGTTGATCGCCTCGAAAAACGCGGCTGGCTCAAACGGCTGCCGGGCGATGGCCCGACGCGGTTTCGCGCCACGCTGTCGAAGGACGACGCCTCGCAACAACTCGTGTCGGGCTTCGTGTCCGATTTCTTCCAGGGCTCGACGGTCGAACTCGTCTCCGCGCTCCTGGGCAACGATGCATTCAGTTTGACCAGGAAAGACGTCGAGCGACTGCGCAAGATGCTCGACCAGGCGCGGCGTCGCCGCGAGGAGGGGAAGTCATGAACGTTTGGCATCATTTGAGCGAATGGGACATCCCGAGTTTCGCGTTGCGCGTCGCGTTGGGCGGCGTCGCGGTCAGCGCCGTCGTCCTTCTGACAGTACTGATGCTGCGGCGCCGTTCCGAACCGTTGCGTTATGGCGTCTTGTTCGCCGGCGTCATCTTATTGCTCGCGGTGCCGGCGCTGGTCGCGCTGGGGCAACGTTTTCAGGATGCCATCGTCACGGCGGCGCCGGAAGAAGTCGAAATCGTTCGCGTTCCCATGGAAATGCTCGACGAATTCCTGAATCGCCCCGCGGTGGACGCACCGGCCGAAACGGAAACGCGGCCCGCTTTCGGTCCTATCGTCATCGGTTCGCTTTTGGCAATCTGGTTGCTAGGCACGTTCCTTGGCATCACGCGCTTGCTATTCGGATTGTGGAAACAACGTCGCGCGTTGATCGGACCCGCGTGGCGTCCCGCGTTCTGGACGGACGAACTGCAAACGCAACTCGCGCAAAAGCTCGGCTTGCGTCAATTCCCCGATGTGCGCGTCTCCCCGGCCGCGCCGATGCCGATGGTGATGGGCATTCTGCGGCCGACGATCGTGCTGCCCGAGCCGGCGCCGGCAAACTGGCAACAGCCGCAATGGGAGGCGGTGCTCCTGCATGAAGCCGCTCACATCGCGCGGCGCGATCACTGGGCTGCCCTCGCTCAGCAGCTCGCCGTCGTTTTGTTCTGGTGGTGCCCGCTCGTTTACATTCTCGCGCGTCGCCTCAATGAATTGCGCGAAAGCATTTGCGACGATTGCGCCCTGCAAGGCCAGTGCGACCATATCGCGTACGCCGAGCTACTGGTCGATTCGGCCGAGCGCTTTCTCGATGTGAAATCCGTTCCGGTTCCTCTTGGCTTGCTCGAATCGGCCCGCGTTGGGCTGGAAGCCAGGGTCCTAAGGTTGCTTGAAAAGGAGAGAAAACCAATGATCCAGCTATCTCTGCCCGGCAAACTCCTGAGCGCCGGCTTCCTCGTGGCCGCGTGTTTGCTGACCACGGCCGCCACTGCTTTTTCGCAGGCGCAAGCGCAGCCGGCGAAAAAAGTGCAAATCAAAATCATCGTCGATGGCAAGGAAATCGATCTGTGCGACCTCGCCATTTTGCAGCAGGTGCAGCCAACACAGAAAAAGGACCTTGACGGCAAGGAAGTGGAGGTGCTCAAAATCAAAGTCGAGAAAAAAGGTGAGGCTGCCAAAGGCGTCACGTTCAGCCCCGATGGCAAGCTGTTGATCAAGACCGACGGCCAAACCGTAACCGTAATCGATGTCGCCACCGGCAAGCTCATTGCGAAGCACGGCGACGCTTCGGCAGGCACGTTCGAAGCATACAGTTGGATTGGCAAATCCGATCCGCGCATCGAGGAACTCGTCAAGAAAGCCGAAGCGATCAAGCCCGGCTCCGGCGCCGAGATTCGCAAAGCGCTGCAAGCGGGCGTGCAATCGGGCATGCGCACCTATCAGGTGCGCCCGGTCCCGCCCGTACCTCCGATCGCGTACGCACCAGCGGTCCCGGCGACTGCCGGCTGGAAGGTCATGGAACACGGCGGCAAGAAGATCATCATCCTGTCCATCGAAGACGGCAAGGTGCAGCAACTGCACGACCTGGACTTGAAAAAACTGCTTGAGAAAATGCACCAAAACATCGAAGTGGACTTGCAGAAAAAAGGATTGTTCAAGTCCACGATATCCAAGACGCACGAGCCTGAATTCAAGTCGGCCATCACGGCGCCGAAGAGCGCCGAAAAGAAAGCAGCGCCGACTCCGGCGGCCGCGGACCTGGAAGCACTGAGCCGGCAGCTGGAACGTATCAACGCCGAGCTGCGCGACCTGCGCAAACGGCTTGACGAAACCAAGAAGTAGTAGTTCTTGCTCCCCTCTCCCCCGGCCTGCAACGACGAGTGTCTCGCGAGTCGCAGAATGGCCGGGGGAGAGGGGCCGGGGGTGAGGGGGAAATGGATTACTGAATCAATCGTATTCCCCCTCACCCCCGGCCCCTCTCCCCCGCCGATCCCTTTGTTGCAAGCGCCCTGTTTTTCTTGGCGGGGGAGAGGGGAGGAAGAGCCGAATCTTCACGATTCTAACGCGAACCCGCAGGCGGCCTGCGTGTCTAAGCGCAATTCTCGACATTTGGCAATGAACGCCAAATATCTTCATCGCAAGGACGAACTACTCGTAACGATGAGTTGCCGCTTCCCTCCCCGGAGCCGATCTCATGAGAACAAGAGATTGCCTTAGTGTCGTGAGCATTTGCGGGCTGCTGCTGCTGGTGTCGTATTTCCGTTCGCCGGCCATCACCTTTGACAACTTGAAACAAGCGCAAAGTCGAATCGCCGCGGCCGGCTATCATTGCCGATCCGATCGCGCCGACGGCATGCTTGAATTCGGCTTCCTGGTGACACACGAATCGGTCGATTGGCCCGTGGTCGCCGAGTTGATGAAGGTGGAGCCCTTCGGTCCGGAATGGCACGGCAAAGTATGGATCGCGATCCTCGGCGATCAATTCGAACTCAGCTCGATTCCGAACGTTCCCGGCACGCGCATCTGGGGCAAAACGGTCGCGTTCGGCGATCCGGAGTTTTTGGATGAGATTGAGAAGGCGATTCGGCGGATTTGAATTCGCACGGGATGCCGCCCTGAATTGAACCACGGGGGGCACGGGGAGCACTGGGAAAATTCAGAGTATCAAAACTCTCGTTTTCTCCCCGTGCTCCCCGTGCTCCCCGTGGTTCAATTTTCGAATGACTTACTTTTTCCGCTTCACCTCAAGCTTCGGCGCCTCGCGGACAATTCTCGCCAACTGATTCGGCGTGATTCGCGGCGGCGCGTTGATCATTTTGCCGCCGAGGTACCGCTCGATGGCGGCGTCCGTTATTTCCACGCCAACCCGTTCCTCCAAGGTCATCACAATCTCGACCAGATCCAGGTCATCAGCTTTTGTCGGAGGGTCGGAAATCGAATTATCCATTCGGATGGCCGACGCATCGACCTTCATTTGTTCCGCGATGACGGCTCGGACCATTTTTTCAGCTGCATCGAGTTTGACGTCGCCAGGCTGACCTTTAGGCGATTCCGTGTTGGCGGTGCAGCCGAGAACGAGGACGAGCAAGCCAACGAGGAAACGCGGTTGGGTCAATTGCATGCAGAGTTCGTCCAAAAAAAATGGGCATTCGTCTCGAAAAACAACGGGTTCTTCTCGATTTCCAGGCCGTTGTTCTCGTTTTCGCGTGGGTTCTTCTCGTTAAAAGTCCATGGATTTCATTTTTGACGGGGTTCGTTTCATTTTCGAGGCCGTTCGTTTCATTTTTTGGCCCATTCTTTTCGCGAAAAAGGGCATTCGTTTCAGCCAAATTCTGCATGCATTCAACGAAACGGGTCGTTCGTCTTGCGCAGCAAGGGGGGGTGGTGAGACGATGAGACGATCAACCCTCCGCCAATGTGAGCGTAACATGGGCGGGGGCGGTTGCATAGGTTCGCCGTCGGCCCCATTCACGCCCCGCGCGGTCGGCCCCAGTGGTCGCGATAGGTGCGGCGCACCATCGGGGCGGCGTCCTTGTCATTGAGAATCTCTTCCGTCTTCGGATCGAAGTTGATCACGCGCCGCACTCGCGTCGCGATGTTGCCCAAGTGACACAACGACGACGACAGATGGCCGATCTCGATGTCGGCGGCCGGCGTGCGATTGTTGCGGATGCAATCGAAGAAGTTGCGGTGATGCGCCAGGAGATTGGCGCCGCCGGAGACCGTCTTGAGTTCCTTGTTGCGCGGGCCGTACAGACGCCAGCCCTCGGAATGGCCGACGATGAACATGCCGCGCGTGCCGTAAAAGGCGCAGCCATTCTCGTAGCCTTCCATCTTGTACGGCGTCCAGATGCGTTGTTCGAAGATCATCTGCTTCTTCTGATTGTTCTTGCCGGCGCTTGGCCATTCGAAGATAACGGCTTGCGTGTCGGGGAATTCTTGATCGTCGTCGAAGAAGTACTTGCCGCCGAGCGCCGTGATCGTGGATGGATGCGTATCGACGCCGAGGCCCCAGCGGGCGACGTCGAGGTCGTGTACGCCGTCGTTGCCCATGTCGCCGGTGCCGAAGTTGTGCCACCAGCGCCAGCGGCCATGCGCTCGGTTGGCTTGATAGGGCACCATCGGCGCGGGGCCGATCCAGTTTTCGTAATCGAGATCCTTCGGCACGTCGCTCGGCTTGAGTCGGCCGATGGTGCCGCGCTGCTGGCTGTTCCAGACGCGCACCGACAACACGTCGCCGATCGCTCCTTCGTGAATCATGCGGACGGCTGTCATGTTCATCTCGGTCGATCGGCTCTGCGTGCCGACCTGGCAAATCTTGCGAGCGCGGCGGGCAGCGTCGATCATGAGCCGGCCTTCGCGAATGTTGTGCGAGCAGGGCTTCTCGACATAGACGTGCTTGCCCGCGTCGAGCGCCAGGATCGACGCCGGTCCGTGCCAGTGATCCGGCGTCGCGATGAACACGGCCGTGATCTCGGTGTTCTCCAGGAGTCGCCGCATGTCGCCCGTCGAGGTCGGCTCCCGGCCATCGACGGTCGCGTTCTTCACGGCGGTCGCCAAACGCGTCCGATCGACATCGCAGACCTGAACGATGCGCACATCTTTCTGCGTGACGAGGGTGCGAATATGGCTCGTGCCCATGCCGCCGGGGCCAATGACGCCGACGTTGATGCGTTCGTTGGCGCCTTGCACGGCTGCGTAACTTGTCGCGGACAGGGCCGCGGCGCCGGCGGTGGCGACGCTTGCTTGCTTGATGAAGTCGCGGCGTGTCGAATCGGACATGGTGCGTCTCCTCAGCTGGTGGATTGGCGGGTGATGGGGGGATGATAAGCGATGGAAGTGCGAATTGCAAATGTTTCGTGAAAATGTGGCGAGCCACGGGGTTTATCCCGTGGAAGGGCGTCTTTACCACGGGGATAAACCCCGTGGCTCGCAAACGTTAACGCAGCGGCAATACGCGCGACGAATAGGGTTCAACCGGCTGTTGTGGCGGACTGTTGGTGCGGATGCGCACGAACGGCGCGTCGATGTTGACGCCTCCCGGCGGCGGATCTTGCGGCGGCGAGGTGTGTTTGCAGGAAGCGACGCACAAGAGCATCAACAGGAGCAGGCGCTTCATGATGGCATCCGATCAAGGGAGACAATCGAGGTTGTTCTTGTTTGTATCGAACGCACCAATGCGTCATTACGGTGAGAAATCTTGAGATTGAGCGAATGGCGGCGCGAACGGAGCGATTGTGACGTTTTTGCTTGGCGCGACGACGGCCGGTTGCAACCGCTTGCGGCTTCGCGTTCGCGTGGCGCCGCGAGCGCGAAACCGCAAGCGGCGTTCGTGATATACTGGCACAAGGAGGCGACGCCATGACGTGGATTCAGATCACTCCCTTCCAAGATGCGCAGGGCGAACTGCGACAAGCCTATCAAGACGTTTATTCCCTCTATCCGCCCGAATACGGCATCGAAGTCGCTGCCGTGCGTCGCGCCGACGGCACCGCGGACAGCATCGTCGCCGCTCACAGTTTGATTCCGCAAGCGCTCAAACATTCCATGTCCGCGTTCGGCGCCATGATCGCCGCCGACTTGCCGCTGGCGCGCCGGCAGCACGAGATGATCGCGACAGTCGTGTCTGCCATCAATGGTTGCGTCTACTGACGGGAGAGCCACGCCGAGTTTCTGCGCATCGCGTCACTTGACGCAGAGCTCGCCGGCCAGTTGGCGCGGGATTACACGAAAGCGGCGCTCAACGACGCGGATCGAGCGATGCTCGATTACGCCGCGAAACTGACGCGTCATGCGATGCGAGTGACGCCGGACGATTTGGATCGATTGCGCGCCGTAGGCTTCAGCGATCAAGCGATTTTGCAGATTAATTTGATTGCGAGCTGGTTCAACTACATCAATCGCGTCGCGGACGGCCTGGGCGTGGGGCGCTGATCAGCCCTTCTCCGGCCCGAAGCTCGCCCAGAACAGATGCAGATGTTCGCGTTCGACGACGCTCTCGCCGCGGCACATGCGCAGGAACGGGCGCTGCAACGTCAAGCCGAGCGATTCCGCGATGATACACGCGACTTCGTGCGCTTTGGGCACATCGATGTAAACGCGCTGGCCGGTCAATCGGCGTGCCACGTGCGATAAGAGATGCAGACCGGCGCCGACGGACCCTTGCAGCGGGCCGATGTGCCAGGCGTTCGAGCCGGGCCGCCACAGACAATATCCCTTGAATTCACCGCCCGGCGCGTATTTGAGCGCATTTCCGGGGGCCTCTTCGAACAGGCGCCGCAGCAATCGCTCGCGCCGCGTGCCGGTGACGGCCTCGTCCATCGCGATCACGGCCGGCAGATCGTCGGGCGCGAGCGGCACGACGCGGGCGCCGCCTTCGCGGCGGGGCAGATAATGATCCGATTCGGATTGCGGCAGCACACCTTCGTAGCGTTCGAGGGTGAACTCGCCGACGAAGCCGAGCTTGGTGTACACGGGCTGGCCCAGCGGCGTCGCATCGAGTCGAATGCTCGCGACGCCCCGTTCGTCGAGATATTGAATGACATGCTTCATGAGCGCGGAGCCGATGCCCTTGCCGCGATGGGCCTGATCGACGAGGACGAAGTTGATCCACGCGATGTTGCCGAAGACGCAGGCGCACGCGGTGCCGACGGGCACGCTCCCCTCTCCTCCTGGGAGAGGGGTCGGGGGTGAGGGTAGTTCCGCGACGAAGCAGCCGGCTGGCTCGAGTTGGAGCTGGCGATGCCAGTCCGCGTCGATTTGGTTCCAGTTGTTCTGAGCCTTGAGCCGCAACGCGAATGGGATGTCGGCGGCCGTCATGTTGCGAATGTTCATGGCGAGAGAATAACAAAAGTCCACCGCGTTGCCAATGGGCGTGCGAAAACGTAGTCAAAACTCGCTTGCGGTTTTGCGTATCGATCGCGCGGATTTGTCATGAAAACTCCAATGGCATTCGACATCCAAGGCCATCGCGGCGCCCACGGCTTGATGACGGAGAACACGCTGCCGAGCTTCGAGGTCGCGATCGATCTGGGTGTCACGTCCATCGAGACCGACGTGCATCTCTCCCG
>DAIOGM010000085.1:0-20898 GCA_036745215.1 Gemmataceae bacterium
TCGGCGGCGACATCGACGGACAGGTAAAGGCGGGGATCGTCATTTTTTGCAGCATCGCGTTCGTGAAGCCGTCGCCGTCGGTATCGATCGTGCTGTTGCGAGGCAACTTCGGGTCCCAGCGTTTGGCGATCGCGTCCTTCTCAAGAAACGGCAAGATCTTGATGAAACCCGTCTCGTACGACGCAGTCACTTCTCCCGGTTGATAGTCGAGGGCCGCATAGGGAAAGCTCCTGGTCGCGTCATGGAAGTTTTGCGTCGCCAGCGCGACCTGCTTGAGATTGTTCAAGCACTGCGTACGCGCGGCAGCCTCGCGTACTTTCTGAACGGCCGGGACCAACAGCCCGATCAAGATCGCGATGATGGCGATCACGACGAGCAACTCAATCAACGTGAAGGCAAAACGGTTCGTCCGCGTGCGCATGGCTACGCACTCCTTTCGTGAAAAAGAAGGTGCGAGGCGCATTGCGAACGGGTGCGAGGAAGGGTTCCTGCTGCGGTGGCGGAGCGGCCTCTAATTGATACTGAATCTCAACAAAGGAATGATAAGCAGGACCCTAAGCGATGGCAACGAAAAAAACGAGAAAAATCCAAAGTTCTTTAAAATTGTTGACACTCAGTCTCAACAATGATACGTTAATCGCGGGTGGGAAAGGGGGAATCCGCGCCATGAGTGAAGCCAACAAGCCGCTGCCGGACGCCGCCGCACCACCGTCGAGCAAATCAGACAAATTACCTAAAATCGTCTCCACGCAAGAACTCTTTGACGGCGATCGCGAAATCTGCATCGAGCACGATGGCGAAACCTATCGCCTGCGCATCACGCGCCGGAACAAGTTGATTTTGCAAAAGTGATGGCCATTTTTTTCTTCCCCTTGCCTCCACCGATCTGGTAGATTCTTTTTTTCCCGGCTTGGCGTCAAGCCGGCGTCGCCCGGAATTTCATTTGAGGAATCGATCATGGCACACGGTCGAAGCGGCGCATGGTGGGCAATCCGACTCGGCATCTTCGCGCTCGTCGTCGTCATTTTCATGTGCGTCGGCGCGTTTTTTTTGATCCGCTTGATCTATCGCACGGCCGCGCTCGATCCGTTTCAGCCGTCGTTGCAACAATATCTGGCCGCGGCGCCGACGGATCAGAAACCGACCGAAGAAGGGTTCAAGCCGGGCATGATCGCGGTGGACCTTCAGTCGAACAGTCTGGATCATTTCTATTTCGAACTGCCGAATGACTTGCGCGCCGCCAATCCGGCGTCCGTGAAGACCGTGGTCTTTCTCCGCTGGGACAAGGCGGCGACGCACAAGTACAGCAACGGTCGGCTGGGCTACACGCAAATGTGTGCCGTCGATGTGGTTGATCTGGAGACGAAGACATTATTGAAAAGCGCGGATTTTCAAGGCGATCCGCCGCCGTCGTCGATCGGCCGCCGCTCGTCCAGCGCAACGGGCAGTTCGCCGGCGGACAAGATCGTGTTGTTCTTGCAGCAGAATACGGGGCGCTGACGCCACTCGCGGCTTCGCGCTCGCAGGGCGCCGTGCGAACGCGAAGCCGCAAGCGGCTATTTCGCGGGCCAATTCAGGTGGCGGTGCAAAAACGCGAAGGTCGCCTGCCCGTTGATGACGTGCCCGCCGACGAAGAATTCGATCTCCGTGCGATCGCCGATGCCCATCTGCGCGTAGAAGCGCCGCACTTTTGCGTATTCGAACGCGACGTACTCGTCCAAACCAACGCCGTCGGAATGGCCGCGCTCGACCATGAACGGCCGCGGGGCAATGAGCGCCGCCATCTCCGCGTAGTTGAAGGTGTTGGCGAGGTCGAATTCGTACATCTCGTATTCGCCGGTGAACATGTAGCTGCCGGCCCAATCGAGCGTGATGTTTTTCCAGATCCATTCATTGAAATCGCCCGAGCAGATCGACAGGCAGTATCGCGTCACGATCGACGGGATGCGCATGGCAACCTTGCCGCCGTACGACAGGCCGTAATACGCGATGCGGCCAGGATCGACGTAGTCCAGCGTCACGAGAAAATCGAGGATGCGCTCGTGCTGGGCGACGATGAATGAGTAGAGCGACAAGCCGAGCGGGTTCGCCTTGCGCACGGTTTGGCGGAAATCGTTCTTGAAGATGTAAGGGTTCTGCGGCGCGAACACGACGAAGCCGCGGTCCGCGAGCTGGGCCCCGAACGAATTGTAGTACTGCGTCTTTTTGGTCGGCTCGCACACGTCAGTCGGCCGGCCTTCGAGCCCGTGCTGACAGACGACGACCGGCCGCTTCTCGCCTTTCTTGATGTCGTTGGGCACCAGCAAAATGCCGTGGCAGATGACGTCCTCGTTGAGATCGAGCACCACTTCATAGCCGGTCCATTTGGGCGTGTCGTAAATCTTGCGCGTGCGCGGATTCATCGGGACGTTCGAGCCCGGCAACTTTCCAATGACACTTTCGTGGAAGTACTGGCGCAGCGGCTCTTGCGATTTCTGCATGTCCGCAAGCGTTCTCTTGTTGAGCATATTCCAGAAGAACGCATCGCGCTTCACGGAGGACGGGCCGAGCTGCGCATGAGTGAAATCGACGGCGTCCTGCACCTGGCGTTTCTGTCGATCTTCGGGATCGAAGGCGAGCCGCAGCTCTTTTGGTTCGGTGACGCGGTCGAGGCGCGTTTTCAAACGTTTTTCACTGGCCTGATCGATGGGCGGGTCCATCAAGTCCGCGAACGGCGTCGGCTCCAGCACGGTCGCGGATCGGCCGGCGAACGATGTCATCTTGCGAAATCGTTCGAACTCCACATGCGCGACCTTCGGATCGGCGAAGTTGAGCATGCCGGGAGCGGCGTCGGCGCGCATGTTTCTTGGCGGCGGCGGGCCCTTGATATTCGGTTCGCGCGTATATTCGACGTTCACCTTGCGGGCGCCGTTGGGCGCGCCGGCAAGCATCAGCAATTCCGCGTCGCCGAATTCCTTGAGCAGGCCGAAGACGTTGCGATAGATCGGCTCCTTGTGCAGATCGTTGCGATTGTTGACGTAGCCGCTGACGTAGGTGTTCTTGATGCGCAGATCGATGGCGGCGCTGTACAGGGCGATCAGGCCGCCTTCGCCGTAGCCCCATACGGCTACTCCCTTCTCCCCTTCGGGGGAGAGGGGCTGGGGGTGAGGGGGATGCGTCAACCAATCGGCGGCGGCGAGAACCTTTTGCACTTCATAGCCGATGACGTGCCGGCCCATCTGGTACGCCATGCGATAGACGTGTTCGCGATGCGGCAATTTGGTCATGCGGATGCGCGGGTTGCCGGAGTACGTGTCCTTGCGGTTGATCAACGTCGGAACGATGACGCGGTAGCCGTCCTCGGCCAGGCGACGCGCGTATTGCGAATCCTTCGGAACGCCTGGGGAGACACCGACGATCTGCTCAGGCGTCCAGTCGGCGTCGGGAATGGCGATCGCGTTGCCGATCGGTTTGCCGCTCGGCTCCAGGAGCAAGCCTTCGCCGTTCATGCCGGGCAGCACGGTCCAGCGCACTGCGAAAACCTTGTATTGCTTGGTGTCCGCGACCAGCGATGCATGTTCGACGGTGGCGATCTTGGTCATCACGACCGGCACGCGCTGGTCGATGACGCCGATCATCTTGCGAAAGCGTTCGCGATTGGCGGCGACGGATTTGTCGAACGCGTCTACCGATGAAAAATCGGGCTTCCAGTGTTTGCCGCGGTCCTTTTCGGCCTGGAGTGTTGCCTTGTCGAGATAGCGATGGATGCCGTCCACCATGACGCGGGCGAGGTCGTCCTTGCCTTCGAGGAGCTTGGTGCCGGGCAGCGGCTGGGCGGCGGCGGAGTTCGGCAACGAGAACGCGATGGTGATGACGAGGAAGCGTCGCATGGGGGTATTCCAAAGGATGATGGTTGTCGTGGCCGAATATACGGGAGAAATGGTCGCGACGCCAGCAGTTGTTTGGCGCGACGCACTCGCGAGGGATTCTGCGAGCGCTAAACGGGGAAAACCGGCATTCCCTCAATTCTTGAAGGCGTTTATAATTTGGACGATTCATTCCAAAGGAGTTCTTATGCGACGGATCGCGATCCTCAATCAAAAGGGCGGCGTCGGCAAGACGACCACCTCCGTCAACCTCGGCGCCGCGCTGGCGCGGGCGGGCAAGCGTGTGTGCATCCTCGATCTCGACCCGCAGGCGCACGCGAGCACGCACCTTGGCATCGAGCCGGATGGGCAATCGCCGTCGATGTATGAAGTATTAATCGATAACACGCCGCTCGAAGAGGTACGCCAGCACGTCGATGACAATCTGTCGATCGTGCGGTCCGACATTAACCTCGCCGCTGCGGAGGTCGAACTGGCGGGCGTCGTTGGCCGTGAAGTGATACTTCGTGATCTCCTACAGGCGGACGAAACGGCATTTGACTACATCTTGATGGACTGCGCCCCTTCACTCGGCGTCCTCACGCTCAACGCGCTGTGCGCTGCCAGTGAGGTTTTCATTCCGCTGCAGCCGCACTTTCTCGCGCTGCACGGCCTCGGAAAGTTGCTGGAAACGACGGCCCTCGTCGCCAAGCGCATCAATCCGCAGGTGCGCGTCACTGGCGTCGTCTTGTGCATGTGCGAAACGAACACGCGGCTCGCGCAGGAAGTCGAACGCGATCTCAATGAGTTCCTCGAAAACAGCCGATCGAACAACGTGCCGTGGAATCAGGCTCGCGTCTTCGCGGCGCGGATTCGCAGAAACATCAAGCTCGCGGAGGCGCCCAGCTTCGGAAAGTCGATCTTCGGCTACGCGCCGTCGTGCAATGGCGCGGAAGATTACCTGGCACTCGCAATGGAAGTAATGGGCGAATCGATGCCGAAAGTGGTGTCCGCAAAGGTGGCGATCGCGGAACCTGTGAGTGCGCAGTACTGAGTACTCGGTACTCGGTACTTCGATATCCTGATTGCATGAGCAAAATCGCGATCCATTCGCCCCAAGAAGCCGTGCCGATCGACCGCGGCCGCATGCGCGACGTCGCTCGTGCCGTGCTCGATGGCGAAGAAATCAAGGATTACGAGATCAGCCTCGCGTTTGTCGATAACGCCACCATTCATCGGCTCAACAAGCAATATCTCGATCACGATGAGCCGACCGACGTACTGTCGTTTCCCTACAGTGCCGCGAACGCCAAAAAGCTCGAAGGCGAACTGGTCCTCGGCGTCGAGGTTGCGCAAGAACAAGCGAACGAACGCGGGCACGACGTTCACGCGGAGCTGGCGCTGTACGTGATCCATGGGCTTTTGCACCTTTGCGGCTACGACGACAAAACGCAGGCCGACGAGAAGGCGATGCGGGATCGCGAGCAATATTATCTGAAGCAACTGGGGTTGCCCGAGATCTTCGTTTAACGCCGCGTGGCGACAGGCGGGCGCTAAACAAAGATCGGAATTCACTCATGTCGATGGAAAAAGCCACCGCCCTCGTCATTCGCGGCACGGACTTTTCCGAAACCAGCCGCGTCGTCACGCTATGGACCAAGGAATTCGGCAAGGTACGCGCTCTGGCCAAGGGAGGCCGACGGCTCAAATCCAACTTCGATGTTGCACTTGACCTCTTGACCGTCTGCGGTATCGTTTTCATTCGCAAAAGTTCCGGCAGTCTTGATTTGTTGACCGAGGCCCGTGTAGAGGAACGCTTTCCGCAACTGCGCGGCGACCTGGCCGCCCTTTACGGAGCGTACTACGTCGCCGAGATGCTGGGAGACTGGACGCAAGATTACGATCCGCATCCGATCCTGTTCGGCGAAGCGATCGCGACTTTGCGAAACTTGGGCCAGACAAGTGTCTTGACCGGACCGTGTCTGGCGCATTTTGAGCTTGTGGTCTTGCGTGAACTGGGGTATGGCCCCGCCCTGAATTTTTGCGCCGACTGCGGTGAAGAATTGATCGGCCAGAGTTTAGCATTCAGTGCCGCCGGCGGCGGCGTCTTGTGTCCGAGATGTCAGCCCAGACAGCGCGAAAAACGCCCGCTCTCGGAAGGCGCCTGGCGGGCCCTCGAGCAGTTGCAAGCAATCGGCGAGGCGTGGCGCGATTTTCACGATGCGGCGATTCGCAACGAGGTTCGGCAGTTGCTCAATCATTACGTCACTTACTTGCTGGGGCGTCGGCCGCGTCTACTGCCTTATTTGGGGAGCTAAGGTCGTGACCATGGCAACATCGAAAACTTTGAGGCAACCCCCCCAACCCCGACCCCTCTACCGCGGCGGGGCGAGGGGAAGGATTCGCCGTTGCGCGAGTGTGCTGTTGCCATTGCTCCTTTGCTGCACGACGGGTTGCCTGTCCAGCATGGGAATCGCGACCCCCTGGGAGAAATACACCGCGAAAGCCGAGGGACCCAAGGACAGCATCACGCTCACCGGCGGCAAAGGTCTCGAACGCGCGCCGATGGATCCCGCGGCGCATCAGGAAATCGAAGCGGGCAAACGTTTGCTTGAAGAAAAGAAACACGATCAAGCGGAGGTGGTTTTCCACAAGCTCGTAAGGGCCAACTCGGAGAAAAGCTGGTGGGAGTTCAATCTTTTCACGCCGGACGACTCGGATAAGACCGAGATCCAAGCCAACAAACGCGGCGGCCGAGGCATCAATCCGGTCCTCGAAGCGGCCCTTTATTACGAAGCCGAAGCGCAGCGCCTGCAAAAGAACTTTCGCGCCGCGGCCGACTCGTACACGAAGTTGCTCACCGACTTCCCGCGCAGCCAGTACACGGGCGGCGCCTGCAAGGGGCTCTTTGAAATTGCCGATCACTGGCTCGAACCGACGCGCCGGCAGATGGACGAGTATCAAGAACAAATCGCCGGCAAACGCTGGCTCGTCACGCCCGCGATGTACTTCCATCTGTCCAACGACATGCCGACGATGGACGCCGAGGGGCACGCAACCGCCGTCCTCAACACGGTTCGCAATCATGACGTCAAGGGCGAACTCGGTAAGAAGGCGCTCTTGTACCTCGGCACGATCCACTTCTTCCGCCACGATTACAAGGAAGCCGACTTCTATTTCACGCGGCTCTACGAGGAATATCCGAACGATCGCGACGCATCCAAGGCGATCAAGCAATCCGTCATCTGCAAGCAGCTCGTCACCGGCGGCTCGGTGTACGATCTGCGCGGCGTCGAGGAATCGAAGAAGCTGTTGATGACGGCGCTCACCGCGTATCCGGAGTTGGCCAAGGACGATGAGTGGATTCGCTCGCAGCTCACGAGCATCAACACGCAGCAAGCAGATCGCGATTTCAAGGTCGCCGAGTTCTATCAACGGACCGGCCATCCGGGTTCGGCGTACTTCTACTACGAACTCGTGTGCCGGCGTTATCCGAATTCGGAATACGCAACGAAGGCGGCGGAGCGCAAGGATCAGTTGAAGGGGAAGGCGGAGAGTGAGCAGCGTCGGGAATCGAATTTACTGCAGCCGACGACGCCGACGGGGCCGATCCTGCAAGGCCCGACGCAGTCGATCCCCGTGCCGCCGCGGGCGTTGCCGCCGGATTTACAGCGGTAGTCAGAACCACAGATGAACACGGATGGACACGGATGGAATTCGCGCGTCGAATCTGGTCGCTTGCCGTTTTGCTGAGTGGGTGCGCGCTCTGCGGGTGCGAGAGTGGCGGGCATTTTTCGCTGTTCAATTACACGACGCAGCCGCCGTTCGATCAGAGCATCTGCTCGGTTTACGTGCCGATCGCGCAGAACGTCAGCTTTCGCAAGGACCTCGAATTCGATCTGACGCGGCAAGTTATCGAGGAACTGGGCAAGCGAAGCGGAGCGCCGCGCGTCACGTCGGACCCGGCGCGGGCGGACAGCGAATTGCAGTTGAAGATCGTCAACGTCAAGAAATCGACCGTGCTGCTCAATCAATTCGGCGAGGCGCGCGACGCGGAGCTGCTCGTGCAAGTCGAAGTGGTCTGGCGCGATTTGCGGCCGGGCCACATCGGCAACATCCTTTCCAATCCGAAGAATTACGACCCCGAAGTGCTGCCGTTGCCCGGCGAGGCTCGGCCGCCCGCGCCGATGGCGATTCCGCTGTTGGTCTCTCCGACGTCGATGTTCATCCCAGAACTGGGCGGTTCGTTTGCGTCGTCGGAACGTCAAGCCATGACCAAGGCGGCCAGGCAAATCGTCAACATGATGGAAGTCTGGCGCTAGAGCTGTTATCCGAACTCACCATACGTGCAACTGGCGATACTATTCTCCGCGTCCTCTGCGCCTCTGCGTTTCCAAGTTGGATGTCCACGACTCACGGCGAGAAAGCCCTTTTTTGAAACGCAGAGGCGCAGAGAACGCGGAGAGTTTTTGTGATTGGGACCCAAGCCCTCTGCTCGACGACGCGTATACAGGCCTACGAATCCAACGAGCGCGACTGCTCCATCTCCTCCGCCAATCGCTCGACCGCTTCATGAGCATGAAGCGCGATGTCGGGATGATCGGAATCCAACAAACGATCGAGATCGGGCCAGAGAAGCGTCAGGCCTTCGTTGGCGACGACGTGCGCCGCCTGGGCGGCTTGATGCGGATCGTCTGCCAATAGCGCTTGACGGAACCAGTGCAGCGCGCCGCGTTCGCCGAGACGAGCGAGAGCCGCACGAGCACTCTGGCGAACTTCGGGACTGATGTCGCGGCGGCACGTCGCCAGACACGCCCGGACTTCCGCGCTCAAGTACGGCTCCCACCAGCCGAGGCTGCTGAGCGCCGCCATGCGAATCATCGGATCCCAATCCTGACACGCCAGGATCAGAAATCGCTCGGTCTCCGGCGACGCATGTCCGCGCAAGCTGAACAACAACGTCGCATAGGGGATTTCGTCGGGCAAAGACGGCCGGCGCGGCGCCTCGCCAAGCGGACGTGATCGAGCGCGTTTCTCCATCGGAACGTGGCCGCGGCCGTAATCGCGCAAGATCGCGCCGACGTGCGGATCGCGCGACCAGCGCAACGCCTCGATCACCAGATCACGATGCGGGCATTCCGGCCGCGCCATCAGCGGCAACAACGTTTCGGCCGAGTCGATGCGCAGGTCCGCCAGCGCCCGCAGAATGTCCGCTTGTTCCGCGCCGTCGGCCGACGCCACACTGTTCAAGAGCGGTTCGACGGCGTTGGCGAGGAATTCTTGCAGGCCGGCTTCCAAGGCCGCCATGCGCGCGAATTGCCATTCGAGCGCTTCGCGTTCCGCCGCGTCGTCGCCGAGCGCCGCTTTCAAATGCTGCGCCCGACGCAAGAGCCGCAACGTCTCATGCGCGACACGCACGTGCAAGGGCGCGGCGCCGACGGGCAAATGGTCCCACATCATCTCGATCATCTCGCCGAGCCGGGCCTCGACGATCAAGTGCGGCGGCATGCCGAAGCGAAAGCCCTCGACCATGCGCCGCAACAGTCGCAACGCGGCCTGCCCCAGCGTCGTCTCCGGATGGCGCAAGTAACCGGAAAAACCGAGGATGCAAACCGTCTCGGCCGCGAAGTAATGCCCCAGCGGCGATTCGCGCGCCGCTTCCGAACAACGCAGCAAGTGCGGCAAACTCTCCTGCCGATTGAGCACGCGCAGGCAAGCAGCCAGGTCGATCCAGTACCAGGCCTGTTCGATTTGATTGTCGCTCAGGCGGCGGTGAAGCTGGCGTTCGAGAATGCGGCCGGCGGCATCGGTGCCGATCTCGGCCAGAGCGCGAACCTGATAGATGAAGTGCGGGCCAGGACGGATGCTCGCTTCGACGGCACGTTCGCCGCCGTGCTCGAAGAGGACGCGGAAACGCCGCTTGACGACCTCAACCGCGGCCTCGTTGAACTCGCCGGATTGCAGGATTTCGAAGTGTTGGCGGGAAACGTCGGAAATCTCGTCGCCGTCGAGCCGTTGGCGTTGCCACCAGCGGTTCAACAAAAGCACGCCGCCCATCAACAATGGCAGCAGCGTGGCAACAGCGATGAGTACGATGGTGGTCATGCGAAGCGCTTATCTTGCAAACCGCGCCGCAGAGAAAGACGCGGACCCAATCCCGCTTTCAATTCTACGCGCGGGCGCGTTCATTTCCACAGATTTCTTTCGTAGCGACAAGTTGACAGATTGTTTGGCTCTCAATCTTTTCGCACATTCGTTGCGCAAGAATATCGACGCTGCGCATTCTTGAATGCACCGAAGGTGCGAAATGTTAAAGCCCAGGGCAACGCCCTGGGAGACGGCGTCAATTAAACAATAGCCCCGAAGGGGCGCGATGATCGTTTCCTTGGCGTGATAACGCCCCTTCGGGGCTTTGATCTTCGTGCTGTCTTCGATCCCAGGGCGTTGCCCTGGGCTTTAACATTTCGCACCTCCGGTGCTCCAATTGCATGCCATCCAGCTTGCGCTTCATAAGATGCATGAGACCACCACCCGCCTCTCCCGCCATTTTTGAGTATGCATCATGCATCGAATTCACGCGTTCGCCGTTTCGCTCCTGTTGGCGTTTGTCTGTCCTGTTCATACCGAAGACTGGCGCGAGTTTCGCGGCCCCACCGGGCAGGGACAATACGACGGCAAGAAGCTGCCGATCGAATGGAGCACCACCAAGAACGTCGCGTGGAAGACGCCGATCGGCGGCCACGGCTGGTCGTCGCCCATTATTCTTGATGGCCGAGTCTATTTGACTACCGCCGTGCCGATTCCTGAAACCAAGGATATTTCCCTATCGGCCCTCTGCGTGGACGCCGCCAACGGCAAGCCGATCTGGCAAAAGGAAGTCTTCCTTCAAGACGGCGCGGCGGCGCCAAAAATTCACACCAAAAACAGCCACGCCAGCCCGACGCCGATCACCGACAGTAAACATCTATTCGTTCACTTCGGCCATCAGGGCACCGCGTGCCTCGATCTCGATGGCAAAATCATCTGGAAGACGATCGAGCATCGTTACGCTCCCGTCCACGGCAACGGCGGCACGCCGATCCTGGTCGGCGATAAACTCGTCTTCTCCGCGGACGGCGGCAATACGCAAAACGTCATCGCCCTCGACAAGGCCACCGGCAAGACCGCCTGGAAAACGCCGCGCAAGATCACGGGCGGCAAGAAATTTTCCTTCAGCACGCCCCTGTTGATCGACGTTAACGGCAAGCCGCAGATCATCAGCCCCGGGACGAACGCCGTCATGGGCTACGATCCCAAGGATGGCCGCGAAATCTGGCGAGCCGCGTATGAAGGCTATTCCGTCATTCCGCGGCCCGTCTTCGGGCACGGCATGATCTTCTTCTCGAGCTGTTACGATTCGCCGGTCATCCATGCGATCAAGGTGGACGGCAAAGGCGACGTGACCAAGAGCCACATCGCGTGGAAGCTCGCGAAGGGCGCTCCGCACGCGCCGTCGATGCTGCTGATCGGCGACGAGTTGTACGTCGTCTCCGATCGCGGCCTGGCGAGTTGTCTTGATGCGAAGACCGGCAAGCCGCACTGGCAAGAAAGCATCGGCGGCGCGTATTCCGCGTCGCCATTCTACGCGGACGGCAAGATTTATTTTCAAAGTGAGGATGGCAAGACGACCGTCGTCCGTGCGGCCAAGCAATTCGAGGTGTTGGCGACGAGCAATCTGGGCGAGCGGACGTTTGCGTCGTATGCGGTTGCGGATGGGGCGATTTATTTGCGGACGGAGACGTTGCTGTATCGGATTCAAACGAAATGAGCCGCTTGCGGCTTCGCGTCCGCGTTGAAGCGCGGGCGGCTCAGCGCGAAAGCGAAACCGCAAGCGTAGGGAATTACTTGCCGCCCTCTGAGATCGCATAAAGCGTCGTGAATGCGCGAATGTAAAGTCGCCCGTTCGACACCACCGGCGACCCGGGGATCGGATCGCCCGCCATCACGTTCGTGCCAAGGACTTTGAACTTCGGCCCCGCCTGCAGCACAGTGACCGTACTGCTGTCGCGACCGATCACATAAATCTTCCCATCGGCATACGTCGGCGACGCCCGATAACGTTCGCGCGTGACTTCCTCGCGATACACCAAATTGCCGGATTTCGCATCGACGACGCTCATGAACCCGTCCGCGCCTTGAAGGTAAACGAGTCCATCATGATAAAGCGGCGACGGCACATCCGGAGCGCCTTTGACGATGCGCCACGCTTCGTGTTGACCGCCCGCCTTGATCGTGCCGCTGGCGCCTTGCTTGAGCGTGACGAACAGGCCGTTGCGCGCCGTCGGCACGTAAAGCTGATCCGCCGACGCGACCGGCGACGCGATGATGCGTAAAGCGTTACTGTACTTGGGGCCCTTCGGATTCAAATCCGTCAGCCGCCATACTTCCTTGCCGTCCGAGATGCGATGACCCGTCGTATAGTCCGCGCCGAGGACGACTACGTTCCATTCGCCGTTGTTCTTCCACAGGCACGGCGACGCATACGATTCGCGGCTCTCGCCGATGGCGTCGCTCGGCCGGTCGATCTTCCACACTTGCTTGCCGGTCGCCTTTTCGACGGCGAATACCCAGTGGCCGTTGGTGTGAATCAGGTTCATGTAAAGTCGATCTTCGTGCAGCCACGGCGTGACGTGGATGCCGTGATACATGCTGAACTTTTTCTGGTAGCGTTCCTGCACGTTGAAGTGCCAGACTTCGTTGCCGTCGTAATCGAAGCTTTTGAAATCGCCGCTGCCGGTGAAGACGAAGACGTTCTTACCGTCGGTTGATGGCGACGGCGACGCCTGATTGCTCTCATCCTTGCGATACGATGCGGCGGTCTCGGTGGCGATTTTCTTTTTCCAGAGCAACGTGCCTTTGGTGGAGGAGATGCACCAGAGCATGAGGTCGGCATTCTCGGAGCCGGTGAGGAAGATGCGATCGCCCCAGATCACGGGGGTGGACGCGCCCTTGCCGGGGAGGTCGAGCTTCCAGGCGAGGTTTTTCGTCATGCTCCAGGTGGCCGGCAGGCCCTTTTCCTTGGAGACGCCGTCGTTGTGCGGACCGCGCCATTGAGGCCAGTTGTCGGCGTGGAGGAAGGGAGTGATGAGGAAGGTGGTGATCAGTGCGATGCGTTTCACGGTAGGAGTCCTTAGGGAATGACGTTGCAAGGAGGCACCGCGTACATTCTATTTGGGACGTGTGTTCTGGGACAGGCGAAGTTACTTTAGTGGCGAAGGTCAAAAGTTAGAAACGCAGAGGCGCAGAGGACGCGGAGAAATCCCGACTCATTCACTCTGCGTTCTCTGCGCCTCTGCGTTTCAAAAAAAGGAGAATCTATGACCCTGAATGAGCTGACGTCCGCAATCTTCGGCGCCGCCATCAAGGTGCATCGAGCACTCGGACCCGGATTGCTCGAATCCGCATACCGAGCCTGTCTTGCGTATGAGTTGCGCAAGTTAGGACTCCACGTCGAGACCGAAAAACCAATACCGCTCATCTACGAGGAAGTGAAACTCGACTGCGGCTTTCGCGCGGACTTGTTGGTCCAGGCTCAGGTCATCGTCGAATGCAAAGCCAAAGAGAAGTTGCATCCAGTGGAAAAAGCCCAGGTGTTATCCCATCTTCGTTTAATCGGTTTGCAGGTCGGATTGTTGATCAACTTCCACGAAGCCCTCTTGAAGGACGGGATTCAGCGAATTGTGAATAACTATCAAGAATCCAATTGAAACGCAGAAGCGCAGAGGACGCGGAGAGTAATTCGCTGGATTCCTCCGCGTCCTCTGCGCCTCTGCGTTTCAAACTGACGCTCGAATTCGTAAAATGTGAAACGCCGCCAACGAAGTAGGAGTAGTTCTTCTTTTGCCTATGGCGATCGGCCAACCGCGATGATGGAAGCCAAGGACGTTACGAAGCATTACCCGCAAGGCTCACGCATTGTGAAAGCTCTGCAAGGCGTGAGCTTGCGCATCGATTCGGGCGAGTTCATCTCGATCATGGGCCCCAGCGGCTCCGGTAAATCGACGCTCATGCATTTGCTTGGGGCACTCGATTCGCCGACATCGGGCCAGGTGTATTTTCACGGTAAGCCCTTGCACGCCATGTCCGATCGCGAACTGGCGGCGTTGCGCCGGCAACGCATCGGCTTCGTCTTTCAGTTCTTCAATCTTCTCCCGACACTCAAAGCCGTCGAGAATGTCGCGCTGCCCTTGCTGCTTTCCGGCGTCGCGCGTTCGAAGGCCTTGATCCCCGCATATGAGGGTCTCGAACGCGTCGGTCTCGATGAGCGGGCCGAGCATTTTCCCGATCAGATGTCCGGCGGCGAGATGCAGCGCGTCGCCATTGCCCGCGCACTCGTCATCAATCCCGAAGCGGTATTGTGCGATGAGCCGACCGGCAATCTCGATTCCAAAACGAGCGAAGAAATCCTCAAGCTATTGCAAAGCCTGCCAGAACCGGGCAAGCGTTCCGTCGTCATGGTGACGCACGACGCCCACGCGGCCACGTTCGGCGATCGCATCGTGCACATCCGCGACGGGCTGGTCGAGGCCGAGGAGCAGGTGAAGGAAAAGACGCGCCACGCGATCACGACGTAGCGGCTTGCGGCTTTGCGTTTGCGCGGCGCCGTGCGAACGCGAAGCCGCTAGCGGCAAGGATCATATGTTCTCCCTCTACCGCACCCTGAGTCTGCGTTACCTGTCGCGCCGCTGGTTCCGCGCCGCGCTCGTCGTCGCCAGCATCATGCTCGGCGTCGCGACTCTCGTCGCGACCCAGGCGCTGTCGGAAACCATGTCGAAAGCCACGCTCGCGGCCGGCAATCCCATGGCGGGCACCATCGATCTCATCGTCGTCGCCGGCGGGGAATCGCATTTCGATCGCAACATCGCCAAGGACATCGCAAAAGTCCCCGGCGTCAAATCCGTGCAGCCGCGCATTTTCGGCCAGGCGAAACGCATCGTCGGCAAGGAGAAGCGGCCGATCATGGTCATGGGCATCGATTTGACATCGAGTGAAAAGAAACCCGATGAACTCGCCGAGAATTTCGAAATCAGCCCGGACAAGGATGAAGTCGAGTTAGCCTATGGTCTGGTGGCGCTGGCGTTTCAAATGCCGGCTCTCGTCGGCGGAGAATTGCAAACGGAGTTGGAGAAAGAAGAACTGCCGTTGCCGGACTTCATTCCGAAGGCATTCAAGAAGAAGCTTGAGAAGGTCAAATACCTGCGCATCGAGAAGGGACAGGCGACGCACAACGTCTTCAGTGTGGCATCGATCAAACTCAAAGACGGCGCCGACAAGGATATTTACGCCGCGTTCACGGGGCACGTCGTGATTCTCGATCTCGACAACGCCGCGGCCATTGTCGGCTTGCCGCGCGGCAGCGTGCGCCGCATCGATGTCGCGCTCACGCCGGGCGTCGATCCCAAGAAAGCGCGCAAGGCCATCGAGCAAGTCGTCGGCAAGCAAGCCAATGTCCGCACCATGGAGGAACATAACCGATCGCTCCAGAGCGCCATGGTCGGCATGAAAACCGGCTTCTCCATGTGCGGCGTCGCGGCGTTGATCGTCGGCATGTTTCTCGTTTACAATTCGCTGTCGGTAAGTGTTGCCGAGCGCCGGCACGAGATCGGCATCCTGCTCGCGCTGGGGGCGACGCGCGATCAGGTGTGGCGGCTGTTCGCGGGCGAAGCGTTTGTCCTCGGCACCATCGGCGCCGCCCTGGGCATCCCGGTCGGCATGGGCTTCGCGTACATCGGCTTGCGTCCCATGCAGGATGCGATTGGCGACATCTTTCAGTCGATGAATCTCAAGCAAATCGAACTGACGCGCGAGCTGATCGTGCTCGCGTTCGCCGTCGGCATCCTCTCGGCCGTGATCGCGTCGCTCGTCCCCGCAATCCAGGCCGCGTACGAAAAGCCCGCGGAAGCCGTTCGCCGCGTGCCGAAGGAGCCGCCCGTCTCGCATCTCGTTGCACACATCGTTGCGACGTGCGCCTTGATCCTGAGCGGCGTCGGCATGATCTTCGTTCGCGAAATGTTGCCGCTGCGCTGGGGAACGTATGGCGGCTTGAGCCTGGTGATGATCGGCGCGCTTTTATCCGCGCCTCTTTTGGCCCAACTTGCGGCGCGCGGGTTGATGCCGATCTCGCGGCGTTTTTTCCCAATCGAATGGCGCATCGCCGCCGACAACTTGATCCGCGCTCCCGGCCGCACCGGCATGGTCATCGCCGCGCTCGCGGCCGGCGTATGTCTGATTGTCGAGACCACCGGCATTATTCACTCCAATCGCCAGGCGATCCGCAACTGGCTCGATCAGGCGATGGCGTCCGATATCCTCATCACCTCCGGCAGCCCCGTCGGCTCCGGCGGACAAAATGAGCCCATGAAGCCGGAGTTGCGCGACGAACTCAAGAAAATCCCCGGCGTCGAGGACGCGCTGCCCAATCGGCAAATCTACAGCATCGACTTCAAGGAGAAGAACGTCGCCCTCACCACGGTCGTCGCCGAACGCGCCTATGTCCTCGAGCAAAAGCGCGGCAAAACCGCCAACCTCGAAATGCACAAGCACCTCATGACGCCGCGCTCGGAAGGCGAGCCGGTGCCGATCGTCGTCTCCGCCAACTTCGCGGCGCTGTTTCACGTGCACAAAGGCGACACGATTTCCCTATCGTCGCCCAAAGGTGAAGTGAAGCTGCGCGTGATGGCGACGGTGACCGACTACACCTGGAACCTCGGCACCATCCTCATGAACCGCCGCGACTATGTTGAGCACTGGCAGGATTCGAGCGTCACGTTCTTCGAAGTGTATTTGACGCCCGGCGTCGATCCGAACGAGGCCAAGGCCGAAATCGCCGCCAAGCTCGGCGCTCAGTACGATCTGCACCCGTTGACGCAGATCGAATTGAAGCAACGCATCGACGGCATGATCGAGCGCCTCTACGGCATCGCGATCGGGCAGGAGATCGTCGTCGTTTTGGTCGCGGCGCTGGGCGTCGTGACGGCGCTGTTGATTTCCGTGTTGCAACGCAAGCGCGAGATGGGCCTTCTTCGCGCCATCGGAGCGTCGCGGGCGCAAGTCGTTTATCTGGTGCTCGCGGAGGCGTGCTTGATGGGCATCTTCGGCAGCGTGCTCGGCGTGTTTTTCGCGATTCCACTGGAGTGGTACGCGCTGCAAATCGTCTTCCTGGAGGAATCGGGATTCGTGTTCCCGGTGTATCTCCCCTTGGGCGAAAGCGCGCTCATCGCGGCGTCGGCGTTGTTGATCGCGACGCTCGCGGGCGTCGGACCCGCGCTTTATGCGGTGCGCGAACGCATTCCGGACGCGATTGCGTACGAATAATTCGGTTTATCGTTTAGCGCTCGCGCGGCGCCATGCGAGCGCTAAACGCTAAACAGTTAATCCAATTCAAGTTGGTATTTCTCTTCAACAACACCCACACTCCAAAGCCGGACCGCCGTTTCCTCGACCTTGACAAACCCTGCGGCGCGATAAAGGCTCGCCGCCGTCGTCAGTGCGCTGACCGTCCACAGAACAATCGACTTGTACCCCCACTCCCGCGAAAACGCGATCGCCTCTTGCAACAACCGCTTGCCTAAACCCTGGCCTCGCACGGTCGGATCGACAAGATACCAGCGCAGTTGCGCGATCTCGTCCGAAACGCCGACGATGGCAATGCAACCGACGAGCCGGCCCTCCGCTTCCGCCAACCATAGCCGATCGCGTTCGCGCTTGCCGCGCACAAACTCCGCGAGGGGCGCGGCGACATACGCATCGAAGGTCGCGTCGAATCCGTACTCACGCGCATACAGCACGCCATGGAGCGAAACGATGGCGCTCAGGTCGCCGGGACGGACGTCGTTTCGCACGGTGACGGCAATTGCCGGGTTCATTTTGTCATTCACTTCAAATGCTTGGAAAGTGCACCATCGGGCCCATTGTAGCCCTTCGGATCGATGAATCTCAAATTGAAAACGCAGAGGCGCAGAGAACGCAGAGAAATGTCGCTCCGCGATCTCTGCGGCCTCTGCGTTAAGATTTGGACTTAGCGCACAAAGCGCCGCTGACTCATCGCCGGCCGAATGTTGGCGACGACGGCACGCTTCAGCTGCGGCGATGTGATGATCGCTTCGCCGGGGCCGAGCAGCGGGCAGCGCGCCCACATTTCCTGGCCGACGTCGCCGGCGGTGGACATCAGAACTTCCAGGTTATGCATGCTCCTGAGCGTGTGCACGATGCGCGTGTTGCACAACTCGAAAATCTCCGGCGGCAAATGGCCCGGCTGTTGACTGACGAACGCCAGCGACATCCAGCGCTTGCGGCCGCGGCGGGCGACGTTGCGCAGCATTTGCAGCGTCGCGTGCATCGTCTGCGCCTTTTCGCGGCTGATGAACGAGTGGGCTTCCTCGATGACTAAAAGGGTCGGCACCGCCTCGTCATGGGAAAGCTTGTATGCGAAGAGTTTGCGCAACAGGTCGGCCGTCACCAGGTTCTTGATGATATCGTTGGATACGCTCACGTCGATGACGCTGACGCGGCCCGGCGCGAGCATGCGTTGCGGGTCGATCGAACGCATCTTCGGCTGATCGAATGCGCCGGACTGGACGAGCCACATCAACTTCGTGGACAGCCCCGTGTAATCGAAGAACTCATTGCTGCGCGACGACCGATCGGCGGCCCGATCCTTGAGCGAACGCAGCGTGAACGGCATCACCGCCTCGGAAGCCGCATTCAAGAGAAGCGTTTGTCCTTCCATGTCGCTGGTCGCGACCTTGGTCTTCGCCTTGCCCTCGAGATGTTCGATGCAATCCAAAAGCGCGTTCCGCTCCGGGATGGAGGTCTGCAAAATCTCGGAGATGACGCTGGTTTCGAAATCCGACAGGCGGAGCGTGAAGGGCTCGCTCTTGCCGCTTTCGCTGGCGCAACTTGCCGGATGGAAAACGTGAAAATCGGGGACGCCGGCCGGCGTCTTGCCAAACTGGGCCAGTTTCTTGAACAGCGTCTCGTCCGTGGATGGGTTATCCATGTCGATGTATTCAGCCTCGACATCGAGAACGATCACCGCCCAACCGTTGGCGGACGCTTCTTCGATGACGACTTGCGACGTGTTCGACTTGCCGGCGCCGACGGTGCCGAAGATGCCGAGGTTGCGGGGCAAGACGCCCTTGTTCTTGCTTTGCAGGCGAACCAAAGTATCGTCGTGGCCCAGAATCGAGCCGAGAACCATGTCGCCGGAGAAGCCGAGCAGACCCGCGACGTCCGTGGCACTCAATTCATGAACGGCGGAGCGCGACACCGGGCGGCTCTTGCTGGCGCGCTGCTGGCCTTCGACGAGTTCGCCCAGCAGTTCGATCTCGGCCATGACGCCGACTTCGTTCGACAGACCGAAGCCCAGCGAAAAGCCGGAACCCGCCGCCGACGCGCCGCGCGGCGAGAAGAATGGCCCCTTGATGATTCGGCCTAAAAACCCGGTGCGGCAGCCCATCGGATCTTCGATGCACACATACTGATCGCGCATGATGCGATCACGATTGCCGACGGGAGAGCGCATGAGGATGCGATCATTGGTGGCGCCGGAGCCGTCCCAATCGACGTAGCCAAGCGGCGCCTTGCCGGGCGGAAGTTCGGGCGTTTCCTTTTCCCTTGACACGGTCGGCCTGCTGGACTGAACAAGCATTCAAGCACACTCCATTTTACGCGGGATGATAAAACATAAGTCGCATTTGAGCGATGGGCAAATTTTTACTTGTCGCTTCCCCTGGGTCGTGCATGCGGTTTTTTCGAGGAAATGCGAACGCAGTCATGGTAACGTGGACCGCAAACCTTGCATTGTTCGGTCGGAGGGATTGTTATGAGATTGGTTCGGTCGATCGTGTTCCTTTATGTGTTGCTTGCGATCCTGTTGTCCTGGCCTGCCCATGCCTGGCCGTGGCAAGGCGACGCGCCGAAGTTGCCCGACAAGTTAGCGGCGCACTTCACGCCGCCGGAAGCGTTCGCGAAGGATTTCGGCGCGTACAAATCGCCGCTCCACTTTGCGGATGGCACGTCCGTCAAGACGAAAGCTGATTGGCAGAAACGCCGCGCGGAGATCAAGAAGAACTGGCACGACCTGCTCGGTCCCTGGCCGCCCTTGGTCGAGAAGCCGAAGATTGAATACCTCGCGAAAGAGCGCCGCGAGAATTTCACGCAGCATCATGTCCGTATCGAGATCGCGCCGGGCCGCCTGACCGAGGACGCATATCTGCTGGTGCCCGACGGCGACGGGCCGTTTCCTGCCGTGGTCGTTGTCTATTACGAAGCGAAGACCGGCATCGGGCAGAACAAGAATATGCTACGGGATTTCGCCTATCAGCTCGCCAGGCGCGGCTTCGTCGCGCTGTCGATCGGCAGTCCGCCGCAGACGTACTATCCAAACGCGGACGAGTGCAAGCTGCAGCCGCTGTCGTTTCATGCGTACGTCGCCGCCAATTGCCACAACCTGCTCGCGTCGCTGCCATACGTGAACGCGCGGCTCATCGGCATCGTCGGCCATTCGTACGGCGGCAAGTGGGCACTGTTCGCGTCCTGTCTGTTCGAGGGCTTCGCGTGTGGCGTGTGGTGCGATCCGGGCATCGTCTTCGACGAGAAGCGCAGCAACGTCAACTACTGGGAGCCATGGTACCTCGGCTTTGATAAGGGCATGAAACGCAAGGCGGGCATTCCGAGCGACAAGAATCCGCGCACCGGCCCGTACAAGACGATGATGGAAAAGGGGCATGACTTACACGAGTTACACGCGCTGATGGCGCCGCGGCCGTTCCTGGTGTCCGGAGGCGCGGAGGATCCGCCGGAACGCTGGAAGGCGCTCAATCACTCGATCGCGGTCAATCGCTTGTTGGGCTACGAGAATCGCGTCGCCATGACGAATCGCAAGACGCATGCGCCGACGGAGGAATCGAATGAGCAGATCTATTTGTTCTTCGAGCATTTCTTGAAGAAGAAGTGAAAGCCCTGCGTCCCAGGCTCTGCCCTATCTATTACCAACATCTTTTTCGTGGGACGG
>DAIOGM010000086.1:0-11736 GCA_036745215.1 Gemmataceae bacterium
CATGGCCACCATGCGCGGCCGCGACCCGAATCCAGTGATGAACAATCAGCAGTTCTTCAATCCGGGCCAGTTGCAATCGCCGCGGGCCCAGTTCATGAACAAGTTCCAGAACCAGGATCGCCGGCATGAACCGCAAACGTCGATCTTGCAGGCCCTGTTCATGATGAACGGCAAATTCCTGCACGACCGCACGAAGCTGGAAAACAACCCCGATCTGCAAACGCTTTCGACGCAGAAGACGCCGCACGAACAGCGGCTCAAATCGCTGTACATGATGGTGCTATCGCGACCGCCGCGCGATAACGAAATTCAGCGCTTGGTGCCGTACCTGGAAAAAGGCGGCGCGACCGGCAGCCTCGGCGATGCGGTTACCGACATTTACTGGGCGCTCCTGAACAGCGGAGAGTTCCTGCTGAACCATTGATCCAACGGCGTTGCCTGCCCAGCCGCTTGCCGCATAGCGAACGATCGCGATGCCGCAAGCGGTTTTTTTGTGACCATTAGGTAAGCAGATTCCCGCCGTCGAATTGGTTCCCTACGCCGAAGGCGTTGAATCTCAAAGCCCAGGGTCGCGAGCGCAGCGAGCGCACCCTGGGTGAATGTGAATCGGCCAGCGATTACGCCGAAGGCGTTGCATCCGTACAGTGGATTGCCTTGATCCGACCCCTTCGGGGTCGAATTCCGCTCGCGATTGCGACCCAGGGTGCGCTCGCTGCGCTCGCGACCCTGGGCTTTGGGATGGACCCCCGTCGGGGGTCAAGACGCCGACGCCCATTCGCGAATCGTGACGACATTTCTCGCTGGCACTTCTAATGCTGATGATCATGCACGAACAGCCCATGCTGCGTGCCGAAGATTTGCTGCAACACTTCCGGCGTGATCTCGCGCGGCGGCGCCTGGCAATGGACGACGCCGTCCTTCATGCACATCACCTGATGCGCGTGCCGCGACACCATGTTGATGTCGTGCGACACCAGTAAGATGGTCGTGCCCCGCTCACGATTGACGCGGTCGATCAATTCGTAAAACTGCTCCTGCCCCTTGACGTCGATCCCCGCAGCCGGCTCGTCCAACAACAATAACTCCGGCTCCGGCTGCAGCGCCAGCGCCAACAGCACGCGCTGCAATTCGCCGCCGGAAATTTTCTCGACCGGCCGATCCAGGATCGCCGGGCTGGCGCCGACGTCGTGAAGCATTTCGGGAATCTTTTTGCGCACGCGCGCCGCCAATCCCAAGAAGATCGGACGCCGCTGCATGGCTACGCCTAACAGGTCGCGCACGGTGAGCGGCATGCTTGATTCCAGACGCAACTTCTGCGGCACATAGCCGACGTGGTGCGGATTGGGCTTTGAATGATCGTGTCCGCAATGAAAGCGAATCTCGCCGTCGTAATCGATTTCCTTGAGGATCGCCCGCAGAAGCGTGGTCTTGCCGCAGCCGTTGAGGCCGACGATGGCGGCGATTTGCTTGCTGGGAAGCTCTGCCGACAGGCCGCGCAAGACTTCATTGCCGCCGAGCGCCACGCGCAGGTCCTTGATCGTGACAAGCGGATTGTTCATGGCAATGCCTTGGCGAGCGTATCGATGTTCTCGCGCATCTTCTTGTAGTAGAATTCGGGATCGGGATTGCCGTTGCTCATCGCCTGCGCGGTTTCGAGCGGATCGATCTCAATGATGGTCAGGTCGATGCCGTGCTTCTTCACGGCGTTGCGGATCAATTCCGGAACCTTGCCGGAATACTGCGGCTCCATGGCGATGACGCGGATGTTCTTTTCTTTGCACAGGGCAATGAGATTGGCGATCTTCACCTGGTCCGGATCGATGCCTGGAAGAACCTGAATCGAGTCCACGTTTTCCAATCCAAGAAATTCCCTGCCGAAATATCGCAACGAATCGTGCATCGACAAGAAGTTCTTGCTCTTCTTGTCCTTGAAGGCGGCGTCGCCGTATGCTTTCAGTTCGTCGAGCTTCTTGGCGAACTCGCCGGCGCGTTTTTCGTACTTCGCGGCATTGGCGGGATCGATGTCGCCCAACTTGGCGGCGATGATTTCGGTGATGGCCTTAGCCCGTGTGGGGCCGAGCCAGATGTGCGGATCTTGCGCTCCATGCTCATGCCATACGTCCCCGTGTTTGTGCTTGATTGGCTTATCTTTGATGATCAGGTCACTGTGTTTTTTCAACATCACATCGCCGACCGCCATCGAGATGAGATTCCGATTCTTGTGATTCCGCAGCATCTTGTCGGTGAAGACATCGTCGAGCGTCAGCCCGTTGTAGATGTAGAGATCAGCTTCATTGATCTTGAACAGGTCCGTTGGCGTGCCTTCGTAATCATGCGGTCCTTGAGTCGTCAACAAACTCAAAACGTACGCGTCGTCCCCAGCAACCGCATGGGCGAAACAATAAAGCGGCGCGAAGGAAACGAGGACCTTCTTTTGGTTGGGCTTGGCGTGTTTCCAGACGTCCGGCTTGGGTGAACAGCCATTCGTCGCCAGCACAAATCCAGTTATGACAAGGACATACGCCGAAGAATTGAGCCGCCACATGGATCGACTCCTTTGGGATAACAAAGTAATACCTTCGATATCGTAACGGGAATCGACGCCCGCGACAAGGCGATTTGGGGAAAAAAAATGCCCGGATCGCAGTCAAGCGTTTTGATCGTCTAAAAAACGACCCCTTGCTTCTTGAAAATGAGCGGGTTCGTTTATGGATTTGCACCTTGGATTTCAAAATCGCAGGTGTTCTTCTTGAAAATCGGGGTGTGGATTTCAAAAAAGAGAGGGTTCGTTTCAAAATCAAGGCCATGGATTTCAAAAATTAGCCGGTTCTTTTCGCCAAACAGGGCCTACTTTTCACCGTTCGTTTCACGAAACCGGCATTCATTTCATGACAAAGGGGGGGGTGGTGAGACGATGAGACGATCAATCGGGGCGCCAAAGTACGAATGAGATCATACCACGGGCAAACGCCAGCCGGCCAGATTCGTTACGGGCACGCGATCGGCGGAGATCAAGGTAGAATTACCGCCTCGCCGCCCGCCGGCGTCAGGAGCTGGTTGAGATTGGGGAACGAATACGGAACCATTTGCACGGTGCCATCGCAGAAGCTCATCAAGGCGCCTTGCGGAAACGGACCGCCCCAGCTGCCCAGGCCGGGCGCGGCGGCGGAGTCGCGCGTCAGGATCACACCGCCCGGCGTCGCCTGGCCGGGGTTGCCCGCCCGCATGGTGCCGATCTTGCCGCCGTTGAAGATGTTCGTGCAGCCGGTGACGTTGGCGGTCAGTTGATACTGATTGATATTGACGTTGCCATGGCCGGCGAAGATGGTGTTGGAGGTGCCATCGGTAATCGCTTGCAACCTGCGGCGCGTATCAGGAGCGTCGGGGCGATTGGCTTGCAAGGGGTCGTTGAGATAGTTGTTGTAGAAGTAGTCCGACCAGGCGCCGCCGCCGACTTCGACGCCCGGCCGCGGCCCGCGCCCGGGGCAAAGGTACTGCGGAATCATGCTGTTGCGATCGACCGCGTTGAAGATGAATTGCTGATCCATGAACGGCGTCAGTTGAAACGCCCAGCTTCCGCTCATGGGATCATTCGGCAACGCGTTCTTGGAATACTTGCCGCCGAACTTGGGCAGCGTGACGTCGGAGCCGTTGAAGGGAAGGCGTTTGTTCGCATCGTGGAAGGAGTGCATCGCCAGGCCGATTTGCTTGAGATTGTTGACCGAGTGCGTGCGTGCGGCGGCTTCGCGCACCTTCTGCACGGCGGGGACCAGCAGCGCAACGAGGATGGCGCCGATGCCGACGACGCAGCAGCCCGAGACACCCAGGACGATCAAGATGATGACGCCGGCGCCCATGCCGGCCTTGACGGCGGCGCCGGAAGCATCGTCGGCATCGGCGCGCCGGCGCGGGCGTTCGTCGCCGGTGCCGTCGGCGTCTTGCGAGGCGCGCGACTTCTTGGCGTGCTCCGGCTTGGTCACGGCGGTCGGCTTCGCGGGCGCCTCGGACGGCGCCTCGGACTGGATCGCCCCTTCCGCGGCTTCTTCGCTCTCGGGCGCCGTCGCCGCCGTCTTGCACGTCGGGCATACTATGGCGCGCCCGGCGTGCTCATCCTTGACCTGAAGCTTCGTATGGCAGGACGGACATTCAAACGTAATCATGAAGAAAAGCCTCAATCACGGGAGATTCACGACCTCGTTGCCGCGCGGCGTCAGGAAGTCGTTGAAGCGGGGCGTTTGGTAGGAGAACATGCGTACGGAGCCGTCGGCCATGCCGATGACGGCAACGTCGAACGGCCCGCCCCAGCTTCCGATGGTCGGCGCCGCGGTCGAGTCGCGGCTCAACATGACGCCGCCGGGCGACGTCTCGCCGGGGTTGCCGGCGCGCATCGTGCCCGTTGTGCCGCCGTCGTAAATGTTGCTCGACAAGGTAACGTTGCCGACGTTCTGGTATTGATCGATGTTGATGTTGCCATGGCCGACCATCACGGTGTTCGACGTGCCGTCCGTCATCTCCACAATTGAGCGCCGCCAATCCGGGGCGTCGGGCCGATTGGCTTGCATCGGATCGTTGAGGTAGTTGTTGAGAAAATAGTCGGTCCATGCGCCGCGGCCGGCTTCGACCATCGGCCGACTCCGACCTGGGCACATGAAAATAGGTATGGGCGCGCCGCGATTGACCTGCATGAACAAGGCTTGTTGTTCGACAAACGGTAAGATCTGAAAGGCCCAGCTTCCGCTCGTGGGTGATTGCGGGACCGCGGTCTTGCGGTACACGTCGTTTTGCACCTTTGGCGAAGGGAGCTCGGCGCCATTGAATGGCATACGCATGTGAACATCGTGAAACCCATAGATGCCCAGGCCGATCTGCTTGAGATTGTTCACCGATTGCGTCCGCGCCGCGGCCTCGCGCACCTTTTGCACCGCTGGGACCAAAAGCGCGATCAACACGGGAACGACGCAGCAACCCATCACGCCGAACACGATCAACAGAATCATGCCGACGCCGATGCCCGCGGCCGCTTTCTTGCCGGTTGACCCCTTGTCGTCATCCAATTCACGGTCCGGCAAACGCGCGCGTCTTTCCGTCGTCACGGCCGTCGCCTGCGGCGAGGGAGGCGCCGCCGGCGTGGTGGCCGTGATCGCTTCCGCGCCCGCGCTTTTCGGCGCGGACGCGGCCTGGTTGCACTTCGGGCATTGAATCGTCGCGCCGGCGTGCTCCTCGGCGACTTGAAGCTTCGTCTGGCACGACGGGCATTCGAAAACAATCATGAACAGAAACCTCAATCGAGTTGAAGAACTTCGCCGCCGGCCGGCGTCACCAGGCCGCTGAGCGTCGCTTCGGGAACGGAATAGCTGACGAATCGAACCGAGCCGTCGCAAAGCGCCATGTTGGCGCCGCCGGGGAACGGACCGCCCCAGCTTCCCGGACCGGGCGCCTTGTCCGAATCGCGCTGCAACGTCACGCCCTTGGGACTTTGTGCGCCGTTCTTGCCCGCCCGCGCCGTGCCGAACGTGCCGCCGCCGAAGATATTCGTGGATAGCGTCACATCCGCCGCGGCCTGATATTGCTTCGTGCTGATGTTGCCTTCGCCGAGCATGATCGTGTTCGAGTTGCCGTCGGTGATGCCGGCGAAGGTTCGCTTGGCGTCCGCGGTGTCCGGCTTTTCGGCGTTCCTCGGATCGTTGAGATAATGGTTGTAAAAGTAATCGGTCCACGCGCCGCCGCCGTTGGACGTTTCCACCGTCGGCCGGTTCCGTGCTGGGCTGAGATAAATGCTGATGGCCGCGGTGCGGTCCACTTTCAGAAAGACGCCGTTTTGTTCGATGAACGGAAGGATTTGAAACGCCCAGCTACCGCTGCGGAAGTCCTCTTTCTTGGCGGCCTTGGAGTATTTGACGTTGCCGATGGCGACGTCGGAGCCGTTGAACGGCAACTGGCGGAACGAGTCATGATAATTGTGGAACGCGAGCACTTGCTGTTTGAGGTTGTTCTGCGATTGCGACCGCGCCGCCGCCTCGCGCACCTTCTGCACCGCGGGAACGAGAAGCGCGATGAGGAACGCGATGATTGCGATGACGACGAGCAATTCGATGATGCCGAAGCCTTGACGCGACCGGTTCCTGAAATGCATGGGGAGTCTCCTATTCAGAATAGAAACGACGACATGAGGACTCCGTCCCATGGTAATGCATATTGAGACAATTCCAAAGGGTTTTTTCGGGTTCGTCCGTTTTAGGTGAGACGCCTGCACTGTCGGCTGCATTCGGCTGCATTCGGTTTTCGAGGTGTGTCGAGCGAACGCCGAATGAAAGCCGCCGACCTTACTTCTTGCTGCGGGCATTGATCGCCGCGATCGCTTTTTGCGAAGCCGAGCGTGTCGCAATGGCCTTCGACGCTTCCTCGAGAGCGGGGACACTCTTTTGCGTACCGATTTCCGCGAGGATTCGGATGGCTGCATTTCGAAGCTGGGTAGACTTTTGATTGAGCACGGTAAGCACTTCGGTCTCCGCGATCGGCCCCATCGCCTTCAATGACTGTTCCGCATTGCTCTGCGTCCGCAGTTCCAGGAGACACCGCACCATTGGCGCCACGGCTCGTTCGTCCTTGAGTTTCCCCAGCGCTTGCAGCGATTCGTTGCGCGTGTTGATATCCGCATCGCCAAGCATGCCGATCAACATCGGCACCTCCTGAGGCGTTCCCCAGGCGCCCAACACTCGCAAGAGCGGCGTTCGGCTGGTAGGCGGCGCTTTCTTGACGCGCTCCGCCACGTGGCTGGCAACGGCGCCACGGTGTTCGTTCGGCGCCGTGGCGATCAGGCTGTCGGCGGCCGCCTTGGACCGAGCCCCATCCTGATGGTCGAGTTCCGTCAGCTTCGCGTCGAGGGCCGCGTCGCCGGTCAACTTGATCGGCAACGGGTCGTCGAATTTTGGCGGTTCTTTCTTCGGCGGCTCTTTCTTGACGGGCTCCTTCTTCGGGGGTTCTTTCACCTCGGGTTCCTTGTCAAGCGGGACCTTCTTTTCCGGCTCGACGTCAATTCTCGGAATGATGTCGCCGCCGGGCGGCCCCTTGGCGAATACGTCGGCACCCGCATCCGCGGCTTTTTCAACCCAGCCCGCTTTTTGTGCGATGGTCAGGATCGCCATGGGACCGACGGTTATTGCGAGAGCCAATACCATCAGGCCCATCCATGGCCCGGTTCGTTTCATTCGAACCGTGAACCCTTCGCTCAAGGATGAAAACCACATCACGAGGTTTCCAATTCCGGCGGCAATCAGCATGACCACACCGAACAACGCGGCCAGAAATATGGCAACGCCCGGCGAATAGAACGCGACGCCTACGCAAACCAACGCCACGACCAACGCAATGGCATAGCCGATGCCCGCGATGCAACCGCTCATTCCGGAGGGCTGCCCGGGTTCGTCCGATTTGCGCCGCTTACCGCGATCATCATCATCGAGAGGAATTTTCTTGCGGCACGTGTCACAGCGGACAAAGGACCGATCCGGATCGTCGTCGTAATGGACGCGGGCGTCGCATTTGGGGCAGCGTATGCGGGGCATGATGTCCTTTCAATTTCAGGGACGAATCGGGGCGAGTCCCATCTTAGCTTGCCTGGTGTAGTTTGGCGTCGAAAGTCGTCGGATCGGCAATGCCAAAATTGTCCAATTCGGATCGCGCCGCCAGCAGATGATGTTCAAAAACCCTTTCGCTTTCAGGAATGGCCGGCAACATGACAATGGCGCCCGATTTCTTGTGTTCGTAAATACGGCCCGGAGGTTTTCTTTTTCCCGGTCGGCAAGCGAAACCCAACCCACGCAAGACTTGGTCCAGTTGGGCATAGGTAACATTAGTGCGTTTCATGACAAGACTCCAAGCACTGGCCGTTGCATCGACCATTTCAGTTCGCGCATCTTTTGAATCGCTCGGCGATTCACTGCATGGTTTTTCGGAATTCGCAATCGGACGGACCTGGCGCCCATCCTGGGTTGACGAGTCATTTCGTCGTCGAAGTACTCTTGAATAGCAACCCAAAACGCTTTCCGGCGCCGAGCGTCATACACAACCAGAATAACAGGCATTTCTTCGTGAATCCACAGATTGTAATCGCGAATGTCCACGTCGAAGACATATGCCGTCCCGATGGTTCGCAACGACTCAGACGCCTTGAGTTGAAAATACACCGATCCGGGCTCCGCGAATCCGTTTTCGTCGAATGTCGTCATGATCAGATCGTAACTGTATTCGCTGCTGAGGCGTTGGGCTGTGTACCCTTGATTGAGGATGAAGCCCTCGATATGGTGCACGCTCAAATCCGCGATCACGTGTTGTCGAGTTCGTTTTTTTCGCGGTCCGACGAGATTGTTCATCTGGATTGCCAGCCAGGTTCGCTCGTGCACGTTCCAATAGGTCATTGTTCTTGGCGACGGACTTCCGAGAATTCACACCGGCGCAGCTACGTTCAGCCGTTCGGCGAGCGCCGTCAATTGCTTCCACGTACCGTCATCGAGCGGGATGCCTGATTGCCGCCGTGCCGCACATGAACGGCGTTCCGGTTCGCCTGGGGTCATGATGTCGGCCGCGCCTTCGGCCTTCGGACACGCTTTGACATTGCCGGCCAGGCCGCTGACTTCCTTGAGGAAATGTTCCGCGCCGGCGAATTGTTCGATGTCGAGCACCAGAAAGAACACCGCGTTGCCCGACATGTTCGGCAACCCCGGCGTGCTGCACGGCGCGCCCGAGAAGCCGCCGACGAACATGTCGAGCAGCAAGCCGATGCCGAAGCCCTTGTACGCTTGCGGTCCGCCGAGCGGCAAGATCGTGCCGCGCGGGTCCTTGTAGAGGACGCCGGGATCGGTGGTCGGCTTGCCGTCGGAATCGAGCAGCCAGCCGTCGGGAACCTGTTGGCCCTTGTTGAAGGCGACGCGGACTTTGCCTTCGGCGACGACGCTGGTGCCGATGTCGAGCACAACCGGATCGCCCTTGGTCGGCACGCCGAGGCAAAGCGGATTGGTGCCGATGCGTGCCTCCTTGCCGCCGGGGGGCGCGACGCCGCGGCCGAAGCCGTGATTGTTGACGCTCGCAACAAACGCCATCTTTCGCTCGGCAGCAGCTTCCGCGTATTCGCCCAGCCGGCCGATGTGTCCGCAATGCTTGAGCGTCCCCGCCGCGAGGCCGAGCGCCTCCGCGCGCGGGATGAGCCGATCGAGCAGCCGATGCGCTTGCACCTGTCCGAGGCCCCAGCCGCCATCGACGACCATGATCGCCGCCGTTTGCTTGACGATGTTGAACGGCGCTCCCGGCTTCAATCGGCCGTCCTTGATCGCGTCGGCGTATTGAACAACGCGGATCATGCCGTGTGAATCATGTCCGCACAAGTTCGCCAGCACCAGGCTCTTGGCGACGCGTTCGGCCTCGTCCGCGGGAACACCGCAAGCCACAAAAAGAGATTTCGCAAACGCGGTCAGTTTCTCATCGCTAAAGGTAGGCACAGCGTCAAGTCCTCGGTAAGAAGATAAACACCCAAGCCCCAGGATGAGCGCAGCGATTCCTGGGGGTGAGCGACAGTATCCACTCTATGCCCACCCCGCCCCATCGGGGAGGATCATCTATGCCCTTTCAAATCACGCAAGAATCACGAGAGAATTCGTTCGGCGTCGATAAACGCGTCGCCATCCTGTCCGACGACAGCAATCGTCTGGAAGTATGGCCTGCCCTCGGCTTCAACGCTTATCGCTGGCAAATAGCGGGTCAGGAACTGCTTTATCGCAATCCACAATTTTTCACGGATCGAAGACCAACAAGAAGCGGCTTCCCGATTCTCTTTCCGTTTCCGAACCGCATCCGCGCGGGCCATTTTTCCTCCCCTCTCCCCTCCGGGGGAGAGGGGCCGGAGGTGAGGGGGAGCACGCGCGAATACTCCCTGCCCCTCAACGACCCCGCCAACAAGAACGCCATCCATGGTTTCGCCGTCAATCGACCGTGGCGCGTCGTCGATCAAGGAACCGATGCAACCTCCGCGTGGCTCACCGGCGAATTCCACGGCTCGCTCGACGCGCCCGAGACGCGATCGCTCTGGCCCGCCGATTACCGCATTCGCGTGACCTATCGCCTGTTCGACCACGTGCTGCGCATCGAAGCCGAAGCCGACAATCCCGACACGAAGCCCCTGCCCTTCGGCCTCGGTTATCATCCCTATTTTCACCTGGCATCCTTCGGCGGCGAAGAAGCCATCATCACCGTGGCCGCCAACAAGATCTGGGAATTGACCGAGAACCTGCCGACCGGCCAGATCATCGACGTCGATGCGTCGCGCGATTTGCGCCACGGCTTGAGTCTCGTCGGCGTTCAACTCGACGACGTGATGACCGACCTCTACTCGATTGCATATGATCAAGAAGATCGACTCGGCCTGGTCGGCGTCGTCCAGCATCCATCCGGCGAACGCATGCTGACGCTGTGGATCGGCGGCGAATTCCGCGAGCTGGTGGCATTCACGCCGCCGCATCGCGAAGCGATTTGTCTGGAGCCGTACACGTGTACGACCGACGCGATCAACCTGTCGGCCCGCGGCATCGACGGCGGCTTGCGTGTGCTCGCGCCAGGCGAACGCTGGCAGGGCGTCATTGAGATGCATCTGGCAACATGAATATGCGAAAATCGAAACACAAAGTCCGTCCGATCAGCGATCGCCTGGCAACCGTCGCGTCGAAACTTCGGCCGCCGTTCGGCGTCGCGCTTGGCTCGCCCGGCGAGGTCGCGGAACTCGCGCAAGCTCTTCCGCAAGGCGATGTCGCGTGCTGGCAGATGGACCTCTTCCAGGCCGACCGTCTCGCCGAATCGTTGCGATTGCACAATCGCGATGCCAGAGTCGAAACGCGTGCCGACTTCTGGGATTTGCCTGCGACCTTCCAGACGATCATTTATCCGGTCCCCTATGGCGGCGAGCGCGCTCTGAAACTCGACGTCATCGAACAGGCGTATCATCTGCTCCAACCGAACGGCACGTTCATCGTGTTTTCTCCCTATGACAAGGACGATTTCTTCGCAACCGCGCTCAAGAAGGTGTTCGGCCGCCCCCATGTCCCGATGGACGGCGACAATCAGGTCTTCTGGTGTCAGCGGACCGAGGATCGCCCGCGCCGCCACCATGAAATGAACTACCACGTGCGCGTCGATGCCGAAACCTCGTACTCGTTCCAGTCGCGTCCGGGCGTCTTCGGCTACGGCTTTTACGACGAAGGCGCCCGCGCATTGATGGAAGCGGCGGAGTTGTCGCCCGGGCAGCGCGTGCTCGATCTCGGCTGCGGCGTCGGCACGAATGGCATCCTCGCGGCGCGGCGCGTTGAGCCGAATGGACACGTGACCTTCGTCGATAGCAACGTCCGCGCCATCGCGGTTGCCGAGATCAATGCGAAGGCAATCGGTTTGACCAATTATCAAACGCTCGCGAGCCATACGCTCCGAGAGTTGCCGGACAGGGCGTTCGATGTGGTCTTGGCGAATCCGCCCTACTACGCACAAGGTTCCATCATCCAGTACTTCATCGAACGCAGCCGAGCCGTATTGCGTCCGGGCGGCGTGCTGTATCTCGTGACGAAACAGGTGGACGCAACGTGGCCGATGATTCAAGAGCGATTTGCCGAGCCGGAACTCTTCGAGAACCGCGGCTACGTGATTTTCCGCTGCACGAAATCGACGCGGCGGCGGCCGACCTGGCCAACGATCTCAGCG
>DAIOGM010000086.1:11746-20813 GCA_036745215.1 Gemmataceae bacterium
AAAGGGCGCGCTTTCGTACCTCACGCGCTCGTCGGTCATCGCCACCATGACCGCCGACGACTTGATTCGCCATCTGGGTTTGCAGCCCCATCCGAAGGAAGGCGGCTACTTTCGCGAGACATATCGCTCCGCGGAGTCGCTCTCGCAATTGCCCGCGCGATACATCGGCCCACGTTGCGCAAACACGGCGATCTATTATTTGTTGACGCCGACGACGTACTCCGCGCTGCATCGATTGCAAACGGACGAGATTTTCCACTTCTATCTCGGCGATCCGATCCGCATGCTTCAACTCGACTCCAACGGCCATGGGCAGACCATCGTCCTCGGCCCCGATGTCTTGAATGGGCAGCAACTTCAGGTCGTCGTGCCGCGCGGGGTTTGGCAGGGCAGCTTTCTTGAGCCCGGCGGCGCATTCGCGCTCCTGGGATGCACGGTGGCGCCGGGTTTCGAATATACGGATTACGAATTGGGCGATCGTCAAAAGTTGACTGCCAAGTACCCTGCGTTCGCGGAATTGATCAGTCGATTATCGCCAGCGTAAAAGAACGGAGAGAACGATCCTTATTTTGAAACGATCACGCTGCCCTGATGCTCACCGCGTTCGATGAGCGACCCCTTTTTTACCTTCATGAGTTGAAGGACCTTGACGATTGATTTCGGCAAAAAATTCGCCGATTCCTTCGGCGCCGGGAAGATGCCATCGCGGGCCGATTGCAGGTCCTCGACGGAATAGAAGGCGCCGGGTTGATGTTCTTCGATGATTGCCACGACGTGCGCCAGTTGCTTGCGTTTCACCATCGTCATGACGATCTGCACTTTGCCGGTGGCGCCGACGCCATCCAGGGTGGTGACGCCGAAGTTGGCGGCGCGCAGTTGCGCGATCAACTCCGTCGCGTCGTGATTGGTAATGATGCGCACGATGGCGGCGCCGAGGGCGAGCCATTTGTCGATGAGGATGCCGAAGTAGTTGCCGAGCGTGAAGCCGAGCGCGAAGGCGATGAAGCAGGCCCAGTTGTCGAGATTGCGCATCGTTTCGCCGATCGCGAACAGCCAGATCATGATCTCGAAGAAGCCCAGCAGCGGCGCGATATATTTATTGCCGCGCGCAACGAAGATGATGCGCAGCGTGGACACGGTGAGGGCGCACACTTCCGCGACAAAAATCAACAATGGAATCGCAAACGTCGCCATTTCCACGACGAATAGCCTCCTCGCCCGGCGCTTCTTGGTTCTTGAGAGAGGGGGAAAATATCGCCGGGCGCGCGGCATGTCAACGCGAGGTTTGTTGACGGTGGGAAGGTGTTGGACGCCGGCAGAATGGGCGGCACGCGGAAGATACTGGATCGCCGACGCAATGTACTCATCACGCTCCGCGTGATGGAGTTGGGCGGGTCCACAACATGTCGATTCTGATTGTGAACGAGCCGAACTCCATCACGCGGAGCGTGATGACTACATTGGCTACTTCTTCTTCTCGGGGGCTTTTTTCGCAGGATCGTATTCGAAGTCGCCCGCGTACGGCGCATCTTTTTCCTTCTTGTCCTTCGCGGTTACCGTGGCGCTCAAGTTGCCCTTGAATGCCGCCGCCTTGCCGATGAAGTCATGCGTGCCGGTGAAGGCGATGCCGTCGGAGCCGCTTTTCTTGGCGTCGTGCGACAGCATGATGTCCAGTTTGTCGCTGGGTATGTGGAGTTTCACCTTGGTGAAGCGCGACGCTTCCACATCCGGCGCTTTCTTGGCCTTGTCATCAAGAATGTAAACGATGACCATCTTGTTCGGATGATCGGCCGTGAATTCCGCATGATACACCTCCGACCATTCCGCCAGCGGGCCGCCGTGGGGGCCGAACTCGCCGTGGTCGTGCTCGTCTTTTCCTTTTTCCTTGGCGCTCTCTTTTTCCTTTTGTTTTTCTTTGTCCGGTTCCTTCTTTTTGGTGGGTTGGCATCCGGGCGCCGCGACGAAAGCGAACAAAGCCAGTGCGGTGAACAGAAACGATGTCGCGTGAATCCAGCGGAACATGAGGTACTCCTTTTTCAAGTTTGAAGAAACTCGGCGTCGCGAATCGCGTGGCCGGGTGATGGTAGGATACGCACGGCGGCGATTTATTCCTCGCGATCGCCTTCATGTGGCGGCAAGATTGAAATCTTGCCGGTAGTGGGTCCGTTTACACAGATCTTTGGAGTGCGGCGATTTGACGCCGCTTTCTTTCCTTTTTTCTTTGGAGATTCGATTGCACATGAAAAAAGAAGAAAAGAAAGAAAGAAAGCGGCGTCAAACCGCCGCACTCCAAAATGGCTCACGGTTTCGGATCAAAGCGCATCGCGATCCATTTCTTCCACGAGCCGGCCCGCGTCGGCGCCGCTGAAGCGCCAGAAGATACCGGGGTGAATCAGAAACTCGCACAAGGTGGACGTGATCAAGCCGCCGAGAATGACCGTGGCGACCGGATACAAAATCTCGCGGCCCGGTTCCTGGCCGCCGTGGACGAGCGGGATCAGGCCGATGCCGGCGGTCAACGCGGTCATCAGCACGGGAGCGAGACGTTCCAGGCTGCCGCGCAGGATCATTTTTTCGGTGAAGCCTTCGCCTTCGTACTTCATGAGATGGAAATAGTGCGTCACGAGCAAGATTCCGTTGCGAGCCGCGATGCCGCCGAGCGAGATGAAGCCGACCATGCTGGCGACGGTCAACGTCTGCTGCGTCAATAACAAGGCGAGCACGCCGCCGATGAACGCGGTCGGCAACGCGATGAGGATTTGCAGAACGACGCGCGTGCTAGGGAAAAGCATGTACAAGACGACGAACATGCCAATAATCGAGACCAATGCAAGAACGGTAATGAGCTGCGTCGCGGCCGCCTGGCTTTCGAATACGCCGCCGTACTCGACGGAGTAGCCCGGCGGCATCTGCACGTCGCGCTTCACGCTTTCCTTGATGTCGGCAACGACGCTCGCCAGGTCACGCCCCTGCGTGTTGCAGCGAATGACGATGCGCCGCCTTGCGTTTTCACGGTTGATCTGATTGGCGCCGATGCCGTCGGCCAGCGTCGCAAGCTCCCGCAGTGCGACAACGCCGTGCCGTTCAGGCAATTCCAGGCGCAGATTGCCGAGGTTGGCGTAGTCGGTGCGATACCGATCGTCGAGTCGCACCAGCACATCAAAGCGCTTCTGGCCATCGATGACCTGCGACACTGTTTCGCCCTTCAGCGCCGTGCCGATGAAATCCGCGACGTACATGCGATCGACGCCGTGGTACGCGAGCTTGTCGGGCCGAAGCTTGAAGTGCATCTCGCCGATCAGCTCTTGCGACTCCACGAGCGCGTCCGTGGCGCCGCGCACACGGCTAATGCTGTTTTTGACCTTCGCTGCAGATTTTGTCAGCACGTCGAGATCGTCGCCGAAAATCTTGATGGCGATTTGCGCCTTGACGCCCGTGAGCATGTGGCCGATGAGATGCTGCAATGGCTGTTCGGCCTCGATGCCCATGCCCGGATGCTCCAGTTTGAGTTCGTCCACGATTTGCTTGATTACTTCTTCACGCGTTTGATCGATGTCCGGATTGATTGTGAGCACGTATTCGGTCTCATTGACGGGATCGGCGTGCTCCTCGTTTTCGGAGCGGCCGGTGCGGCGAGCGAATTGAAGGATCTTGCCGTCGGGTTTTTTTTCCGTTTTGCGTTGCGCGCGGAACTTGCGATCGATCGAATCGGCGATCTGATTGGAGGCGTCCAGCGACGCGCCGGCAGGCAGAAAGACGTTGACCTGGACGCTCCCCTCGTCAAACGGCGGCAGAAAGTCGGCGCCGATCTGCGTCACGAGCCAGCCGCAGGCGATGGCCAAACCCGCGGTGATCGCCAGCAGCGTGACGGTCCAGTCCATGCTGACGCGGATCAAATGCGACGCCCACCATTTGAGGAGGCGCAACAACGGACTGTCTTCGCGCTCATGCGTCGCGTGCGCTTGAGGCAACAGGTAGGACGACAGCACGGGCGTCACGGTCAGCGACACCAGGAGCGACGCGAGGATCGACACGATATACGCGATGCCGAGCGGCGTGAACAAGCGCCCCTCCATGCCGGACAACGCGAAAAGCGGGATGAACACCAGAATGACCATCGCGGTGCCGAAGACGATGGCGCCGCGCACTTCAACGCTGGCTTCGTAAATGACGGGCAACGGAGCCCGCGGCGATGGCAGCGCGGAATTTTCGCGCAGACGGCGAAAGATGTTCTCGACGTCCACGATCGCGTCGTCCACCAATTCGCCCATCGCGACGGCGACGCCGCCCAGCGTCATCACATTGATCGACAAATCCGTGCCAGTCAGCCAACTCGTGAGCTTGAAGACAATCGCGGTGACGGCGAGCGACAGAGGAATCGCCATGAGCGAGATGAACGTGGTCCGGAAATTCAACAGGAACAAGAACAACACAATCAGCACCAGCACCGCGCCGATCGCCATTGCTTCGCCGACGTTGTAGACGGCGCGGTCGATGAATCCCTTCATCTGGAAGATGTTGGGATTGATGACGATGTCGGCCGGCTGCGTCGCCTCGATTTCCTCCAGAACGCGTATCGCCTCCGTCGTCAAGGCGCGGGTGTCCTGGTGCGGCTGTTTCATGATCGTCAACAAGACGCTCGGATCGCCGTTGACGCTGCAATCGCCGCGCTTGATTTGCGCTCCCTCTGCGACGCGGGCCACGTCCTTTACCAGAATGTTGCGATTTGGCGTGACCTTGACAACGATTTGTTCCAGCTCGCTCAAGACTTTTTCGCGCTCGGGCCCGAGCCGGCCGAAGACGCGGATCGGCGTCTCCTTGTCGCCGCGCATCGAATAACCGCCGCTGGTGTTGAGGTTGTTTTTCTTGAGCGACTCCTCGACCTGGTGCAACGTCACGTCAAAGCGATTGAGCGCGAGCGGATCGACCAGCACCTGATATTGTTTTCGCCCGCCGCCCATGACGACGACCTGGGCAATGCCCTTGATCTTCAAGAGCTGCGGCCGCACGATCCAGTCGGCCGTCGTGCGCAGCTCCAGCTGTTGCCGATGGGCGGGGGGAAACACGATGTCGTGTGAGTCGCGGCCAATGTTGACGGTCAGGCGGCGTTCGCGTTCGTGCAGGGCGAGCGTGTCCGATTCCAGGCGAGAATCGGTACAGATGAAGCGGTCCGGCGCCTCGGGATCGGGGAGGAAACGAAACGGCGCCTCGGTTGACTTCGTCAAATCCAGGATCGCGGCGTCCGGCGTGCTCTTCGCGACGGCGAGCGAAAGGGCGACGTCCTTGACAGCGATCGGCTTCCACTTGCTAGGATCGCGCCGGCCGCTCGGCTCGCTGCGTGGGTTCCAGAACGCCAGCATCAACTGGCCATCGAGCTGCGTGAGTTCGGCCATGAGCTTCGTCTTGCCGATCGTGGCCAGTTCGCCGTCGTTGGGCCCTTTTTGCCGGGCCATGCCGACGAGCATGATCTGGCCCATGAGCGAGCCGATCGGCGCCATTTGCGGTCGGATGCCGGGCGGGAATGTCCCTTCGAGCGCGGTGAGGCGTTCCTGGACGATCTGGCGGGCGGTGAATATCGGCACGTCCCAGTCAAATTCGACATAGACCATGGAATGGCCGATCGTCGATTGGCTGCGCACCGCTTGCACGCCGGTCGCGCCGAGGACGGACGCTTCAATGGGATAAGTGATCAACGTCTCGATGTCTTCGGGCGCCAGGTTGGCCGCCTCGGTGAGGATGACGACGCGCGGACGGTCGAGATCGGGAAAGACGTCGATCGGCAAATTCGCGGCGACGAAGCCGCCATAGCCAAGCACCGCGAGACTGACGAAGATCACCAGCATGCGATAACGCAGCGCCAAGCGAATGACGGAGTTGAGCATGATGCTATTTCCTCAAAGTACTCATCACGCTCCGCGTGATGTCGTTTGGCTAAACTCACCGACGGTTTATTTTGTCTGCGAAGACGGTCCAACCCCATCACGCGGAGCGTGATGAGTACTTTGCTCAATGGTGATGATGATGCCCGCCGCCGCCCTCGGCTTGACTCGCCTTGAGCACGCGATTGAGCGCGGCCGCGCCGTTTTGTGCGAGGTGGTGGACGCCGGGGATGATGCTACCGTCGCTGGCGATGACGACCTCGTCGAAATCCTCGTATAGGACGTGCACCGCCTTGCGTTCAAAGGTCGGGCCATTCTGGAAAAAGACGTACGCTTCCGGGCCTTCGCGCGCCACCGCGGCGACCGGCAGCTTGAACACGTTCGGCACCTTCGCGACGGCGACTTTCAAGAGCACCTTCTGGCCAGGCCGATACTGGCCGGTGCGATACGTCTTGTCCTTGATCTTGTACTCGCGCTGCGGGTTTTCGAATGGAACATAAACGGGAAGCGTCAAGCCGGCGGCGTCCATGGTGTTGCCCAAGAATTCGATCGACAGCTTGTTCATGCGTTCGCCCGGCCCGTCCACGTCGTCTTCGGTGAATTCGGCCTCCACCGGCCAGCCTTCCTTGGCGGCGCGGGCGAGCAGCTTGGCTTCCTGTTTCAAAGCCCGGCCTTCGATATACAACTTGCGATGATCGGAAATGTACGCAAGGATCTGACCGGTCTGCACGTGATCGCCGAGATTGACTTTGAGTTCCTGCACCTCGTACGCCACCGGTTGCGAACCCGTGGCTATTACGTTGTCCGACGGATGGTCATGCAAGTGCCCGGTGCGTTCCGGCATGCGAATAACGACTTCCGTGACGAACTTCCCTTTTTCAATTTCCGCGATTTGTTCCTTCGTCAATTGCCGCGTCAGCAAATCTTGCGTGTGCGCCTTGACGAGCACGTTGAGGCGATCCTCCTGATACTGCAGCTCCAGGAACTTCGTGGCTGGGACGGCGCCGCCGGGGATGGCCTCCAGGCGCTTGCGTTCTTTTTGCACGATCTCCAGCTCGCGCGTGTTCTTGAAGAGTTCCATCTGGCTCGATTGAAAAGATTCGCTGACCAGACGCAGACGAAACAGCTCATCGCCGGCGCGGACGCTCTTGCCGGGCACGGCGTTGACGAGGATGACGACGCCCGACATCGGCGCCGGGATGCCGCGATCGGAATGGCCGGGGCGATCGACGACCGTTCCCGGCAAATAGATTTTGCGCCAGTACGTCGTCAGCGCCGCTTCCTTGATGACCAGTTGCAGGTTGCGCTGCGCCTGTTCGCTGATCTTGACGCGCTCCGGATGGTCCGACGCGGCCGGCTTCTCGTCGTCCTCTTGCGCCGACTTGTCGGGAATGAGCCAGGCCTTCCACGTCTCGCGCGTGCGCCAGCCCACGACAAGTGCCAAAAGAATGATCAAGGGCCCGACAACGGTCTTGATGATGTTGATCGATTGCATGACAGCCTCGAGAATAGGGGGCAGGGATCAGGGATCAGGGGTCAGGGAAATGCGCAACGATGCGGCAATGCGCTGGCACGATCGGTTGCGCGTATGAGGATGGGAGGCGATCAAATGCGCAATGCGCAGGGAATCGGCGCGGTTGATTCGTATGCGCGCCTTGTGCGGGGTGAAAACGTGCTTGAATGAACTGCGGAATACGATTGCGAGAGTTGAACCGCGATTACAATCCAATGGTCATGGTGACCTGCACGCGCCGCGTCGGCGTCCGCGGACAGGACCGCCATGTCGGCGTTGAGTTTGCATGCGCAATCATCGTCGTGATCGTCGGGCGCTTCATCGTCATGAGCTTCGACGGGCGCAATGGTCGCGGCTTGCAGTGCGTCGCAAAAACAGACTCCGTGCGGCAACGCGGCAAGCGTCATCAGCAACATCGTCAGCAACGCGCGAGGCATCAATCAACCCAACATTAATGGAAAATGCGCTATTAATGAAAGGTAGCTGCGTGCGTACCGTTTGTCAATGCGCCGCGTCGCCGTGGCACGCGAATTACGCTGCCAGGCGCCGCGCCGGCGCCAGCCCCGTCACCTCCGCCAGAATCTCCGTGTGCAGCATCGTTTCCATTTCGTTGAGCGCGCTCGAAACCCCCGACCCATCAATCACGCGATGATCAAATGTCAAGCGCATCGTTACCTGACCTCGCGAATCGACGGCGCCATAATGAATCGTCGTCGTCCACGGCATAATGGGCCGAACCGAATCCACGCCCCAGTTGCCGACGCTGCTCACGCCGAACGCGCCGAAGTGTTTCACTCGCTGCCTGTTGGACACTTGCAATGCATACCACCAAAGCCAGCGGCGCACCATCAACGGCAAGCGCGCATAGGAAAGCGCACGCTGAAATTTGCGCACCATTTTGACCGGGTCCTGCCGGCAGGCGTCGAGATAGCGATCAATTTCCAAAATCGTTTTCGATTCCGGACTTTTCACGGGCGCCATCACGAGGAAGACGTCGTCCTCCAGGCGCGCTTCGACGACGATGTCCACCGACGTTGCCGCGTATTCGAAAAGTCGCCGGCGCGGGAACGTCATGAACGCTCGCCGCAGATCGGGCCGCGCCGCCACCACCTTGGCGTACGCTTTGGTGAAAATGCCGCACCAGCTCGGCCTGGGCGCCGTTTCCTGACGCGCTTGCGCCAGGTCGGCGACGTTCATGGTTTTCTGCACGACCGTCAATGGAATGGACGCGCACGCCTCCAAAAAATCCGTGATGAGGATGCGGCTGCGCGCTAGCGGCACCGTTCGTCCTTGTTCTTTCGACATGGCCCGTATCCTCCGTACTCGTTCCGCCGTACTCGAGGCGGCAAGAATGTAATCTTGCCATGAATTGCTCATCGGCACGATCCCAATCTTGTCGCCACGGCAAATCCGTCCGAACCTCGGAGGGACTTCACGTGCCGTGTCCTGGATCGATCTATTGTGGGTTAACGGCCGGCCTGATAATGAAAGTCGGCGGGACTGTCAAGCAACTTTGGAAATTCGACTCGCTCCATCTTGCCCCGCCCCCGCGAAAGCGCTAGGTTTTCCCAATCTTTGGAGTGCGGCGGTTTGACGCCGCTTTCTTTCCTTTTTTCTTTGGAAACTCGATGGCGAAAAAAAGAAAGAAAGCGGCGTCAAACCGCCGCACTCCAAA
>DAIOGM010000087.1:0-3354 GCA_036745215.1 Gemmataceae bacterium
CGGCGCCGGTGGTTCCCTTGGGCTCGGTGAATTGACCTAGCTCCTCGCCGCTCTTCGCGTTCCAGCGGCGGACGACGCCGTCGTTGCCACGCGAGAACATCGTCTTGCCATCGGGCGTGATGAGGGCGGCCGTGACCGGGGCGCGATGCCCGCTGCCGGCGTGCGGTTGTTCCTTGCCGGTCGCGACGTTCCAGAAGCGCAGCGTCTGCCCGCTGCCGACCGCGAGCACCTTGCCGTCGGCGGAGTAAGCGAGGTCGCGGCCGTCGGCGCCGGCGCTGCCGCGCATCAGGACGAAGGCAACGTTGGCGTTCGGCGCCGCGGGCGTCACCGGCAGGCCCAGTTCGTGGAGCTTGTCGCCCGTGCCCGCGTCAAACAAACGAACCACCTGGTCCCGGCTTTTCGTCGCAAACGTCTTGCTGTTGGGCGCGAACACCAACGTGGAGATGCCGCCGGGCTGATCGGTCCTGCGAAGTTCTTTACCGCTGTCGGCGTCGCAAAGGTGAATGGTGTTGCCGCTGGCGAATGCCAGAAGCTTGCCGTCCGGAGAATAAGCGACTGCGGCAAGGCCGGCATTCGCATGGATGCGGCGGACTTCCTTGCCGGTGTCCACAGCGCAGATGCGGACGTAAGCGCTGATTTTTTGCTGCATGTCGATGTCCAATTCGCCGGTGGCCACGAACTTGCCGTCCGGCGAGCAGGCCAGGCCGACGGCATCGCTTCCACCCGGGCCGCCGAGAACTCGCACCACGCCTCCGTCGAGCTGCTGGCCCTTGATCTGGCGAACTTCCTCGCCGGTCGCGAAGTTGAGAAACGTGATCGTACGCTCGAAAGATCGCATCGCCAGGACGCTGGCGCCGGGCACGAAGGCGATCGCCACCGCGATGTTCGGCTGCGGCTTGATCTGACGGTCCTCTTTGCCCGATTCAACGTCCCACACCTGGACGGCATTGGTCCCCAGCACGGCCGCCATTTTCTTGCCGTCCCCCGAAATTGCCACGCGCGGAGTTGCCGAGCTGTCATAGGGATTGAAGCCGATCCGTACCGGCGGGGCAATTATTCGCCCGTCAGGAATCTTGGCCTGGAAGCGGCGGATTTCCTTGCCGGTGGCGCGATCCCAGAGTCGAACGATGTTGTCGCGGCTCGCGGTGATGACGCCTTTGCCATCCTGCGTGAACGCCACGAAAGTGACGTTTTCGCTGTGCCGCCAACGCAGCGAACCCATGCGGGCCAGAGCGCCGGGCGGCAGCGAGTCGCCGTTTCGATCGGTCTTCGCGCCGTCCGATTGCGTTTGCGTGAAATGAACCTCCCCCGATGGCGGCGGTTCCGCGGTCACCGTGAGCGTTAACGCCAACACGCCGATCAGCTGGCCGAGTGCGAGTCGCAACATGGCTGTCCTCCTGGGAAGTCCCATCAATCGTGGTTTCTCAATAACTTGCTATCATGACGAATCCGCGGCGAACGAGCAACAAAAAAAAGGGAAACGTTCGCATCGAAATGGATCGTCGCGCGTACGCTTTCAAAAGGACCCCCATGAGAACGATGGCAATATTCGTGATGCTTGCATCAATCAGCGTTGTTCCCGCGCAACAGCCGAAACTCACGCAGAATCCGTCGCCGATGGTCGAGCATACGCGCGAGCATCCGCGCTTGAAGGAGGAACGGCCGCCGGGCAAGCGCATTCCACTCAAGATCGGCACGCTCTTTCTGCCGGAGAAGGCGCCCGCCGACGCGCCGCTGTTTTGCCATTTCCATGGCGGCACGTGGATACCCGAAATCGCCGCCGCCAAGAACTCGGCCACGGTGATATCGGTCCAGCTTGGTTCGGGCTTGTCGGTTTACGGCAAGCCGTTCGCCGACGCGAAGGCGTTCGCGGATTTGCTCGAGGAAGCGGAGACGAAAGCCGAACGCAAGTTCGCCAACGTCGGCCTGACGGCCTGGAGCGCGGGCTACGGCTCGGTCCGCGCCATTTTGAAGACGCCGGAGCACTATGAACGAGTGCAATACGTGCTTTTGCTCGACGGCCTGCACGCGGGCTACCTGAGCGGCAAACCGGGGCCGAAGGAGTCGGAATTGGTGGCGGATGATCTGGCGGTCTTCGTCAAACTCGCCAAGGACGCCGTCGCCGGAAAGAAGCGATTCGTGCTCGCACACACGGAGATCTTCCCTGGCACATTTGCGAGCACGACGGAAACCGCAGACTATCTGCTCAAAGAGATCAATCTTAAGCGCAAAGCAGTCTTGCGCTGGGGGCCGATGGGCACGCAGATTTTGTGCGAGGTGAAGCAGGGCGGCTTCCACCTGATCGGCTTCGCAGGCAACTCGGCGCCGGATCATGTGGACGTTTTGCACGCGTTGCCGGACTTGTTGCGCGAAATGAAGAAATAATCAGAGCCTGAAGCGTAAGCGAAGAGTTTTGTCAAACTCTTCGCATACGCTTCAGGCTCCGATTGGATTGACGCAAAACGGCAACGGCTTCCCCGCCAATCCCGCGAGCAAGTTGTCCAGCGACATCTCCGCCATGCGTTGCCGCGTCTGCTCCGTCGCGCTGCCGAGGTGCGGCGCGATCGTCACATTCGCGAGGGACAACAAGGGATGCCCGCGCGGCAACGGCTCCGGATCAGTGACATCCAGGCCCGCTGCGTAAATCGTTTGCCTGGACAACGCTTCGGTCAACGCATCCGTATCGACGACCGGCCCGCGCGATACGTTGATCAGAATGCTCGTCGCTTTCATCTTCGCCAGCTCCGCTCGTCCAATCAGACGCCGCGTTTCCGCCGTTAACGGCAACGTCAGCACGACATAATCGGCCGTGCGCAACAATTCGTCGCTCGAAACGTATTTGACGCCGAGCGCCGTCTCAACGTCCGGCCGCGGCTTGCGATTGTGGTAAAGCACTTTCATGTCGAAAGCCCGCGCCCGTTTCGCGACCTGCGAGCCGATGCGACCCAGGCCGATGATGCCAAGCGTTGTGCCGTGAATTTCGCGGCCGAGCATGTACGACGGGTCATAGCGCAGGAAATCGGGGCCGCGTGCATAGCGATCGCCTTCGACCAAACGCCGGCCCGCGGCGAGAAGGAGCGTGAAGGCCATGTCGGCCGTGGCGCCGTCGAGCACGCCGGGCGTGTTGCCGACGGGGATGTTGCGGGCCTTCGCGGCGTTAACGTCGATGTGATCGACGCCGACGCCGAAGTTGCTGACCACGCGCACGCCGGGCAATCGATCGAGGAGCGCCGCGTCCACGGTCGGATGTCCATAGGTGTAGATGGCGGCAATCGCGTCGGCGCCGAAAACGATGGCTGGACGGTCGCCAAGCACCTGCTCAATCCATCGTCCGAAGGCGTCGGCCATTCCTGC
>DAIOGM010000087.1:3364-11592 GCA_036745215.1 Gemmataceae bacterium
GGTGGTCCACGGCACGAGTTCGACGTGTGCGGCCATCATGCGGGTGACCGATTCAGAAAGCGGCAGGTCCGCAAGCACTCGAGGTAGCGACGGCATCGTTAATCCTCAAACGGGTGATCGATAACGTCTACTGTATAAACCTGGCAAATTCACTGGAGCAATCTGCCGATCTGAGATATGATGTTTTGAACGTCGATAAAGGGGGGAACCATGCTGCAGATCCTGGGTCATGCCGGGCGCGCGTGCGATGGGTTGTCGCGTCGAACACTCTTGAAGGCCGCTTGCGGTTTCGCGCTCGGAGCGCCGCTTGCGAGTGCATCGCCGCAAACGGCAACTCGAGGCCGCATCCGCTCAGTCATCCTGATCGACCTCTTCGGCGGCCCCAGCCATCTCGACACGTTCGATCCGAAGCCAGACGCCCCCGCGGAAATTCGCGGCGAGTTCAATTCGATCCGCACATCGCTGCCCGGCGTGCTCGTCTCCGAACATCTTCCGCAAATGAGCCGCTGGCTGGATCGCACGTGCCTGATTCGCACGGTGTCGCATCCTTACAACAGCCACAATCCTTATGCAGTGATGACCGGCTACACCGGCGGCCAGGACCAGCGCGACTACTATTCGAGCCCGACGAATCATCCAAGCATGGGCTCAATTTGCCACTACGCCGGCCTGACGCGCCGCGACGTGCCGCCGTACGTCGTGCTGCCCGCCTATCCCGGTTACAGCCAGGGCTTGCGCCGCGCGGGGCCGTACGGCGGGTATCTCGGCAGCCAATACAATCCGCTCTTCAGCACGTGCGAGCCGACTTTTGATCGAAACGTCGATGCCGCGCGCGATTTTTACGATCCGACTTTGCGGCCGATGGGTGACCCGGTGCTGCCGTCGCTCGAAGCATCCATCACGCTCGACGCGCTGGATCGCCGGCGTTCGCTGTTGGAGCAAGTGAATCAGCAAGCCGCACGGCTCGAAACGTCGCGCTCCATCGAGATGATGGGCGTCCGTCAGCGTCAAGCCTTCGACCTGCTGATGAACGCGACGACGCGCTCCGCCTTCGATCTGACGCGCGAGCCGCCGGCCATTCGCGAACGCTATGGCCGCGATTTGTTTGGCTCAAGTACTCTGCTGGCTCGGCGACTCGTGGAAGCGGGCGTCACGTTCATTACGATCCACACCGAGTCGCGCGGCAACGGACACTGGGACACGCACAGCAACAATTTCAACATGCTGCGCGGCTGGTTGTTGCCGTACCTGGATCGCATCTTGACCGCGTTATTCGAAGATCTCCATCAGCGCGGCTTGTGGGACTGCACCCTCGTGATGGTGACTGGCGACATGGGTCGCACGCCGCGCATCAACGCCAACGCGGGCCGCGATCATTGGCCGCAGTGCGGCTTCTGCCTTTTCGCAGGCGGCGGCGTCAAGCGGGGCTACGTTCATGGCCGCAGCGATCGCATCGGCGGCTATCCGATCGAGTTCCCGGTGACGCCGGGCGATTTGTGCGCGACGGTGTATCAGTTGCTTGGCCTCGATCCGCACATGATGGCGCCGGACCAGACGGGACGGCCGATTCATGTGGCGCATGGAGGGGAGCCGATCCGGGGTATAATGGCGTGAAAGGGAGGTGCGCTATGATAGTTGGAAAGCCAAGCCCTGTTACCATGCGGATCGAAAACGATCCAGCAGAAAACGCCAAATTCCATGCTCTCATGGAACGCTTTCAAAAAAACTCGGATTGGCTGCAGGCGCACATACCTGAGGTGTATTCACAGCACCGAGGGAAAGTGATCTGCATTGCTGGACAGGAATTGTTCGTGGCCGACACGACTGAAGAAGTCCTATCGATGGCGAGAAAGTCGCATCCGGAAGACGACGCGCCGTTGTTGCGTTACATCCACCGCGAAAAGATGGAACGCATTTATGCTTGTTAACGGAAACTGGACGCTTTGCGACGACGGTTTTGTTCGGCCGTTGATCAAAGCGTCGATCATGGCCTTGGACGCAACCTGGTCGCCTACGGAGTTCCTTGTTGATACCGGTGCAGACCGAACCGTTTTCTGCGGTACGACGTTGAAGAAGCTTGCCCTCGCCCATCGTCCTGCGCCTCATCAATTAGGCGGCGTCGGCGGTTCGAGCGCAACCGTAGTAGTGAGCACGCAAATCCGCTTGACACTGGCAGACGCCAACGTCCTGACACTCGAAGGTGTGTTCGCGGCGTTTATCGATGAAACTGCCGTCGATATGAATTTGCTTGGACGTGATATCCTCGATCTTTTTGCTGTGATTGTTGACAAACCTGACAATGCCGTAAAACTGATTGCGAAACCGCACCGATACATTGTTTCCATTTGAATTCATGATGTTGGGGGGGCATTCAATGACTCTAGATGAAAAACGCGCCGATCGTCGCTCCTTCCTCCGCGCCGGCGCCGTCGGCCTCACAGGCTTGAGCCTCGCCGATCTCGCGGCCTTACAAGCGCATGCCGGCGAACGCACACCGCGCGCTCGTTCGGTCATCTTCGTCTTCCTCACCGGCGGCCTCGCGCACCTCGATAGCTTCGATCTGAAACCCGACGCGCCCGACGCGATTCGCGGCGAGTTCAATCCGATCGCGACGCGCACCACCGGCATCCGCATCAGCGAACATTTGCCGATGCTCGCGGATCGCACCGACAAATATGCACTCGTTCGCTCCGTCGCGACCGGCAGCGATGGGCACGAAGTCGCGTGTCACATGCTGCTGACCGGGCGGCTCGATTTACCCGTCGGCTTTTCGACGCAGAATGTGCCGAACCCGCATGAATGGCCTTCCATCCCGGCGATGGTGAACTTCGCGAAGAACGGGCGTGGCCACAATAATCTGCCGCCGTCGGTCGTGTTGCCGGAGCCGAGCGTCAATGAGGCGGGCCGCGTGCGTCCGGGTCAATACGCGGGTCGGCTCGGCGCCCGTTGGGAAGCGTGGCATCTGCGGATGGCGACGCCGTGCGCTCTGGGCAACGGCGCCTGTCCGCACTGCTTCCGCCATGACGACGAGCCGTTCCGCCATGAGCCGCCGACGATCTTCGAGACGCCGACGTTGACGTTGCCCGACGGCGGCGCCGATCGTTTGCGCGGCCGCGTCAATCTGCTCGAATCGATCGAACAACAGCGCCGCGATCTCGATCGCTCGGCCGAAAGCACGCGTCTGGATCGGCATCGCCAGCAAGCGATCACCGTGCTCAACGATCCGCGCACGCGCGGCGCCTTCGAAGTCGAACGGGCCGATGCGCGAACGCTGGCACGCTATGGCCGCAACAAATTCGGCTTGTCCTTATTGATGGCTAAGCGGCTCGTCGAAGCCGGCGTCAGCCTGGTGCAGGTGAATCTCGGCAAGAACTCGTCTTGGGACACGCATCGCCGCAACTTCCTCAATTTGCGCGACAACTTGTTCCCATATTTCGATCGCTCCGTCTCGGCGCTGCTCGACGATCTCCACGAGACCGGTCTGTTGCGCGAGACGCTGGTGATCGTCACCGGCGAGTTTGGCCGCACGCCGCGAATCAACCGCGACGCAGGCCGCGATCACTGGGGCCCGGTGATGAGCCTGATGATCGCCGGCGGCGGCGTGCAGGGCGGCCGCGTCATCGGTGCTTCCGATCGCATCGGCGCTCAGCCCGCCGCCGATCGCCAGACGCCGGAAAACCTGGCGGCCACGATGTACGCCGCCCTCGGCATTCCGCACAACACGACCTGGAATGACACCGACGGCCGCCCGTATGAGCTCTATCGTGCACAGCCGATTGCTGGATTGATGTAAATTGACTTGGCTTGCGCCTGCGAGTTTTACATACACACCACATCGCCCCCCCGTCGCCGCATTAAAACTTCATGAGACCGCGACTGGCAACTTGTTTGCGCGTCGGGTGATTGTTACATTTCACCGCAGATCACATCCGTGCCCGACGACCACAATTTCAAAGGAGTCACCATGCACGCCAGCGTATTGCGGAAACTTCTGACGATCGCCTTCACATTGCTCCTGGGCACGGCGTTCGCGAACGCGGACGATTGGCCCGGCTGGCGCGGACCGCGCGGCGACAACAAGGTCACCGGCTTCACGGCGCCATCCTCTTGGCCCAAGGACCTGACGAAAAAATGGACGGTCACCGTCGGCGGCGGCGAATCGTCGCCCGTCATGGTCGGCGACAAGGTTTACGTCTTCGGCCGACAGGGCAAGGAAGAAGTCATCGCGTGCCTGAACGCCGCCGATGGCAAGGAAGTCTGGGCCTACAAATACGCCGCCGATCCCGTCAAGGGGCCTTCTGCAGCGAAGTTTCCCGGCACGCGCAGCACGCCGGTTGTCGGCGAAGGCAAAGTCTGCTCGCTGGGCGTCAATGGAACCGTCACTTGCGTTGACGCTGCGAAGGGAACGTTGGTTTGGAAGAAAGACACCACGAAACCCCAATTTCACACGTCCACGGCGCCATTGATCGCGGACGGCAAGTGCATCGTTTTCGGCAATGGCTTGACCGCGTACGACCTCGCCGACGGAACCATTAAATGGACCTGGGCCAGCAGCAAACAAACTCCCTATGGCTCGCCGGTTCTCATGACCGTGGACGGCGTGAAAACGGTTGTCACGCCCTCCGTCGGCGCTCTCGCCGGCGTCAATCTCGCAGACGGCAAGCTCGCCTGGAAGGTAAGCATTGGCCCCGGCGGCGGGGACTATTTCCATCATTACAGCACGCCCCTCATCGACGGATCGAACGTCATCTATTCGGTCACGGGATACAAGACGGCCATCGGCAACATGATCGCTGTCAAGATCGAAAAGAAGGGGGACGCCTTCGAAGCCAGCCCGATTTGGAAGAAGGACTTCTCGGCCGCCGAGTATCACACGCCGTTGCTCAAAGACGGCGTCATCTACGGTGTCACGACCAAGCTGATGTTCTTCGCCATGGACGCCAAGACCGGCAACAACCTCTGGACGGACACCACCAAGCGCGGCAACTGCGGCTCAATCCTCGACGTCGGCCCCGTCTTGCTGGCGCTTTCCGCCGACCAGGATTTGATCGCGCTGAACGCCAACGCCAAGAAATATGACGAGGTCGCCAAGTACCGCGTCTCGTCCGGGCAGCCGTGCGCGGTGCCGATCGTCGCCGGCAATCGGGTGTTCGTGAAGGATGTCGGCGGCTCGCTCTCGATGTTCACGTTTGAATAAACTCTGCCGCTTGCGGCGTAGCAAACTCGTTCTACGCCGCATGCGGCCGTCCGCAAAATAGCACCATTGCTGTTCTCATTCCTGCCGATACAATGAACACGTGTGGATTCTCCTCTCCTGCCGCGAGCGAGTCGCTTTGCAAACGTTGCCACGAGTGAAGGTCTCGCTATCAGGAATGTTGATTATCGAAAGCGCATCAGCTGTAAGCGAGTGCATCGGCGACCGGTCGGGCGCGAACAATGCCTGCGCCGGGAGCGCATCCATTCCCCCAATCGCTGCAATCCATAAAAACCGAGGAAATGGGAAAGTCTACCTGGATGAACTCATCTTTCAAATCAACCCTGTTTTGCATAAACTCTTCAGTGGAGTGATCTTCGTAATCGATAATTTCGTTTTCCGCTTGCGCCTTCGCGCTCGAGTAGCGTAACGCGAGCGCGAAGCCGCAAGCGGCTGAAAGGGGACGGCATGGCGAGTGGAGTTATCAGCAAACCGACGCGAACCCGCGATCCGCATCCAGAAATTGCGGATTCGAAGTATCAATACCCCGGCATCCCGACCACGTGTGACGGCGCCGAAGCGGTCGTTCACGTCGAGATCCACGTCGCGCAGGCGGCGGGCGCTTATCCGATCACCAGCTCGACCACCATGGGCGGCGGGTTCAACGCGGCCGTCATGAACGGCGGCAGGAACCTCTGGGGCGATCTGCTCATGTTCTTCGAGCCGGAAAGCGAACACTCCGCTGCCACCGTTTGCGAAGGCTTCGCGGTCGCCGGCGGACGCGTCACCAACTTCACATCGGGCCAGGGTCTGGTCCTGATGAAAGAAGTCCTCTACACGATCTCCGGAAAGCGCCTGCCGGTGCTGATGAACATCGGCGCTCGCGCGCTGACGAGCCAGGGCCTCAACGTTCACGCCGGCCACGACGATCTGATGTCGGTCGCCGACGTCGGCTGGGGCATGCTGTTTGGCCGCAATGCGCAAGAAGCCGCCGATCTTTGCTTGATCTGCCGCCGCGCCGCCGAGGCAAGCCAGACGCCGTTCTTCAATGTGCAGGACGGCTTCTTGACGACGCACACCGTCGAAACGGTTCGCTTGCCCGAGACGGAGTTCATGAAGGAATACATCGGCGATCCCAAGGAAAAGCTGATCAACCTGATGGACCCCGCGAACCCGGTCATGTCCGGCGTCGTGCAAAATCAAGATTCGTACATGAAGGGCAAGATCGCCCAGCGCTGGTACTACGACCGCATCGACGGCATCCTCGAAGAATGCTTCGAGTTGTTCTTCCAGAAGACGGGCCGACGCTACGATTTCGTCGAAGCGTACATGTGCGACGACGCCGAGTTCGTCATTGTCGGCATGGGCAGTTACATGGAGACAGCGAAAGTCACCATCGACTACCTGCGCAAGAAGGGCATCCCGGCCGGCTGCCTCAATGTTTGTGCGTTCCGGCCGTTCCCTGGCAAACAGATCGTCAACGCCCTCAAGAATTGCACCGCGTTCGCTGTATACGAACGCATGGACGACCCGCTTTCGACGACCGGCAACCACCTGACGCGCGAGATCAAGGCTGCGTTCTGCGACGCCATGCTCGGCGCCAACGGCCAGGAGAAGATCGATCGTATGCCGCGCATCTATCACGGCGCCGCGGGTCTGGGCAGCCGCGACGTGCGGCCCGGCGACATCATCGCCACCTTCAACAACATGCAGAAGGACGGCCAGCACTTCTTCTGCGTCGGCATCGACCACGCGTTGGCGCTCAAGCGGACCGAGGATCCAGATCTGCGGCCCAAGAACGGCTTCTCGATGCGCGGCCATTCCGTCGGCGGCTTCGGCTCGGTCACCACGAACAAGATCATCGCGACCATCGCCGGCAACGTGTTCGGCAAGGACGTGCAGGCCTATCCGAAGTACGGTTCGGAGAAGAAGGGTCTGCCGACGACGTACTATCTGACCATCGGCGACTCGCACATTTACATGCACAGCGAGCTCGAGCACATCGATCTCTTGTGCATCAATGATCCGACCGCCATCATGAATCCGCTGACGCTCGACGGCTTGCAGACGGGCGGCGCGATCTTCATGCAATCACCGTACGCCGAGGCGAAGGACGTGTGGAGCCACATCCCGGCGAGCGTGAAAAACATCATTCGCGAGAAGAAGTACACGATCTGGTTCTGCGACATGGTCAAAATCGCGCGTGAAATGGCGTCCGAAGCCGACTTGCAGATGCGTATGCAAGGCATCGTGCTGCTAGGCGCGTTCTTGAAGCTGACGCCGTATGCCAAGGAAAGCAACATGAACGAGGAGCAGGTGTACGAGGGCGTGGAAAAGGCGCTCAACAAATACTTCGGCAAGCGCGGCGCCCGCGTCGTGCAGGACAATCTCAACTGCGTCAAGCGCGGTTACAAGGAAACCAAAGACATCCCCGCGGCGATGATCAAGGGCTAGCATTTTCTTCGTTTAGCGCTCGCGTTGAAGCGTCGGCGACATGTCGCCGCCTCTTCACTGCGAGCGCTAAACGGCAAGCGGAACATAGGAGTTCTCAATGGTTGCAACGACCAACAAGTCGATGAACGAGGCCAGTGAAAAGGACCCGTTCAACAACAATAGCTACGGCACGCTGGTTGACTCGGGCTACAAGCTCATCAACCTGCCGGTGCTCGACGTCAACGATTTCAACGAACGCATCATCCGCGGCTACGAGGAAGGCTGGGGCGAACGCGATCTGCCCGCCGATCTCTCTGTCGCCCGCTCTCTGGTCCCGGCCGGCACGGCGACCTTGCGCGATTTCTCGAACATTTCGCCGGAGATTCCCGAATATATCCAGGAGAACTGCACCGGCTGCATGGATTGCGTCACCGAATGCCCCGACACGGCGATCCTCGGCAAGGTCCTGTCCGAGACCGAGTGGAACGCCAAGATGGAGACGATTCCCGAAGCGGATCGCGAGCGATTCAAGAAGGAATGGTCGAAGACCAAGAAGTACTACGACGCCTACAAGAAGAAACTCGGCGACGGCGGCATGTTC
>DAIOGM010000087.1:11602-18862 GCA_036745215.1 Gemmataceae bacterium
GGCGATGTACACGAAATAGTTGATGACGTGCACACGGTACTGGGCGTGTGGGGAAAGAGAGTAGATCTGCATCGGCGGCATGTTCAACATCATCATCGACCCGTCGAAGTGCAAGGGCTGCGCCGAATGCGTCACCGTTTGCGACGACGACGCGTTGAAAATGATTCAGAAAAACGACGACGTCATGACGTGGTCGCGCAAGGCCCATCGCTACTTCAAGAACATCGGCCCGTCCAACGACAAGTACATCAGCGACAACCTCCTGATCGACATGATGCTCAAAGAAAAGACGCATCTCTACGTCGGCGGCGCCGGCTCCTGCGCCGGCTGCGGCGAAGGCACGGCCCTTCGCATGCTGTGCTCGGCGACCGGCGCCAAGTACGGCGATCAGTGGGCTCTCGTCGCCGCGACGGGCTGCAATACGGTGTACACCTCGACGTATCCGTACAATCCATACCTCGTGCCGTGGACGAATTCGCTCTTCGAAAACGCCCCGGCCGACGCGATCGGCGTGCGCATGCGCTGGGACCAGATGGGCTGGAACGACAAGCCGATCTGGTGCATCGGCGGCGACGGCGCCATGTTTGACATCGGCTTCCAGGCGCTTTCCCGCTTGTTCGCTTCCGGCATGAATGTCAAGGTTTTCGTGCTTGACACCCAGGTGTATTCCAACACCGGCGGCCAGGCCTCGACCTCGACCTACATGGGCCAGAACACCAAGATGTCGGTGCACGGCAAGGTGATCGGCGGCAAGCAGGAACGCCGCAAGGAAATCGCGCAGATCGCCATGATGCATCCGCGCACGTACGTCGCGCAGACGACGTGTGCCCACATCAACCACTTCTACAAATCGGTCCTTGGCGCCCTTGAGTTCGACGGCCCCGCGATCGTCGTTTGCTACACGACGTGCCAACCCGAGCACGGCGTCGCCGACAACATGGCCGGCGAACAGGCGAAGCTCGCGGTCGATACGCGCGCGTTCCCGATCCTGATTTACGATCCGCGCAAGGGCGAGAAGGTCAAGGAACGGCTGTCGCTCGTCGGCAACCCGGCCGTCAAGGACGACTGGTGGAAGAACCCGAAGACGGGCGAGGAAGTGAGCTTCGTCGACTTCGCGCGAAGCGAAGGCCGATTCTCGAAGCACTTTGACAAGGACGGTAATCCTTCGGAGACACTATTGCTCGCGAAACAGGATCGCCTGGAAAACTGGCGGCTCTTGCAGGAACTCGCGGGGCTGCGTTAATTCGCCGCTTGCGGCTTCGCGCTCGCCGAAGACAAACGAACGCCGTCGCGCGAGACCACGCGAGCGCGAAGCCGCAAGCGGCCCTGGGATTCCCCTATGAACCCCATCGTCATCGCGTATCACCTCGTCTGGACCGCATACGGATGGTGGCTCCCCAACGACCCGCGCGGCAGCGGTTCGTCAACTATTCGCTCGGACGTGTTGGCGGAACTCGGGGCCGTACATTTCGGCCGAAAAAAGATCCAACCACCCGGCAAGGTCATTGGTGCATTCTACAAGAATGCCACTGACCTTCTCAAACATCCATTGTTGACGTTCGACGAGATTGAAATCGCCTACATAGCTCAAGCATTCGCACAGGTCATTTCCGAACAGAGCTATACCTGTTACGGCTGCGCCATCATGCCCGATCACGTGCACGTGCTGATTCGAAAGCACAAACATTCGGCCGAAGATATCGCAAGCAATCTAATGGAATCGAGCCGGCAACGTTTGATCGACGGCGGCAAGCGAGCGATGACGCATCCGGTATGGATTGCCGGGAACGGCTGGAAGGTGTTTCTCGATCATCCCGATGAGATTCGCCGAACCATCAAGTATATCAACAACAACCCGCTCAAGGATGGGTTGCCGGCTCAGAAATGGCCGTTCGTAATCGAGTATAATGGTTGGCCGTTGCATCCTGGACACAGCCCGAATTCACCGTACGCGAAACGCTTGCGGGCGATCGGGCGCTATCCCTGACGCCGCTTGCGGCTTCGCGCTCGCTGCATGCGACGGACGGTTTCCGAATGGAATCAGCGAGCGCGAAGCCGCAAGCGGCAAATACCTTATGACCACTCCTCTCGCCACGCACGACTTCTCGACCGTGGACGCCGCGTGCGAATTTCTCAAACGCACGCGCGCCGAGCTGCGCAACCTGCGCAAGGTCCGCATCTGGAAAGACAGATTTCAAGTCATCGACGTCAATAAAGATTGCTTCGAAGTGCGCGGCATCGGCTACGAATGCCCCGACATCGTGCCGCTTTTGCGCATGATTAACACCGCGTTTGATCCGACGAAAATCCACGAACCGATCGCGTTTGAATACAAGGAATTCGACACCGGCCGCCGCCACTGCTGGGCGGAAGATCGCGTGATGTGATTTAACCTGGCCCGCTGCCATAGATGTGCTGGATCGGCGTCTTGTGCCCCCACGCGATTTGCTCGCGCGTCAGCCCGAACGCTGCCGCCACCTTGTCGCGTTCCGACGGGCTCGGCGTCCAGCGGCCAAGCACGATCGCGAGAATGCGCTGCTCGTCCAGGCTCGACAGTTCCGCGAGTTTTTTCACGTCGATCTTTTGCTCGACGCACAGATCTTCGATTGTCTTCAAGCCTTCCATCGTCATGGACTCCTGCCAAACTGCGGGCCGTGCCCGTGGATGTGCGAAATGATCGTCTTGTGGCCCCACGCAATGTCGTCGCGTTTGACGCCGAACACGGCGGCGATCTTGTCGCGCTCGCTCGGACTGGGCGTCCAGCGGCCTTCGACGATGGCGCGGACGCGTTTTTCATCGAGGCCGGCGCGATCGGCGAGCGCCGCCACATCGAGCGCGTGTTCGGCGCACAGCTCGTCCACGGTTTTTTGCGTTTCCATTGGCACACCGCTCAAAGGCCCGTCACTTCCCAGCGCTTGCGATAGCGCCGGCGGACGTGTTCGTTGGCGTCCTTGTTGTTCGTCACCTGCAACTTGGCGGCGTCCCATTCCAGCGTCGATTTGACGAACCGCGTCGCCAGGCAACCGAGCAAAACCGATTCGGTCAGATTGCCGGAATAATCGAACGGCGCCGACGTTTGCCCGTTGCCGCGGACGGCTTCGACGAATTGCAGGTAATGGTTCTGCCCTTGCTGCTGTGGAATCTTGTAATCGCGAAACTTCTCTTCGGGCAACAGCACCGGCGGATCGATATAGGGAGAAAACAGTACGCCATCCGTGCCGATGTAAATCGAACCCTGGCTGCTGAAAGGCCGTTTGCCGAGGCGGTCGCGCACATCGGCGGGCGGGCGAGCGGCGCCGTCGTACCAGGTCAACGTCAAGCGATCGACCGTGTGCCGCGTGCCGGGGAAGGTGTAGCGTACCTGGCAATCGAGACCCCAGTTATGCGTGTTGACGGCGCCGGCTTCGGCGCGGACCGACAAGGGGGCCGTCAACGCCAGCGACGCGAACACCGGGTCGAGAATGTGGCAGCCCATGTCGCCGAACGTACCGGTACCGAAATCGAGCCGCTTGCGCCAGTTGCCCGGATGGTAGTAGCTGTTGCCGATGTAGGGACGTTCGTCCGCGACGCCAAGCCAGTGGTCCCAGTTGAGGTTCGCGGGCACGGCATCCGCGCGATCGGGCCGGGCGGCGCGGTCGCCCCAGGTTTTGTTGCTCCAGCTATGCACCTCGCGGACCTTGCCGATGGCGCCCGCTTGAATCGTGGCGACGACGGTGCGATGCACCTGATGCGAGTGAATCTGAATGCCCATCTGCGAGATGAGCTTGCGTTCGCGGGCCACGCGCGTCAGTTGGCGGGCTTCGTAGATGGTTTGCGTCAACGGCTTCTGCGTGTAGACGTGCAGACCGCGCTGCATGGCGCTCATGGTGATCGGCGCGTGCATGTGGTCCGGCGTCGAGACGTTGACGGAGGTTAGTTCTTTTTCCTTATCGAGCAATTCGCGCCAATCTTGATAGACGCGCACATTGGGAAACGCCTTGCGGACGCGGGCCGTGCGATTCTGATCGACCTCCGCGACGGCGACGAGGCGAAGGTTTTTGCTCGCCGTCAACGAGCCGATGTCGGAAAAAGCCATGCCGTCGGCGCCGAAGCTGGCGTGAATCAGCGTCTCGGTCGGCTTGGCGTAAGCGTCCGAAAGGAAGAACGGCGCGACGACGCCTGCGGCAGCCATCGTCTTGAGCGCGGAACGGCGCGTGAGGCGCGATTTGCTGGTCATGAATGGGAGCCTCATTAAGGGTGGGTGCGATGAGGTTAATATAACGGCGACGGACGTGGTTCGCAAACGAAAAAGCCGCTTGCGGCGAAGCAGAGCGTGCTACGCCGCAAGCGGCAGGAACAATCAAACGCAATTACTCGCGGCGCGCCGGAACCGGGGCGGGCGGCGGCGGCACGGCTTCGAGTTCCGGAGGTTGCGCCGGCGGCACGGGAACCGGCGCGGGCGCGGGAACGACCTTCGCCTTCAGCTTGATCGGCAACGGCTGCACCTTGATGTTCTTCGGGTTGATCTTGACCGGCGGTCGAACGTTCGGCGGCACCGGCTGCGCGGGATCGATCGCGCCTGGGCCCGGCTGCGGCGCCTTGGCGTTCGGGTCGGTGACGAGGCGATGGATCACGAACTTGCCGTTGTTCTCGTCGAGCCATTTCTGCATCGCGGTCGCGATGTCTTGCTGATTGCGGACGTTGACCGGATTGTAGCCGTCCTTTTGCGTGATGCTCAGTTGATTGAACAATTCGAGCGGATTCGGCACGGCCGCATTGAAACGGCCGACGGTCCAATCGCCGCCTTGCAGAGCTTGCAGAATCAGCTTGCTCTCGGCGGCGTCGATCGGCTCGCTCTTCATCGCGGCGCCAGTCGGATTGGCACGATACTTGGTGATTAGAACCGCGGCGGCAACGTAACGATCCGATTTGTCTTCCGCCTTGAGCGCAGCGACCGGATTGGCCAACGCCTTCGACAGCTGCTTCGCGGTGCGAAGATCGTTCTCGAAGTTCGGATTGTTTTCACGCGTGACGAAACTGGTGTTCGACGGCGCGACGTAGAACGTTTCCTTGGCGTGTTTCGACAGCGCGAAGATGCCGTCCTGGCCGACCTGGAGATTCATCGGGAAGTTGCCCGGAATCGGACGACGGCCGGGCTGGAACGCCGGCTGAATCGCGGGTTGCACCGGCAGAATGTTGATGCCGCCCGGATTGGGCGCCACGTTGCCCTGCGGCATGAAGCCGACGCGGATCATCTTGGTGTCCTTGGCGACGCCGTGGATGACCTCGGTGACTTGCACTTGCGCGATGCGGTACATCGTTTTCGGCTGGCCCGGCGCGGGCACGGCTTCGACGTCCATCGGCTCCATCGCAACGACGCGGCCGACGACGATCACGTCCGATTGCAAGAGGCGATTCTGGTTGTAAGCGTAGCCCGGCATGATCGCGACGCGATCCGCCTGAGCCTGAATGATCTGAACCTGTGCGGGCTGAACTTCGACCTGGATTTCCACCACCTGGGCCGACGCGGCGCAGGTAAACATCAAAGTCAATACAAACACTGCGAGCCAACGATGCATGAGGAACTCCTTCTAACTTGGAAACGACGGTTTATTCACTAAGACGATGGCAACGGTCGATCGGATTGCAAGATAAGGATATCTTATAGAAAGCTCGTCCTCGGCCACCCCTTTTTCGCGGTTCCTTAGATAATGACCACCTCGCTGCCACAAGTCAAACTCAAAATTGTCCGCCGATCTTCGCACCCCTGGATTTTTCAGAAGATGGTGGAGAAGCCCGCGGAGCGCATTCCGCCGGGGACCGTGGTTGACATCATCGATCGCGACAATCAATGGGTCGGCCGGGGTTTCTTTAACTGGCACTCCCGCATTGCTTTACGACTACTGACGTCCGATGCGAATGAGGCGATTGACGCCGCGTTTTTCGCCAGGCGCATTGCACGAGCCGTGGAGTTGCGCAAGTCCTGCCTCAATCTGGATACAGTCACGAATGCTTACCGATTGATTCATTCCGAGGGGGACGCGCTGAGCGGGTTGGTTGTGGACCGCTTTGACGCGACTCTGGTGATCGAGTTCTTCTCGGCAGGGATGTTCCGCTTTCGCGAAACGTTAAAGGACGTGCTCGGCCCGCATTTCCCGAATAGCCAGTTTTACTGGTTTGCCGAGGAGCATGTGCAAAAGCAGGAGTCGTTTGACGTCCACGCGCTGGAAGCGCCGCCGCCGAGCATAATAACCGAGCACGGGCTGCGCTTTCGCGTCGCGCCGGGGAGCAAGCACAAGACCGGCTTCTTCACCGATCAGCGCGACAATCGCAAGTTTTTGGCAAGCTTCTGCGGCGGCAAACGCGTGCTCGATCTTTGCTGCAACACGGGCGGCTTCTCGGTGTATGCGAAGTCGCTCGGGCAAGCCGAGGATGTGGTCGGCGTCGATCTCGATGAACAAGCCATTGCGCTGGCGAAGCAGAACGCCAATCTCAATCAGGCGAAGATTCGTTTCGTGCAAGGCGATCTCTTCACCTGGCTGCGCGACACTTTGCCGTCGGGTGAGAAGTACGATGTGGTGATGCTCGATCCCTCCAAGCAAACGCGCGATCGCGAGGAGATTGACTTTGCGCTCAAGAAATACTTCGACATGAACAAGCTCGCTCTCCAGGCCGTGGCGCCCGGTGGGCTGTTCTTGACTTGTTCATGCACGGGATTGGTGAGCGAAGAAATGTATCTGGAAACGCTACGCCGATCCGCATGGCAAGCGGGCCGCGTGTTGCAAATCATCAAGATCGCGGGGGCGGGAGCGGATCATCCGTTTCTGGTGCACGTGCCAGAGGGGCGTTATTTGAAGGCCGTGTTTTGTCGCGTCGAATAAGCGGAGTACGCGTCATGTTAATGGCATGCAGCGGGCCAGGTGCGGGTGCAGCAATTGCATTCGCCACGCAGTTCGGCTATTGGTGCGCCTACCTCGGCGGTGGCCTGCTGATCTTGTCCCTTCTTCTGAGCGCGACGCGATTTCGTAGTTGGGTTTGTCCATGCATCCTTGGATTTTTTCTCCTCATTCATCCGGCGTGGACCGTCAGTGCGGCAATAGGCGATTGCGGCGAACTTAGAAAGATGACATCGTCGCTTGTCAGTTTCATTGGCGGTTGCACGATAACCGCGCAAATCCTGATTGGGTTGCACCGGAGCGCAGCTCGGCCGTCTGTTGATGAAAGCGTCGCCGCCGAAGAGTAGGTCAACCGCGCCTCAACTTGAACGTTAATGCGCCGATC
>DAIOGM010000087.1:18872-20744 GCA_036745215.1 Gemmataceae bacterium
CAGCCGCGATTAGACGGCGGGCGTTCTGGGGCAGCGATCGGCATCTGATCCATGGCAACTTTTGGTAGAATCGCCACGGGCTCGGGGACGACGCGGTCCCCTTGCTTCAGCCGTGCTTCGTCATCGCCGTTCCAAAGGTACGCAACGTCGGCCTTGGTCGCGGTGTCGATGAGCTTGAGGATTTTCGGGCCGCCGCCCGCGAGCAATATTGCGCCGTTCGAAGTCAACAGTATGGTGCGAACGGAACCGGGCATGTTGATGCGGTCCGGCTTTTCCGTGCCGGTTTCCACATCCCAGAAGCGAATGGTGCGATCGTGGCTGCTGCTGATCAAGGTCTTGCCGTCGGCCGTGAATTGAAGCGCTTCGACCCAATGGCTGTGTCCGACGAGCGTCTTCAAATGCCTGCCGTTCTTGGCGTCCCAGAAGCGAATCGTCTGGTCTACGCCGCCGGTCGCGATGGTGTTGCTGTCCGGCGAATAGGTCATGCAAACGACGGCGTTGTCATGGCCGACGAGTTTCATGACTTGCTGTTGCGTCTCAACATCCCAGATGACGACTTGATTGACGCCCCCTTGCTTCCAATCGCCGCCGCCGGCGAGCACGAGCTTGCCGTCGGGAGAAAACATCACGCACAGGAAGCGCATCAATTCGCCTTGCAAGCTGGCGTGCAGCTTGAGTTCCTTCGTGTCCCAGAGCTTGAGTGTTTGCTGCTCGGCGGCGGAGGCAAGCAATTTGTCATCCGGCGAGAAGGCGACGCGCGTCACCCCGCCGCCGTCGAAGTCGGCCACGAGTTTGTTGGCGGCCCAGTCGAACAGCTTGACACGGCCGGTCCAGCTTCCCGACGCGAGCAACTTGCCGTCGCTGGACAGAGCCACGGAGGAGACGCCACGGCGTTCCTCGTATCGCTGGAGAGGCTTGCGCGTCTCAAATTCCCAGACGCCAATTTCACCGGGCCGGTCCCACCAGCCGGCGCTGCCGACGACGATTTTTCCGTCTTTTGAAACGACGACGCTCCACACATCCGCGGGTTTCGCCGCCTTCTCCGGCTCCTGAGCCGATGCGAATGTGGCCGCCAACAACGCAACCAAGCTCAATGCGATTGACGAACGGAGATGGTTGTGCGGTCTGGCTCTTTGAATTGCATCGGCCATGGCGTCGATCTCGCACACGGGTGATTTTGAACTTTACCCATATTGTGCACGATCGGAAGTGAGGGATACGGTTTTTTGTATGAAAGTGAAACGAGAGAAGCCCCAGGGTGAGGTAATCCGAACCCCGGGGTTCGGATTACCTCACCCCGGGGCTTCCCAGGGCTCAATGTTTTTTAGTTGCCGTTGCCGATCGACGGCCCCGGCCGCGGCGTCGCGCTGCCGGTGACGCCGACGACGGTGGCGCGCGGCTCGCTCATGTCGATGACAACCGGCGTTCGCGAGATGTCCTGCGAGACGTTGCCCGCCTGGTCGGCGACTTCGATCTTGAAGAAGAACTGTCCGCCGGCGTCGCGCGGGAAGGCCCAGCGATACATGCCGTCGTTCTTGACGTTCTTGGCGATGACTTGCCAGGGGCCGTCCACACGCGATCGATACGACAGCGTGACCGGCTCGGTCCCCAGGTTTTTGTCGGTTGCGTTCCAGCGAATTTCAACGTGAGCGAGACTCGGATGCACCTCGGCGGAGCGGAGCTGCACGAACGGGCTGGTCGTGTCCACTTCGATGGTGCATTGCGGAGTGTCGCCGCGGACTGGCGTCTTGCCGCCGAAGCCGTTGCGAATGTTCGTGGTGGCACCCAGCGTCACGCCGTCGAGCACGCCGCCTGACACACCCCCAATGTTCAAGGCTGCCCCGCCGGAGCCCGCGATGGATCCACCTCGAA
>DAIOGM010000088.1:0-6568 GCA_036745215.1 Gemmataceae bacterium
TGGCCGCAAAGCGATCACCGTCGCCCAGCAGCAACGCCAATGGCAACTCGCCCAGTCGGCCGAACTCGCCCGGCAACAGGCGATTGCCGAAGCCGCCCGGCGCGACGAGGCTCAAAATCGCACGCATCTGAGCTTGCGATTCGCGGCCCAGTCGAATCTCGTCACCCGCGCCGAAATTGCTCTTAAGACGAAGAACTTCGGCCTGTCCGTCAGCTTCTTCCAGGGCGCCGCCAACTTTGCGCCGCCGCCCGTCGTCGGCGTGCCGGTGCCGGTGTCGCCGGTCAATTATCAATCGTTTGCCCAAGCGCGACTACAAGCCGAGCGCGCCGAGCAAGTGCGCATCGCTCAATTGACAGCCGTGCGTGAAGCGACGCTGCGTCAAGAGCGCGAAAAGCAACTCGCCGCCGCTCAGAAGCAGATCCTGGCGGAACGCGCCGCCGCCCAGGCGCGGCTCGAAGCACAGCGCAAGGCGCAGGTCGAACATGACCTGGTCGCCTTCGACGCCGCGATCAAGCAAGGCACCAATTACATGACGCAGGCGAAGTACGAGGCCGCCCTCGCTGCGTTCCAGGGCGCGCAACGCGTCGCTCACAATCAGAAGCAAAATGAGCGCGTCAACACGCTCATCGATATTGTCGTGCAGCGTCAGGCCGAGGCGCTGGCGACAACCAAGGAGGACAAGTCCGCGGTCGAACGCAAGTTGCTCGTCGAACGCGAACGCCGCAAGGCCGCCGAGTCGCTCGCGCAGCAAAACGAGGAGAAGTATCAACTCGCGCTCGTTGCGGCACAGGCCGCTTTGAAGTCGAAGAAATTCAGCGAAGCGAAAACGAAGTTCCAGGAGGCCGGCGACGTTTTCAAAACGGACGCCGTGCTCACGGGTTTGCGTCAGGTTGAAAACGGCGAGGCAGCATTGCTTGCCGATGCGAAGAAAGTCGACGCCGACTCGAAGAAGGACGTCCGCATCAAGCAACTGCTCGCCGACGGCAAGACCGCGCTCACCGCCAAGAAGTACGGCGACGCGCTAACCGCATACCGCGAGGCGAAGAAGCTCGACCCGGACAATCTCGACGCGCGCGCCGGCATGACGCAGGCCGAAGAGGCGTATGCCCGCGTCTCGGCGGATGAGAATCGCAAGAACGAGGAAGCGAGCCGAGTGCAGAACTTCCAGCGCTTGCTCAAGAGCGGTCAGGCGAATCTGGCGACCAAGCAGTTTGAAGCAGCCGTCGCCAATTTGTCGGAAGCCGTCAAGTTGAATCCGACGGACGCGACGGCCGTGGCCGCGCTCAAGCAAGCCGAGAAGGGGCGCGACGCCGCGTTCACGAACGCCAAGACGCAAGCTGCCGCGAAGGAGCGGGCCGTCGCCTATCAAAAGCTGATCAATGAAGGGCGCCTGGCGCTCAACAACAAGCGTTATGCGGACGCGATCAATGCGTTCGGCGGCGCGCAGAAGCTTTTGCCAGGCGATCAGGCGTCTAAGAATTATCTCGACGACGCGCAAGCCGCGAAGAAAGCCGCCGAGGACGCCGCCGCCGTCGCCGCCAAGCAGCGTGCCGACGACACGAAGCGCATGGCCGATCTGCAAGCCGCGTTGACGCAAGGCCGCACGGCGCTTGCCGCCAAGGATTTCAACACCGCGGCCAAGGCGCTGGCTCAAGCGCAGAAGCTTGGGCCGAACAACGTGGACGTCAAGAACGCGCTGCAAAGTCTCGAACAGGCGCAAAAGCAAGCCGCCGCGGCCGCCGCCGCCGAGAAGCAACGCTTGACCCAGTTCAACGCCTTCCTCGCGACCGGCAAGGCCGCGCTCAACGCGAAGAAATACCCCGAAGCGCTGAAAGCGCTGTCGAGCGCCACCTCGCTCGTGCCCAGCGACAAGGAAGCGCAAGATCTCTTCCGCCGTGCTCAGGCCGAAGCACGCCAGGCCGACGACGCGGCCGCGAAGGCGAAGCTGCAAGAATTGATCACGACCGGTTTGGCTGCGCTCAAAACGAAGAACTACGACGCCGCCGAGAAGGCGCTGCGATCGGCGGCCCAGGTCGATCCGACCAATCCGACGATCACGCAAGGCTTGAAGGACATTGCCGCCGGCCGGCAAGTGTTGGCGAACGAAAAGCTGCAAGCCAGCTTCAACTCCGCCATGTCGCAAGGTCAGAAAGCGCTCCAGGGCGGCGATTTCAACACCGCCATCGCCCAGGCCAACCAGGCCTTAAAATTGTTCCCCAACGACAAGAACGCGACCGGGTTGCTCCAGCAGGCCCAGGTCGGCCAGAAGAAGGCGAACGATTATCAAGTCGCGATGGCCGCCGGCAACAAGGCGCTCGCCGCCAAGAATTACAAAGGCGCGACGAACGCGTTCAACGACGCCTTGAAGCTATTCCCCAACGACACCGCCGCCCGCGCCGGCCTGAAGTCCGCTCAGCCGCCGACGCCGCCCGATCCGCCGAAGATCGACTTCGACGCCGCCATGAAGCGCGGCGCCGCCGCCGAGAAGGACAACAATTACGCCGACGCCCTCAAAGCGTACAACGACGCGCTGAAAGCTCGACCAAAGGACCAGCAAGCCTCGAACAACGCCCAGTTCGCGCAGGCCATCGTCAACGCCGAGCAAGCGATCAACGGCAAGATGTGGGTGGACGCCCAGCGCGAGGTGGACAACGCGCTGCGGCTAAGGCCGAAGAATGCGTATGCGACGAAGTTGTTGCAGCGGGTGAAAAAGAAGAACTGACCCGCTCGTTCCCAGGCTCCGCCTGGGAACGCACTGCCCGCAAGGCTCCGCCTTGCCGCACCGCCCTCGGCAAGGCGCCATAACCGACGACAACACCTGAGCGCTCATGAGAAAAACGATCTGGATTTTTTTGATTGCAAGCGCTATTGCGTTGACCCTCCTATCGATTCCATTTTGGAGGCAGAAATTAACCAAAGATAGGCAACAGGTAACCGAGGAAGCACCGCTCTCGTACGACGACAATGGAGATCCCTTGCTGCCCATGCCATTTCATACAGCCAAGGCAGGCGCCAAAACCATTTCAGTCAGCGCTCAAGATGTGATAAAGGAGTTCCAACTAGACGCAGATAAAGCAAGAGGCAAATACGAGAATATCAACACCTGGGTCAATGGCACCGTTACGGAGGTTTCGGTTTCCGGGCCAACCATTATGTTGGAAGGTCCTTCGGGGATTGAATGCGTTTACCTGTCCATATCGGAACAAAAGCGATTGGGCGTGGGGCAAAAGGTCACCATTGAAGGCTGGCTGGGCGGCAGTAAAGAAAAGATCATACTTTTTCGACCATGGAAAAAGACGGTGGCGGGGCCGGGATGGTGAAGCCCTTGACAACGCGTCGCGCCGAAGGCCGAAATAGGCGTGGGCGTTGATTAGCAGATTGTGGCAACAGAGCACCGGAGGTGCGAAAGTTAATAGCCAGGGTCGTAGGACCCTGGAAGAGGCGATGCGCATCGAGAAGCCGCGGAGCGGCGGTAGTGGTCCGTCGCCACGGCACTTTCGCCGCTCCGCGGCTTTTCAATCGAGGGCAAACCTGTCCAGGGTCTAACGACCCTGGCTATTGACTATCGCCGCTCCGCGGCTGACACCCCTGAGATCGCCCATGGCCATTCGCTACACCGTCTACTGCAAACGCAGCGTCGCCGACGTCACGCCGGCGCAATTGCTCGCCGCCAAGTTTGACGGCATCATTCGCGCCGCGGTCCTCACGTGGTGGGAGCTGGGGAAATATCATGAGTACCAGCGTATGACATAGGTGGACCACACCATGCTCGATTGGCTCTTCCCACCCTCCTGCCCATGCGACCCCGCCGCGAAGGCCTGGGTCGAGGAACGCCTGCAATGGCTCAGCGAGGAGTTTGACGATCACGCCTTCAACGGTCGGCCGCTGGTGCTGCCGACGCCGGAGTTTTTTCCCGATCCGTACGATGGCTCGAAGCAGTCCGTTCGCGTCTTGCTCGACCGCGTCTGCGAATACATGGATGTCGTCCCCGCCCTCGTTTCCTTGAAATTCGTGGCCGACGCCGGCAAGATTTGGCTCGTCAATGAAGCTGGCCAATACCTTCCGCACGCGGCCGGCTCCTATCAAGAAGGCGAGCGGCAGTTCATCATCCGCATCGACCAGTCCGGACTCGATGAGCCGATGGGGCTCGTCGGCACCATGGCTCATGAGTTGGCTCACGTTCGCTTGCTCGGCGAGGGGCGAATCATGAGCGATGTGTTCGACAATGAACTGTTGACGGACCTGACCGTGGTCTTTTTCGGGCTCGGCATCTTCCTGGCAAACACGCCGCGCAACTGGGATAGTCATTACACGCGCTGGCCCGATAGCGACTTGATCAAGCCCGAATACATGACGCCGCCGATGTTTGGCTACGCGCTGGCTCATTTAGCATGGTTTCGCGGCGAGACCAATCCGGCGTGGGCGTCGCACCTTCATTGGAACGCGCGGCCGGACTTCAAGCAGGCGCTGCGGTTTTTGTTGAAGAAGGCGGAATCGGATTTCAAGCCGCCGAAGTTGCGGCGGAATCCGCCGGCGTAGTTTTCCCGCAAGTCTCTTTTTCCTTGCAGCACTTTCACGAAACGCATACGATTCAACCCATTGCCAAAGCCAATATCTTGGAGCGCCGGGAGCCCGCGAACATGACGCCCGTTACCTGTCCGTCGTGCAAGAAGCCGATGGAAATCGACGTGAACGAGCCGAACACCGAATGGGAATGTCCCACCTGCGGCGCCGCCTTCTTGATTCGGCCAAACAGCGCCGGCACCCTGGAATACATGATCACGCAAAGTGCGACGTCGATCGCGGCCGAAGAACATTTGCCGGCGGCAACGACGCCGGGCGTGACGTCGTCGCGGGATCCGGCAATCAGCGACGACGCGTACCTGTTCGCCCTGGAGCAATTGCTCAAGGGCACGAAGCCGCGCGAGGTGCGCAAGAGCCTGGTCGAGTCCGGCCACACCGCGCAGCAGGCGAACACGATTGTGCAGACCGCACTCCAGTTCAAGAAGGACGACGAGGCCCGCGAACGTGCGATGCCTGACAGCGGCGGCAACAGCGGCATGCGCAACATGGCCATCGGCGGCATCATCTGTGTCGTCGGCATCGTCATTACGATCGGGACTTTTTCCGCCGCAACCCAGGCGGGCGGCGGAACGTATACGATTGCGTGGGGCGCGATCGTCTTCGGCTTTATACAGTTCATGCGCGGGTTGATGCAGACGAACCAAAGGTGACGACTCGCGATTCGCTTTTCCTGAGGATGACGGCAAATGAAAGCACGTGATTGGTTCGTTGTCGGCGTTCGTCTCCTGGGCGTTTGGTTCCTCGGCCAAGCGGCGCTTTTTGCGTTGGCACACTTCGACTTCGAATTGGGCTGGAACGTCCATCCAAATGTTGCAAATCCGAGCGCATATTTGCTGCACGCAATCGGCCACCTTTTGATTGCGTTGCTCTTTCTTGTCGGTTCAAGCTTTCTCGGTCGGTTGTTCTATGGACCCGAAAGCGAAGTTGATCATCGGAAATTCATTGATGAAGATCACGGCGGATTGTCGGAGCCAGATGATCAAATCACGGACGACGATTCCGAGGAAGAAAAGCGTCCACGCGGAATCAAGTATTGATTTAACGAGCGGTGGGTAAGGATCCAAATGTCACGAATTCAATACACCACTGGCCTTTGGCTTCTGCTCGCCTGCCTCGTCGGTTGCAACCGTACTGTGACTACGATTGATGTCCCGTTCGCCGCCGCGCACGCCTTCGACGGCAACCACAGCGGCGAGGAACGCGACATCACCGGCGTCAAACTGTGCTGGTGTCCGGCCGGCCGATTCATCATGGGCAGCCCCGCCGACGAACTGGAACGGCGGCCCGGCGAGGATCAGGTCGAAGTCATGGTGACGCGCGGCTACTGGATCGGCAAGTTCGAAGTGACGCAAGGACAATGGCAACGCGTCGTCGGCGCCTTCCCCGAGAAGCTCGGCGCGGGCGTCGGCGATGACTTTCCGATGTATGCGATCAGTTTCGCCGAAGCGGAATCGTTTTGTGAAAAGCTGACCGAACGAGCACGCGCGTCCGGCGAGTTGCCGCGCGACTGGGAGTTCCGGCTGCCGACTGAAGCGCAATGGGAATACGCATGTCGCGCCGGGACGACGTCGGCCACCGCGTTCGGCGCTTCGCTGTCGAGCACGCAGGCGAACTTTCAGGGCAAGCCGTTCAACGGGGCCGAAGATGGGCCGTCGCTCAAACGCACGGCGCCGGTCGGCAGTTATCAAGCCAACGCATGGGGCTTGCACGACATGCATGGCAACGTCTACGAGTGGTGCCGCGATTGGCATCACGCGAAGTTGCCGGGCGGGGCCGATCCGGATTTGTATGCCGCGCGGGATACGGCCCTGCGGAATCGCACCGGCGATGTGTCGCGCGTTCGCCGCGGCGGCTGCGGCGTCGATGGCCACCCGGATGTCCAAGGCACGATCGGCGTAGGCGTGCAGCCGTTCGGCTTCGGCTTGGTCGGCGGCAGCCTCCCGAAGCCCGAGACCCCAGTAGTCGGTTTCGAAACGGCCCTCTG
>DAIOGM010000088.1:6578-20616 GCA_036745215.1 Gemmataceae bacterium
GCCGCTCCGCATTTCGGCTGCGATTCGAGCCGGGGCGGCGGACAGATCATATCGGCTTCCGAGTGGTTGCGGTCCAGCGACCAGGCCAAAAGTAGGGCTTTTCTTATTCAATAATGCTCCGCTCCTTCCCAATGCTGGGGAGTGTCGCAGTTTCGCGGGCATGGTTCCATCTTGCCGAGTACAACGGCAAGATTTCAATCTTGCCGCCACGGTTGAGGAAACGGAGACTCCACTTTGGAGTGGGGACAATTGCGGTTGAAGTTCGTCTCAAAAAAACGGCCATTCTTTCAAAAAAAGAGGGGGGTTCATTTCAAAATCGCGGCCATTCATTTCATTTTCAAGGCCTTGCTTTTCGAGATCGGACCAGTTCTTTTCATTTCGAGCCCCATTCTTCTTGAAATCGAGGCCGTTCGTCTCGTTTTAGAGCCCATTCTTCTCGCGAAAAAGGGGCTTCATTCAAGGCAAAAACTGCATGCATTCGGCGAAAATGGTCATTCTTCTCGCGCCGAAGGGGGGGTTGGCGAGACGATGAGACGATGGAACGCAACACAAATGGAAGGTAACATCGCGAACGCGGTTGAAGTATGTCGGTTGTGGACTTCAGGTAGTGTCCATGTTTCGTGGCGGCGAGAATCCGATCTTGCCGTGGAAATTGCCAAGTTCGGGATCTTGCGCCGCAATCAAGCAAGCTGGGAAACTAGCGTATTTCGAGGACAAACGGAAGCCGTCAGCAAACGGTATTTAACGGTTCGCCTTTCGTAAGTTATCATCATATTTCACTGTCCTGAAACAACTTATGACAATCCGTTTGACTTTCTCCTTGCTGCCGCGTAGGATCACATCACAGCAGCCTAAATCGGTTCCGCAGGGGATCGATACGGGGGACCCAATTCGGATCGTGCATTCGATCCGCGGGGCGCAGGTCGCAAGACCGGGGCACTTTCAAGCCCTAGCCCGTCAGCTAACCTCGTCGGCAAGTCGGGAAGTTTTTCCCGGCGGGTTGAAAGGGCTTCCTATCAAGCCCACGTTTTCCTGATTTCCATGATTGAGCCAACGCGTTTACGTTTAGCGTTCGCAGCCGCGCGCTGATTTGCGAGCCACGGGGTTTATCCCCGTGGAGCGACGTCCATACCACGGGGATAAACCCCGTGGCTCGCTCGATTGGGGTGAATCATGTCCCTCGCATTGCGTTTGTGCGCGTTCGTGGTCATCGCCATCGTCGGCTACATCGCGTGGCCCTCGGCGGCGCCGCCGACCGATGTCACCCAGCTTGCGGTGCGGCAATTCCAGGACGATGGCGCCACCGCCGAGCAGTTGCGCGAAGCAATCGCCGTGCAGAGCTGGTGGCCGATCGTTTGGCCCGCGATCGTGATCGTGATCGGCATCGTGATGTTTTTCGACGACGTCGAACACTGGTGGAAACAAGAGTCCGTTTAGCGGTCGCTGGCGTTCCATTGGGGAACGCAACGTCCGTTCGCGACCTGCGGGCGCTAAACGAAGACACATAGGGAGGATCATGTATGAGAAGAATTCCGTTCATCGCGGTCATTGCCGTGCCCGCAACCCTCGTCATCGTGGCGGTTGCCGGCATCGTGTTCATTCGCCCATTCGACGTGCCGGAGTTCATCGAAGTCGATTCGAGCGAGTCGGCGTTTCTGATCCCACTTGTAGGGGACACCGCCAATCAAGCGGCGTTCCAGTCTGCCAAGTTTCTGGAAGAGAAAAAGGTCGCCGCCAAGCGCGTGCAAATCACGCACCAATGGCGGCAAATGGGCTACCTGCCGCGCAGTGGCCAATATGTCGGCACGGTGCGGCTGGTGAAGGTCGATCGCCGGCCGATCACGCGCGAATGGACGCGCTCGACCAAGAGCGGCACGTCTTCGAAGGACGAAGCCATCTCTGCCGAGTCGCGCGACAGCATCAACTTCACCATCGGCATCGGCGTGACGGCGCACATTCCCGAAGAGTCGGCCGCGGTGTTTCTCTACAGCTATCCGTCCAAGAGCCTGGCGGACATGCTGGACATGGAGGTGCGCGCCCGCATTCATCAAGTGATTGCGGAGGAAGCGGGCACGTACAGCGTTTTCGAACTGCCGAGCAAGAAGAACGACATCATGAAAATCGTGCGCGACGATGTGATTCCGTTCTTCAAAAAGAAGGGCATCGAGATCACGACGCTCGCGATGCTCGGCGGCTTGGTGTTCGACAATCCCGAGATTCAGAAAACAATCGACGATTCGGCACGCGCCGCTCAGCTCAAGGTCGCCGCCGAGGCGAAGCGGGCCGCGCAAGAAGTCGAGAACAAGACGCTCTTGTTGGCCGCGGACGGCAAGGCGGCGGCGGCGAAACGCGAAGCCCAGGGCAAGGTGGACGTCGAGCTGGTGCGCTTCGAGGGGGAAGCGAAAACCAAGATTCTCGAAGCCGAGGCGCAGGCCGAAGGGATTCGCAAGATCGCGGAGGCGAAGGCATACGAAGCTCAAAAGGCGATGGAGCAGCCGGACGTGTATCTGCGCTTGCGTGCGATCGAAGCGGACATGCTGCGCTGGAAGCAGTGGGATGGCCGCTATCCGCAATATGTGGTGCAGATGGGCAATGGCAGCTCGAGTACGCCGATCGTGATGTTGCCGCCGATGCCGATGGCGCAGGAAGCGGTGCCGACGGCGCGGACGGAGAACAAGAAGTAGGCGCAGATTTCTTTAACGCCCGCGCGGCGCCCGCGCGGGCTATTGCTTTGAATGGCCGTTGCGAATGCGCTTCAAACGCGCCAGTTCCGATTGCATCGCGGCATTACGCCGACGTTCTTCTTCCAACTCCCGCTTCAGGGTTTGAGATGACGCGATGAATTCATCAGGACTTGGAATGCGTTCGCCGGTCGCGGAATCCATTAGCACCAACTTGGTGCCGTCAGCCAACATTCGCAATCCAAGCTCCTTGCTTTGCAACGAGCCGTCGGCGTTCGGTTTGATTCGCTGATACTTGTTGCCGACGAGGCGATAGCCGATCAATTGACGAGGCAAGTATTCGTCGAGCGGATCAAACAGGAAATACTCCCGGACGCCGATTTTCTTGTAGGCGGGTTTCTTTTGCATCAAGTCTTCGAAGTTGGTCTGCTTGGATGTGACCTCAATGACGCACGAGGGCACAACTCCCTCGACCCACGTTTTGAATGAACGGCGTTCATGGCGGCCTTTCACGCCCTTGGCAACCATGATGTCCGGCGCTCGCCGTTTCTTGGGTTGGCCCTTGGCAAAGTAGAGATACATGTTCGCCGCGACGTACACGTCCTCACGGTCGCGGAAGTGATGGCGCAGCATCTGATGCAGCCAGATGATCGCCAGCACGTGAATGCCGGTCTCGGCCATGGGCTTGCCGTCCGAGTCAGGGTAGATGACGTCGATGGATTCGCGGATAACGGTCATGGCCGGCTCAACAGGCGAACGATTTACCCCATACATGATAGCACGCGAAGTCCGCCACCGGCAGCGAACGCGCTAGGCCGCAAGCGGAGAGCGTTATGCCTTCAACATCTCATCATGCCGCATCCCGCTCGGCGGCAGATCGGCGCGGCGGCAATTCGCGAGCGCCGCTTTCGCCCCAGCGTGCTGCTCGGCGTCATTGTCTTCCCATTCGATCGACACAGCGCCATCGAAACCGACGCGATTCAGCTCGATGAAGATCTCTTCGCAACTATTGGCGTCGCGCGCCGTCCCCGCGGTGACGAAGTTCCAGCCGTTCATCGGATGCCCCATCGGCCGATGCCCGCCGAGCATGCCCGCACGCGTGTGTTCGCGGCTGACTTGCACGCCCTTGATGTGGGCGCAATGGATGAACTTGCCGAGTTCGCGGATGAATTGCACGACGCTGACGCCTTGCCATTCCATGTGGCTGCCGTCGAGATTGAAGCCGACGACGTTCTCGTAGCCCGCCTTGCACATGTGATTGATGTAATCGGATGCCGATTCGATGTCGCCCATGGCGCGTTCGCTCGGATGGCATTCGAGATCAAACGTGACGCCGTACTTTTTGCACGCATCCCACACGTGGGCGAAGCGTTCGACGAGAAGCTCCAGGCTCACCTGGCGCGCGTCGGGAATCACGAAGCCGCCGATGCTCGTCGGTAACGGCGGAAATAGAAAGAAGTGCGACCAGCAATGCGCTGGCGAGCCGACGAAGCCGGGCAGGGCGATCTTGCGATTTTGCAGCTTGCCGAGGAAATGCGCGAGCCGCACGCAGGCGAGCAGGGCCCGTTCGTTTTGCTTGTGGATTTGTTTCGCGACGTCGTCCGGCACGTAATACGGATTCGTGCGCGGCGGATTGTTGCCCTTGGAACGCCAGGCCTTGTACATCTCGACCGCTTCGCCGCCGGTGAATTGCAGCGTCTTCGCGCTTGGCTCATCGCCGAGCGCCTGGCCTTGAAGGTGCGTCGCGATCGTGAAGATCTCCAGGCCATGTTTTTGCGCCAGCGCGTGGCGTTCCTTGGCATAGGCTTCCGCGCCGGCGTCGGTGTCGCACTTCGCCAGGTCGAGTTCCCAGCTTGCTTCCTCCCAGCCGTCGAAACCCGTGTCGGCGACGAACTTGACCCAGCCGTCCATCGGCATGTTGCCGAACTGCCCGCGCACCAGACCGATCTGGTGATAAGAACCCTTGCCGAAACGATGCTTGTCAGTTTGCTTGAAGCCCATGATGAACCTTTCCGCCGAAGTGGTTTGCCGCTTGCGGCTTAGCGTTCGCGTGGCGCCTCGCGAGCGCCAGTCCGGAAGCGGCGTAGTCCAGAAGTCATTCGTGCTGACAAATTACACGCCGACCCTGCGGACCGCAAGCGTCTTTGCGTGAGTTTCTGGTTTTCCGTGCAGTGGCGCGAGGATTTGCGTAGGCTGGTCGATGAAAATGCTGCGTTTGCACGTCTATATTATGCAGGCTCGTTTGTGAATCCTGCTTGCCGTAAGGCGGGAATGTGATTATGGTGCCTTGAGTGCTTACCCCCAGGAATCGCTGCGCTCATCCTGGGGCTTGGATAACTTTTTGAGAGGTGAAGCTATGAAGCGTTTCTTGATGCTCGGGATGTTCACGGCGCTGATGCTGACGTTGGTGTTGCATGCGGAAGCGGGCGAAAAATCCGACTCCAAGGTCAAGGTGACCGCCAAGGCCGACAAGGTCAGCGCCGACGGCAAGCAGAAAGTTTCCGTCACCATCGCCATCGACAAGACCTGGTACATTTACGCCAATCCGGTCAAGTCCGAAGACTTCGAGGACAACGCGACGCGTTTGACGTTCTTGAAAGGGAAAGAGAAACTGAAAGCGGAGGTTGACTATCCCGTAGGCAAAGAAAAAGCGCTTGGCAAGATTCGCTTCAATATCTATGAGGGAACGGTTACGATCGACGCGATTGTCGTTCGCGCCAAGGAGGACAGCGGGCCGTTGACGGTCGCGGTGGACGTCAATTCGTGCAGCGGCAACACCTGCCTGGCGCCGGCGACGGTGCGCGTGATGGTGCCGTGAATGGGGCTTGCGTTTAGCGCTCGCGTGGCGGCATGCGAGCGCTAAACGTAAACTTGATTACTTCCCATTGGCCTTCGCTTCCGACGCCGCCGCGAGGCCGAGGTCGGCGAGAATCTGTGCCGCCCGATTCGCGTCATGCACCGTATCGAAGGCTGCGTAGCCGATGAAATTCTTGCCCAGGACCGCCATCGTCAAGCCTTGCAAATTGATGCCCGCCAGCGCCCACCTCTGCGTGACATGATGCGCGAGGCCGGCATCATTTTCCCCTTCCATGCGGCGAACCACCGGGGCGTCCACTTCATGCATGTCGGCGGCCTTCGCTGCACGCACCTGGGCCGGGCCCGTTACGGGTGCAACATAAAGAACGCCATAGCCGGGTTTGTGGGGAAGTCGCTTGGTGAAGATGTATTCGAGATTGGCGTCCGCCTGTGCCAGAAAGGCAAGCTTTGACGCCACGCTGCCTGGCTGATCGGTAATCTCGCACGACCAGACGTGCACGCGGTCCCATTTGAAGCTCATGGCACACCACCTTTCCTTCAGTCCATCGAGACGTTATCCCGATCAAGTCCTTGGAAGTGAATCGACACATCGGCCAGCATAGTCCGGGAAAGCGTCGCTGCCAAGGGAAAAGGCGCTCGATCGGGCGAAAGCGCGTGAGTCGGCAAAAAACGGGATATTCCAGTTGCGATCGAGGCTGGGAATGTGGACAATAAACTTATCATCGGCGGAGTTGTTCCCATCTTCGGGAGGTTGATCCCATCATGAAACGTTGCCTGTTCACGGCGGCCCTGTTCTTGGTTGCTGTCGGCACCGCGTCCGCGGATTACATTTTGATTCGAATCGACGTCAACAAGTTCGGCATCATGCCCGCGGGCGTCGGCATGCTCGGCGGCGAAGGCGGCGGGCCAGGCATCCCCGGCGGCGGCGAACGCGGCCCCGGTCCCGGACCGGGCGGCTTAGGCGGATTTCAGGGACCCGGCGGCATCGGCGGACAACCCGGCGGCATCGGCGGCCAACCCGGCGGCGAAGGCGGCGGCCTCATTCCGCCCGTTCCCCCTCCCACCAGCGGCGGCGCCTTCGGCGGCTTCCCCCCCTCGCAAGTGGCGCCCGACCCCAATCAGCCCGGCGGCAATCAGCCCATGATGGGCGACGATCCCAACGCCAAGTACATCTCCGCCGTCGTCGAAATCAAGAATCAGAAATTCATCGCGCCCACGCCATTCGGCTTCCTCTGGTCGTACGATCACAAATGGAGCACGAACAAGGCCGGCAACTGGATGCCCTATTACTCCCCGGTTTTCCCCTGGGTTTCCCGCGACATCGTGAGGGCGGAACCGTTCGAAAAGGTGTTCAACGCCAAATTCGAAAAGGAAAAAATCGACGTCAAGAACCCGAAGCTCGACAAGAACAAGGTCATCGATAGCCTGCTGCATCTGGCGCGTTTTTCTCTTTCGCGCGGTCAGCTGGCCCAATTCCGCAGCGTGATGGAGGAGGCCAAAAAAGTAGACAGTAAACACCCGATCGTCAAGAACTATGTGAATGTCGATAAGGCACTCGCACAGCCTTTCAAGAACGATGACCCCGCCCAGCGCGACTTTCTCCAGGAGATAACCAAGAGCGGCTACCGGGAAACCGTCAGCAGAAAGAAGCACTTCGCCGTCTATTCGGAGGCCCTGAGTTCGGACAAGTTCGTGGACGCCCTGATCGCTCGCCGACTGGCGTTGATGGAAGACACGCTCGAGGCTTTCTATTATTGGTTTGCCGTGCAGCGTGAATCGGCACTGCAACCGAACCTGCCGAAGTACCGTTTGAACGCAATCCTGGCAAGTTCCAAAGAAGAATTCAAGATTCGCCACGCGCAGTGGGGCTCGCCCGCCATGGTGGCGGACGGGTTCACGCCGCGGCGCGACAATTTGATCGTCATGTCGGCCAAGGTGCGTTTGACCGATCCGCTCTTTCAAGAGTTCGATGAAATCTTTACGAAAAAGATGGACGACGCCAACGCCACGTTGGAACGAATGTTCCGCATCACGTTGACGCGCGATGAGTTGCTCAACGGCAACTTGAGCGATCTGAAAAAGACGCCCGCCGCGGGCAACGCCGCCATCTTCGTCGCCGCGGCCCAAACCGCCGCCATCCTGCACAAGACGCTCGAGGACGACGCCGAACGCTACACCGTCACCCATGAAACGGCCCGGCAACTCTTGATCGCCTCGGAAATGTTCCCGCGAAACGTGGAAGTTCCCGAATGGGTGCTCGAAGGCCTCGCGAGCCTTTTCGAAACGCCCGCCGGCTCGATCTATCCCACGATCGGCGGCCCCAGCTGGAAGCACGCGATTTCCTTCCGACATCTTCGCAAAACCAAGTTCGGCCCGCCGACGGCCGCCAGCGATGTGCTGATGAATGTCGTCACGGATGATTACTTCCAGGATGCTCGTCAGGCTTCGCGCGAATCCCTGGAACAACTCGGCAACGCCGATCTGCAAAGGCGCGCCAACGACTCCTGGGAACTTGCTCGCTGCACCGCCTGGTCTTACGTCTATTACCTCGCGCAAAAGGGCAAACTCGATAACGTTTTTGCCTACGGCAAGGAACTGGACAAGTTGCCGCGCGACATGGATCTGAACGATCAAATCCTGCAGTCCTGCTACGGCAAGGCCTTCAACCTTGCCGACGCGCGCGACGCGGCGCGTCTCGATGACATCAAGCTGCAAAACGAGGCGAACCGCTGGTTCGACTTGATGCAAACCGTCAATCTGGAACCCACGGTGCAGGCGTACTACGCCCAGCTGCGCAGCAATCAGGATCCGCCCCCCGCGCCGCCGCCGTCGAACGGCGGCACGACATCGTCGCCCGGCAACTCGGGCAAGACCCCTCCCAATCCGCCGGTCAACCCGGAACCGCCGCCGCCTCAGCCGATGCCGCCCGAACAAAAACAACCGCAAGGCCCAGGCCTTGACGGCACCGCCTGGTCCGGCAACGAAACGTTGATTGGCTATGGCGCCTTGTCCTTCCAGTTCCAGGCCGGCGGCCAGGCCGTCATGGTTGACAAGGACGGCAACACGCCCGGCAACTGGAACCAGGACGGCAACAACGTCACGTTGACTTTTGGGCCGGTCACGTACACCGGCACGATCGCCGGCACCACGATGCAAGGTTCCGCGACGAACGGCAAAGACAACTGGAAATTCACCGTCAATCGTCGCGCCGGCGCACCGGTTGGCCCCGGCCCCGGCGCCAATCCTGGCGGCGTGCGTCCTCCCAATCCCGGCGGCGTCCGTCCTCCTGGCCCCATGCCGATTCGACCACCCGGCGGCTATCGTCCACCGGGACGGCCTTGAAACGATCGTAAACCTGACAAGGCGTCTTGCGACCAAGCCGGCGCAAGACGCCTTCTTCGTTTTCCTTCGCCTTGACGCGAATGCACCAACGGCCATAAGATAAAGCCGCCGAAGCCGAAGTGGCGGAACTGGCAGACGCGCCAGCTTCAGGAGCTGGTTCCCGTTAGGGAGTGGAGGTTCGAGTCCTCTCTTCGGCATTCCTTGAGCTGCAAGGGGTTGTGTCAAACAGGCACAACCCCTTTTGCTTTCGGGTCACTTCTCCGATCGCGTTTTGGGAACATTTTGGGAACATTGTTGGACCTGCGTTGCAGATGCGCCGATTGTCAGCCCCGGTAAAATCGGGGCCGGAGGACAATCATGGCAACGCTGGAGCAACGCGGTTCCTGGTTCCGCGTCATTTTCCGTTTCAACGGCAAGCGCTACGCGCAGACCCTGAACACGACGAATCCCCGTGACGCAAACAGCCTGAAGGGCGGCATCGAGAAGACGATCATGCTTCTTCAGCAGCGCGTGCTCAAGGTTCCCGATGCCGTCGATCCCCTGACGTTCATCATGGCCGGCGGCGAACTTCCGCCGCCAGCAGCTGAGCCGAAGCCCGAGGAGAAGCCACCGGAGCCAGAAGCCGAGAAGTCGGAGCGGAAACCCTTGGGCATCCGATCACTGAAGCAACTCTGCGACCGCTACACGCAGACGCTGGCACTTTCCGTCGAAGAGAATTCGCTTGCCACCGTCGAAATGCACTTGCGGCACGTCAAGCGATTCTTCGGCGTCGATTTCGATCCGAACGACATCGCACCCGGCCGGCTGCAAGAGTACATCGAACATCGGGCTCGTCGGAAAGGCATCCGCACGCGTCCGCTGAGCGCCTACACGATTCGCAAGGAGCTGACGACCTTTAGGGCCGCGTGGAATTGGGCCAAGCAGATGCTTCTCATCGAGCCGGCGTTTCCCGATTCGCCGCTCAAATTCCCCAAGATGCGAGAGAAGCAGCCGTTCCAGACGTTCGCAGAAATCGAACGTCGAATCGCCTCTGGCGTCACCGAGGCAGAACAAAAGGAACTGTGGGACTGCCTGTTCTTGAGCATCGGCGAAATCAATGAACTGCTCGAACACGTCAAGGCCACCGCTCAGCAGCCGTTCGTCTACCCGATGTTCTGTTTCGCCGCCCACACGGGCGCCCGGCGAAGCGAAATACTCCGGCTCAAAAAGAGCGACATCGACTTGAGCAGCAGCGTCGCCCTCATTCACGAAAAGAAACGCGTCCGCGGCACGACCACGACGCGACGAGTGACGCTCTCCCCATTCTTGAAACAAGTGCTTGGCGAATGGCTCGCGTGGCATCCAGGAGGTCAGCACCTTTTCACGCAGCCGGTCGCCGTCTTCCGAAGCCGCAAGCGCCGGATTGAGGCGACCCCGGTGACCCGTAACGAGGCCACGGACCATTTCGAACGGACGCTTGAGGAATGCAAATGGGCGGTCGTCCGGGGCTGGCACGTCTTTCGGCACTCGTTCGCGTCGAACTGTGCCGCGTGCGGAATCGACCAGCGACTCATCGACGAATGGCTCGGCCATCAGACCGAAGAAATGCGGCGCCGTTACCGCCATTGCTTTCCGAGCCAGCAGGAGAAGGCCATTCAAACGGTGTTTGGCCCGAAACCGCCGACTGGCCAGACCGTGCCAGGTTGTGCTATGGAAGTCTCATGCTGAAAGCCTTCGTCGGAGTCGTATCGAAGCATGGCCTCGCTGTCTTCCAACCCGAACGAGACGACACCTTGTCGCTCGTGCGGCGATGCGTTCGACCGGGCATTCGACGTTGCGGCTTCTGGGCAGTCGTGAACGATGTGGACGCCCGCTCAATCCAGGCGCTCTTCCACGACGGCAAACGCAAGGAAGCCATGATCGCCCTTGAACGGCAGGCCCACGAAATCGGCCCAATCCTGCCCAGCGACTTGACACGCTCGTCCACTCACTGATTCCGAAAGGAAAACTCGTGCGTCGCGAAATCGACCGAGGCCGGCTCGTCAGCACGATGGCATTTGCTCTGCGCCACGACCCGGCTCACTTTGACTTGCAGCTGGACGACGAAGGCTGGACCAGCTTTGAAGATTTGATCATCGCGATTCGCTTCGAGCGCCACGAATGGGCTTGCCTCGACGAATCGATCGTCAATGAAGCCATCGCAGATATGGACCGGTTCGAGGTCCGCAACGGACGAATCCGCGCAGTCTACGGCCATAGCGTCGAACTGGCCAAATTGCCAGCGATCGAGACCCCGCCGGCAGTTCTGTATCACGGCACGTCGGCCGACAACATGTCGAGCATCATTCAGCAAGGAATTCGCAGGATGCGCCGCCGTTTCGTGCACTTGTCGAGCGAATTCGGTTGGGTCGTGAGCTTTCTTGACGACAAGCAGGCCTGGACGATCTTCGCGATCGACACAGCGCCAGCACTGGAAAACGGTGTCATGTTCCGAAGGGCTAACCATCACGTGTGGCTCGTTGCTTCTGTATCGTTGACTTGATTCCACGGCATCCGGGCCAGTAGCAGGCCCATGCCGCAAGTGTCCGTAACGCCTGAGAACACCAGCCCAGCCCCAACGAACGCCGACAACGCGATAAATGCGGGGTGAACGAACCAGCCAACCACGGCGCCTAGCAACACGATTAGCCCAGCAGCAATGCGCACCTGTCGTTCGAGCGAGATCGCTTTCTTGCCTCGAACCACCGGCAAGCCGTATTCCACACAAGCCAAGGTCCCGCCTTCGACGTTAATGACGTTCGTGAAGCCCGCTGCCAGAAACTTATCGCACGCTTGTCGCCCTCGGCTTCCGGAGCGGCAGATCACGTAGAGTGGCTCGGTCTTGGCGCCGTTGCGGGCCTGCATAGCTGCGACGGGATCAAGTGTGTCCAGGGGAATGTTGCGAGCATTTTCGAGATGAACTTCCCGGAACTCCACCGGTGTTCGCACGTCAATCAGGCTGATCTTGCCTTGCTTGCAAAGGTCCGCAAGTTCCTGTGGGGTAATGGCGGAAATGGTCATGAGGCAGTCCTTTCGTATCGAAGGACAGCTTAACGGTCTCTCTCGGGCGCGTTTTCAACATGCCGCCGCACATTCTTGCTTCACGGGCCCGAGTGCCGACGAGTCTCCGTCGAAGTCAAACGCGGCGGGCACACAGCTACTGACGATGTCGATGCGAAAAGAAGTGTCGCCCAGCGTGATTACGTCTCCGTTCTTGATGGGCATGGCGAAAGAGTCCGACACATCGGCGTCCGCCGGCTCAAGCTTGGTTCCGTTCAAATAGGTGCCGTTCAAACTTCTCAGGTCCCGAACCTTCACGTTTGGCGGATCAATATCGAGCCGGCAATGATGACGCGAAATAGCGAGGTCGCTTTCATTGCCGGCGAAACGGACCAGGCAATCCCCAGCTCGACCTATCGTACAGCGAATCGGGCCTTGGAACGAGAAACGCCGGTTCTTGTGCGGGCCTGTGAGTACAGTAATCGCGATTGTCATTTCCATGGCTGTGTCCTTCCCGGAGGTTCGAGGCTCCAACCATCCAGCCGCGCCTCACTTCACTTGCCACCGCCGAGTCACGGTGACAGTTCCCGCCGCCACATCGAAAAGCTCCAGTGTGTACATCCCCGCGTCCATTCGACCGAGCGGCGCCCAGATCATGTAGGCGCTCAGATCGCAAGTCCTTCCGGAGGAATCGTCACGTTCGTACGCAACTCGGACAATCCTGTCCGTCACACTGATAGAACGAACGACGTAAGCCGGCGGGATGCTTCCGTCGCTGCCCAGAAACGCCGCTACCCAAACCGCATCATTCTTGCCAGTGGCGACGAATGGGACCGGCGACTCCGGCATCGAGAAGTTCAATGCAGACGATTTCACGGCGGCGCCCACGTCGATGCCGTCGCAAAGGACAATCCGTTGCGGCCCACCTTGAACCTCGCTCACCATCGCGCTGAGAGCCTCGTTGTCCACCCTTCCGTCGAGCGGCTTGATTCCGTCCTGATCGAAAGTGGCATATGCAGTACTCAGGGGAATAGGCCGCGTTTCTTGGGCCTGGAATGGGCCAAGTTGGGCGGCCAGTACCAACCCAACCGCTGCGAAGACCACAAAGACTATTGTCAATCGAGTACGCATGGCTGACCTCCTTTTGGGTTAGAATCGTTCGGCCGTATCGATCACCGCCCATACTCTCGCAAAGGTCGTACCAAGAGGTTTTGCATTCAAAACCCCGAGGAACGCCACCGGACGGCCAACGAGAATGCCGCGCTGCCGCGCGCCCTCTGTGCTAAAACGCTCATAGCGAGTGTTGTGATCGTTGACGCGAAAGCACGATCGACCTTGGCAGAAACGGACGGCGTCATGCATCCGTTGGCTTTCACTCAAGCCGCTGTGGCGTCGGCAACTACCTCGGATGCGCGAGGAGCCGGGGCACGGAAATTGCTTTGTTGGAGGCAACAGGGGAGAACACAAGATGTTGAATACTGCGCGTCGTTGGTCGGGCCGGTCATTGGCCGTGTTTGCATTTTTCGTATTGCCTGGTGTCATCAGCGCGGACGACGATTTCGAACGCGCTCCGATCCATTACAGCAAAGCGACTCCAGCCAATTCAGTTAGCCGTTTGCAAACGAGGTTGAACGGCGGCGACGTTCAATTGCCATTCCACAAGGATCACGGATACTTGCCCGCGGTCTTGAAAGCGCTGCAAGTTCCCGAGTCGTCGCAGGTGCTGGTGTTCTCGAAGACGAGCTTGCAGCGAAGCCGCATTAGTCCGAAGTCGCCTCGGGCACTTTATTTCAATGACGAGGTTTACATCGGTTACTGCCAGGCAGGTCAGGTGCTCGAAATCAGTGCCGTCGACCCGAAGCTCGGTACGGTCTTTTACACACTCGACCAGCAGGAAGCAGATCGGCCCAAGTTCGTACGGCAGACCGACGCGTGCTTGTTATGCCACGGCTCCTCGCAGACGAAGAACGTTCCTGGGCACGTCCTCCGCTCGGTCTATGCCGATCGCGGTGGCGAAGCGATCCTGTCCCTCGGAACCGTGCGCGTTGATCAAACAACTGCCATCGACCGTCGCTGGGGCGGCTGGTATGTCACGGGCAGCCACGGCAAGCAAAGACATCTTGGCAATCTCATCGTCAAGAATCGCAAACCGATTCATCAGGAAAGTTATGCGGCCGATC
>DAIOGM010000089.1:0-20581 GCA_036745215.1 Gemmataceae bacterium
CGACACGTTCCCCGCCCTGGAACTCGGCTTTGAAGTCGCCCGCCGCGGCGGCACCTGCGGCGCGGTTTTGAATGCCGCCAACGAGGCAGCCGTCGAAGCGTTTTTGCAAGGTGAGTTGGCGTTTCTCGACATTCCGCGCGTCTGTCGGGAAATCCTCAATCAACATCATTACAGCGAACGGCCGACCTTGGGCGAATTGAGCGCTCTCGATCGGTGGTCTCGCCAGGAGGTATTGCGTTGGATATCCGCGAAGGCAACCCATCTGATTCGATAAAACCCGGCCAACCGCCGACGACCCCCGCGGACGGCGTCCGCGCCGGCGAACCGCCCGACACGGACGACGCCGAAGAGCCGCAGCGTTTCCTGTCGCCGTTCAACATGGTCGTCATGATGTTGGGCGTCGCGGCCGTGCTTTACATCGCCATCAAGGTGCAGCCATCCGCCCTCGAGGTCTGGTACTGGATCAAGGCGGCGCTGGGGCTGTCGTTCATCATTTTCATCCACGAACTCGGCCACTTCCTCGCCGCGAAATGGTGCGACGTCAACGTGACGACCTTCAGCATCGGCTTCCCGCCGGCCGTGCCCGGGTGTTCCGTCAAGTGGGGCGAGACGACCTACAAACTCGGCATGGTGCCGATCGGCGGCTACGTGCAAATGGTCGGCCAGGTGGACGGCGACGAAGGCGCCGACGACGAAAACGATCCGCGCTCCTATCGCAAGAAGACCGTCGGCCAGCGCATGCTCATCATCTCCGCCGGTGTCATCATGAACGCCATCCTCGCGGCGTTTTGCTTCATTTACGTTTACCTCGGCCCCGGCAAGGAGCATTCGGCCGCCAATGTCGCCTATCTCGACTCGGAAGGCCCGGCCTACATCGCAAACATGCGCACGGGCGTGGAAATCGTCGAGATCGGCCAAACCAAGAATCCGACGTTCACCGATCTCGTCCAGACGGTCATCAACAGCGTCAAAGGCGAACAGATCCCGATTACCTTCCGCAGGAACGGCCAACCGGAGCAGACGATTTTCATCGAGCCGCGCAAAGTCGGCAGCGACTCCAAACCGGTGATCGGCGTGCTGTCGCCACCGCGCTTGATCTTCGCCCGCAATCGCGACGACGGCGACGGCCCATTCTTCTCCGGCACGCCCGCCGCGAAAGCAGGCTTCGAATACGAAGACGTGATCATCGCCATGACGGACCCCGACGATCCCACCAAAATCACGCCGCTCCCCGATGACCCGTTCTTTTCCAACAAGGGGCAACGCGATTACTTCGAATTCGCACGCCGATTGCAACAACTCGGCGGCCAGGACGTGGTGCTTCGCGTCGAGCGCGGCCGCGGCGACAAGAAAACAACGAAGGACATCACCGTCAAGGCGATGTTCCGTTACGACCTCGGCGTCCGCATGCACATGGGGCCGATCAAGATGGTTCGCAAGGATTCGCCCGCCGATAAGGATTCGCCCGTCGATAAAGAAAAACTGGTGCGCGGACCGGATGCGGAAAACAAACTCGAAGGCGACCAGATTGAAGCGGTCATCGTCAAGGATCACGAGGGCAAGGAAATCGTCTTCCAGGACAAGACGCTCAATCCGGAACGCTTGCCCCACGACCTCAAGCAATGGTCCGCCCAGCTCGACAAGAAAGGCAACAAGGAAGATCGCCACGTCAAACTCAAGCTGCGCCGTCACCAGGCGGGCGGCGGCGCCCAGTATGTGATCAAGGACGTGACGGTCAAATGGGACAACGATTGGCGTTACGACCGCATCGTTCCATTAAGTGCCGATTCGCCGATGGCGATTCCCGAGCTCGGCATCGCGTATCAAATCAAGACCATGGTCCGCGACACCGGGAAAGACTCTCCCTTCAAGGAAGGCGACGTCATCGTCAACTATCGCTTCACCATCGAGGACTCCAAAGAAGAAGAAAGCACACGCTGGCTCAACCGCGAAGTCAAGGAAGGGCAATGGGCGAGCGTCGCGTTCCGTCTCTTCGATCACAACGGCTTCCGTTTCAAGAAGCTCGAATTCAAAGTGAAACGCGACGGCGAAATCAAGGAAATCGAAGTCCCGCTCCAGGTGGATGAAACCTGGCCGCTCCTCGAACGCGGCTGGACGCTCTCCGCGGACGTTCGCCGCGTCAAGGCGTCGAACCCCGTCGAGGCCGTCACCATGGGCATTAGCGATACGTACAACCGCATGAAGGAAGTGTTCCTGAACCTTCGCGGCATGATCTTGGGGCGCATCGACTTCGACAACATGGGCGGGCCGATCATGATCGCGTACGCTACGTCTCGTTTCGCGTCGATGGACTGGGGCGAGTTCGTGTTCTTCCTCGGCTTGATCAGCATTAACCTGGCGGTCGTCAATTTCTTGCCGATTCCGATCCTCGACGGCGGGCACATGGTGTTCCTGATTTATGAATGGATTCGCCGCAAGCCCGCGTCCGAAGCGGTCCGCATCTGGGCCACGTACGCCGGCCTGGCGATGGTGCTGTGTTTGATGATCTTCGTGTTGTCGCTCGACATCAATCGATTCTTCCTCCACTGGTAAAAAGGAAAAGGCGCCAGGACTCCGCGTCCTGGCGCCTTTTTTCATTCCGCATGAACGTACTTCTCACCGGCGGCTACGGCTGCATCGGCAGCTGGATCGCCAAGAATCTCCTCGACCGCGGCGACCGCGTCTGGATCTATGATCTCAAGGAAGATCCCAAGCGCATGCGTCTCATCATGACGGAGGCGCAGATTCGCCAGATCGCATTCGTGCAAGGCGACGTCACCGATTTGCCGCGCATCAAGGAATCGCTGGCGAAGCATCAGATCACGCACATCGTCCACCTCGCCGGCTTGCAGGTTCCCGTCTGCCGCGCCGACCCGCTTTTGGGCGCCAAGGTCAACGTCCTCGGCACGCTCGCGGTCTCCGAGGCGGTGCGGCAACTGGATAGGCAAATCAAACGCCTCGTTTACACGAGTTCCGCCGCGGTGTTTGGACCACCGGAGGCCTATCCGAAAACACAACTCGCGGATGAGGTGCTCTTGACGCCGTCCACGCATTACGGCGTCTTCAAATGCTGCAACGAAGGCAACGCGCGCATCTACTTTCAAGATCACGGAATCTCCAGCGTCGGTTTGCGCCCCTGGACCGTGTTCGGCGTCGGCCGTGACTTCGGCATGACCAGCGAGCCGACCAAGGCGATCAAGTCGCTGGCGCTCAATCGCGCTTATCACATCACGTACGGCGGCGTGCAGGACATGCAGTACGTGGACGACGTCGCGAAGATCACCGTTCGCTGCCTGGAGGCGCCGTATCAGGGCGCCAAGTCGTACAACCTGCGCGGCCACGTTGTCGATCTGCCGACTTTGCATCGGGCAATGGTCGAGGTGGAACCGGCGGCCGCGAAGCTGATCACGTTCGGCGAGCGGCAAATTGCGATCGCGTACGATCTCGATGATTCAGCGTTGCAACGCGACCTCGGCCCGATGCCGCGGACGCCGCTGGTGGAGGGGATTCGGCGGACGCTGGAGATGTTTCGTCGCTTGCAAAGCGACGGTCGGTTGGACACCGCTGATTTGGATACGAAATGACGAATCTTCGTTTAGCGTTCGCGCGGCGCCGCGCGGACGCTAAACGAAGAGAAAACCTCACCACGGCAACCGATCCAGATTCACATTTCCTCCGCTCAACACCACGCCGACTTTGTTCATCCCTTCTAATTGCTGGAACGACGGCGTCAACACCGCCGCGATCGCAACGGCGGAACTCGGCTCGATCAACAACTTCGCCCGCTCCCACGCCAGACGCATCGCGCTCACGATCTCGTCCTCCTTGACCGTGACCACCGCTTCAACTAAATCGCGCACGACCGGCCACGTCAATTCGCCCAGGCTCGTGAGCAATCCATCGGCGATCGTGTTCGGTCCCGTCTGCGGCACAAGTTGACCTTGCGCCTTGGAGCGGGCCGCGTCGTCCGCTCCTAACGGCTCGGCCGCAAAGACGCGAATCTCCGGCTTGAGCGCTTTCGCCGCCAGCGCGACGCCCGCCATCAAGCCGCCGCCGCCAATGGGGCCAACAATGGCGTCCAGGTCGGGAATCTCCTCGAGCATTTCGAGCGCCGCCGTCCCCTGCCCTGCGATCACATCGACGTGGTTGTATGGCGGAATCAAGATCGCGCCGGTTCGCTCCTGCACCTGGGCGACCGTCACCTCACGCGCGGCGAGGGTCGGCTCACATTCCACGACGTTCGCGCCGTACCCTTCCACCGCCTTGCGCTTTACCGGTGTCGCGTTACTCGGCATCACAATATGCGCCGGGATGCCGCGCAGCTTCGCCGCCAGCGCCAGGGCCTGAGCATGATTGCCGGAGCTATGCGTGACGACGCCCTTGTTCGCGTCGGCATCGGACAGCTTCATGACCGCGTTGAACGCGCCGCGAAACTTGAACGCGCCGACCTTCTGAAATTGCTCGCACTTGAAATAAAGCCGTCGGCCGGCCAACTGGCTCAGCGTCGCGCACGTCATGATCGGCGTCCAGTGCGCGACGCCGTTGATGCGCTTGGCGGCCGCCTGCACGTCGCTCAACGTAACGGCGTAGGTCAACATCATGAAACTCCGTCGCCTGACCGATTATGGATTACTCAGAACTGCGTACTCAGTACAAAGTACAAATCACCACGAAAGCGGAAACGGTCATTTCGCTTTCGGCCGTTGCATTCGTCGCAACCGCCGCGTATATTAGTATGTACTAACGTACTGCCGCGTCAGCGAAGGAGATCGCATGATCGTCCTCGAAAACGTCAGCAAATCCTACGACGGCGGCGCTCATTTCACCGTGCACAACCTCAGCTTGCATGTGCCGCGCGGCAAACTGCTCGCTCTGTTGGGCGGCTCCGGCTGCGGCAAAACGACGACGCTCAAGATGATCAATCGCCTCATCGATCCGACTTCCGGCCGCGTCGTCGTCGATGGCCGCGATGTACGTCAGACCGATCCGGTGCAGCTTCGCCGCAGCATCGGCTATGTCTTTCAAGGAAGCGGCCTGTTTCCGCACATGACCGTCGCGGAGAACATCGCCGTCGTGCCGAAATTGTTGAAATGGCAGAAAGATCGCATCCATTCGCGCATCGATGAGCTGCTCAATCTCGTGAAACTGCCGGCGGAACAATATCGCGAGCGCATGCCGCGACAACTTTCCGGCGGACAGCAGCAGCGCGTCGGGTTTGCGCGGGCGCTCGCAGTGGGGCCGAAGGTGATGTTGCTCGATGAACCGTTCGGCGCCCTCGATCCGGTGACGCGCGATGAATTGCGTGAGGAGTTCCTAGGTTTGCGGCGCCGGCTTGGGCTGACGGCCGTGATGGTGACGCACGACATGATGGAGGCACTTCTGTCTGCGGACATGATTGCCGTCATGAATGCGGGAAAGCTCCTGCAAGTCGGCACGCCGCGCGAGTTGATTTCGCAGCCCGTGGACGAATTTGTCGCGGCCCTGATGGCGAGCCCCCGGAATCAGACCGAACAACTTGAAGCGTTGATGGCGGCTTCGAGCGAGGGGGTGGCGTCTTGAGCGACAAACTCGAATACTTGCTGGACCGATTGCCCGACTACCTCGGCGGGCACATGTTGATCTCGATCACCGCGCTCGTTGTCGGCCTGGCCTTGAGCGTCCCCTTGGGAATCGCGGCCAGTCGCCGGCCCAAGCTGGCGGAATGGCTGCTCGGCATCGCCGGCATCTTGCAAACGGTGCCGACCGTCGCGCTGTTGGCGATCATGGTGCCGGTCATGGGCGGCGCCATCGGTTTCGCGCCGGCGTTCGTCGCGCTCATGCTCTACAGCATTCTACCTATCCTCGCCAACACCATCACCGGTTTGCGCGGCATCGATCCGGTGCTCAACGAAGCCGCGCGCGGCCTCGGCATGACCGACTGGCAAATGCTCACGCGCGTGCAACTGCCGCTATCGGCGCCGGTCATCCTCTCCGGCATTCGCACCGCGACGGTACTCGTCGTCGGCACCGCGACGCTCGCCACCTCGGTTGGCGGCCTGAGCCTGGGCAATTACATTTTCTCCGGCCTGGAAATGAACGACATGTCGTGGACGATTTTCGGCTGCGTCGTCGCGGCACTCCTGGCGATCCTCCTCGATCAACTCGTCCACGTCATCGAAATCGCGGTCGGCCGGCGCAGCAAGACATTGGCGTGCGTCGCCGGCGTCGGGCTTTGCATCGTGCTGGTCGGCGGATTGTACAAGCCGGTCGCGCGCGTGTTTGCTCCGCCCGTGCCTGTTGTCGCCAGCGCCCCGTTCACGGAGCAGCACATTCTTTCCGAAGTGATCACGCAATTGATGCGCGACGCCGGCCATCCGGTCGATCAACGCCAGGGCATGGGCGAAACGTTTCAGTTCATCGCCCTCAAGAACAATCAGATCGATTGTTGCATCAACTATACCGGCAATATCTGGGTCACGTTGATGGGCCAAAAAGGCGTCGCCGACGCGGAGACAACTTTCCAACAAACCAAGACGTTTCTCAAGGAGAAGTACGACGTCGAATGCCTCGGCCGGCTTGGCTTCGAAAACGCCTACGTGCTGGCCATGAAAAGCGATCGCGCCCGCAAGGAAGGCATCGCGAGCATCGGCGATCTCTCCAAACACCCTGGCAAGTACGTCGTCGGCGGCGATATGCAATTTGCTCAGCGCGGCGAATGGGATCACGTGTGCAAGACGTACAACCTTAAGTTCAAGGAAATCAAGCAGATGACGCCGACGTTGATGTACGGAGCGAAGGACGTGGACGTTCTTTGCGCTTACCTCAGCGACGGCCGGCTGACGGAGCACGGCTACACGACGCTCGCCGATCCCAAGAAAGCGTTTCCGCCGTATGACGCGATCGTGTTGTTATCGCAAAAAGGGGCACGGAACGACGCGTTGCGACTGGCGCTGGAGCCGCTTGTGAACAAGATTGATTTGCAAGCGATGCGCCGCGCCAATTTGCGCGTCGATGTCGAGAAGCAATCGCCGCGCACGGCGGCGAAGGAGTTGCTGGCGAGCCTCCAACGTTAACTGGACCCGTAACGGTTGAACGTGTGCGTTGATCGAAAGCACCGAAGGTGCGAGATGTTAAAGCCCAGGGCAACGCCCTGGGAAACGGAATCGGCGTCCGTAAAGCCCCGAAGGGGCGCGATGGTCGTTCAACGGTGCGATTGCGCCCCTTCGGGGCTTTGATCGTAATGGGTTCGCTTTCCCAGGGCGTTGCCCTGGGCTTTAACATTTTCGCACCGTTGGTGCTCCAAGCCGCCCGACGACAAATGCGCCTACGACGAAACGCGGCGAACCTCTGTCACAACGTCTTCAAATACTCAACCACCGCCCGCCTCTGTTCATCGCTCAACTCATCGCCGAATGTGTGACCCTGATTGCCGCGGCCGCGTTGCGTCGTGTCGTAAATCTTGCGACGTTCAAACGCATCATCGAGCTTCGGCATTTCGTCCATGACTTGCACCTTCCAGCCGACCTTGTTCTTGTCATAGGACGCTTCATCGGTCCGAAACGAACGCGTGTAAATCTTCGGCCGCGACTTGGAATTGAGCACATCGTAAAGCGTCGGCACCGAACCGTTGTGGAAATACGGCGCCGTCGCCCAGACGCCGTCGAGCGGCGGCGCGAGGTAGCCGTCGGTCGGCACGCCTTGGTAACCTACCGGCTTCTCTTTTGCGAACCAGCTCTTGTCATAAAGCTCGCCCAGGTTTTGAGGCAGGCCGTAGTAACGTGCGCTGTCGGTGCCAATTTCTTTCAGCGGGATCACCTTGTTCGGATAGGCGCCATCGGGTCCGTAGGTGCCGTGGCACTTCGCACAATTCTTGATGAACAACTTGCGGCCCGTGTCGGCGAGCTTCTCATCCACATCGTACGGATACTTCGGCGCCTCCAGGCTCAACAGATACGCCTGGATGTCGCGAAACACCGGCTCTTCCTTCTCGAAAACGTCGAGCCCATTCGTCGGCGTCAACATGAACTGCATGATCGAGCGAACCGATCGGCTATTGGTGGAGCCGGTGTGGTACATCGTCTTTTTCTTCTTGAGCAGCCACCAGGCCGGCGTGTCTTCGCACATCTCGTCCTTGATCTCGAATTTATGGCGTTCGAAACGAATGCTGAGATCGGGATTGCGATAGCTGAGCAGAAGAACGGCCATCGAGCCGGCCTCCGAAGTGCCGCGAACGTTGGAGAAGATGTGCGGCAGCTTGGGCGAAAGTCCGGTGGCGCGATTCAGATCCTCGAAGAACGCTTGAATGTCGAGCGCCGAATTGCCGAGGCCGACGTAGCTCTTGCCGAGGACCGAGCCGCCGTGGCAAAGCATGCAGTCGGTGGTGATGCCCTTGAAGAGCAGCAAAGTGCCGGGGCGCATGCCCATCGGATATTTGCCGTTGTCGTACGGCGCGGCGTGCAGGCCGTAGCGTTCGCGGAACGCTTCGTCGTAGTTGGCGGGCTGCTTGTCCAGCTTGGGCTGCCAGCTTTTCCAGGCGTTATCGTACGCGGCGAACGACCACGGCGCCGGACTGAAGGCGCGCGTTTGGAGCGCCTTCTGGCCGCGAGCGATGGCGTCGGCGTCATTGCCTCGGAGCGAATCCGTCCCAAGTAGGCCCAGCGAAAGTACACAGACCGCCAAACAGGTCCTTCGCATCGGTGCGTCTCCTAACTTCGATAAAGTTCTCTTGTCCATTGTATTCGACAAAACGGTCCAACTCATTATTGCCGGCACGGTCCACGGCAGACTGTCGCGTAATTCATTCAAAGGCCAACATCAAGCCAAGAAAAATGATAAACTTGAATCAATGTTTCTGACGCTCCCACGAAGTAGAAACTCCGCATAAGTTCGCCAAGCCCATCACTTGCTCGGAGAAAAAAACTGTGAACATCCGACCGTTCCAGGCGGGCGACGAATTTGAGCAGTTGAAAATCTACAACACCGCCGGCGCGACCTTGCCGAAATTCAAACCAGCGACGATCGTGGACATTCAACGCCGCACGACGGTGCGCGATTTCGATCCGTCCACGCGTTACTATGCGGTCGAAAACGGCAATGTCGTCGGCTATTGCTCCTACCAGTCCAACGGCCGCATCAGTTATCCCTGGTGCTTGCCCAAGTTTGAAGCGGCCGGCGAACCGCTTTTCACACAAACGCTTGACGCGATGAAGCGGCGCGGCATCACGAAGGCCTTCAGTGCATACCGCAAGGACTGGCCGACAATCAACGACTTTTTCACCAATCATGGCTTCCGTCTGGCTCGCGAGATGATCAATTTCGTCATGGCGCTCGAGAACATGCCGACGCCGTCGGCGCGTTTGGGCAGCAATGTCACGCCCGCGACAATCGACGACGCGCCGGGCATCTTAGCGCTTGACCCGTCGGTGTTCCGCGTTTCGACGGCCCTGGAGTTGCGAAACGCGTTGTGGCAAAACCCGTGGATCCAGGCGGAGTCGATCTTCGTCATGCGCAGCAAAACCGGCGAACCGATCGCGGCCGGCGTCTTCATCACGGACAACACTTACGCCGACCCGCGCAATGTCGATTCGATGATGCCGTGCTTCCGCCTGGGCGCCTTCGGCACGGAAGGCATGACCACCAAGCGAATTCGTGGCATGTTCAGTTTTGTGACGAAGCCGGACAAGAACATTATTTCAACCGGCATGGATATGCTGGGCTATGCGATGAATTTGCTGCGCGACGACGACGACATCTCCTGTTACGGCGCTCAAGTGGCGTCCGATGCGCCGGCGCTGCTTTCCTTTTATCAGCGCATCTTCGAACGGCAGGGTAGCTTTCCCGTGTATGAACGTGAATTGACGTAGGCCGGGCTTGTCTTGAGCCTACGCGCCGGGTTCAACGACTGCCTATGCAATGGCGTAAAACCGTTCGCTGACTTTGCCTCGCCAGTCCGCGATAACGGATGCGATGACGTGCCGGTGCTGCTCCAACTCGTCGGCTTGAGGCAACATGTGGGTGAACCAGCGGGACACGCCCTGATCGAAGATGCCGCCGGTGATGGAACGCTCCCGGAAGATCAGGAGCGGCACGCCGACGGTGTACAGGATGCCGGCCTCCAGTTGGTTCCATGGCGTGGGGAAGAAGGCCGGTGCCGCGAGCTTGCTCTCCCGGTTGGTGCCCGGCCTGTTCACGCCGTCGGTCGCGCAAAACTGCTCGAACCCGAGGATCACGCCGCCGCAGACGTGCCGGGCCATGACCATGACCTCGTGCAGCGGGCTCTGCGTTGGGTGGTGGCTCTGACCGAGCGTGCACGGCTCCAAGCTATGGCGGGCTAGCTCGCCCAAGATGAAGTCGTACACCTCCCGCTGTTTTGGGGTGAGGCAATTTGGAGTCGAAACGAACACCGGAAATCGCATCCACCCACCTCCATCAAACGCCGAAAAACGATGTTCACCAGCCGCGCCAACTTTAGAACGGCAGCGATAGCGACGCTCGCGTCTCGCTGCGAATGCGCTTGCCGTCGTCCGTGCCAACGGTGACGTTCGGGAACAGATGCCGCGTCGCGTCCTGGGCGTGCGGAATCAGATCGAGGTCGAACGACTTGAAGCCGGGAACGAATGGGCCGCCGACCGAGTTCACCACATTCATGACCGTCGGCGTGATCGACAAGAGCATCTGCACGCTCGGCCGAGGATCGCTGACCTTGATCGACGTGAATTCCTGCGGAAACTGCGCCAGCGCCTTGGTGAGCGATTCGTCCGCCTTCCACGCAGGCAACTGACCTTCCTGCCGCAGAATGAAGCCCTTGATCGGCTGCGGGTAGGATGCGTAGATGAACCAATTCTTGTAGATGCCGAGCGTCGCAAGGTTGGCGTTCGCCTGGCCGACGAGCTGGAGGGTCATGATCTCGCCGCCCATGTAGGGTTTTTTCTTGGTCACGAGTTCGCCGCCCGGATTCGCCGGGATTGCCTTGAGCAACTTGGCGATCGAGGCGTTCAATTTCTTGCCGTCCTTGACCTGGATCGCGATGACGGCGCCGGTGCCGAGGAAGCCGTCCGAGGGGGAGCTGTAGCTGACCATGACGTCGCCGAAATTGCTGAAGATTTCCTTCTCGAAATCGACGCCGACGGCGCCTTCAAACGCCTTGATTTGTTCCTGGATATTGTCGGCCTGATTGGGATCGAACACGCGAATGATGTTATCCAGCGTGCCGGTGAGCACGTTGTACGCCTTGTTCAAGCTGATGCTGCTCGCCGAGAACGCGGTGATGTCGTTGGGCAGCACGGGCAAATCCTTCAAGCTGATTTTCTTCTGGCTCGTCAAGCTCAAGAGGCCCTTGCGCGTGCCGACCATTTCCATATCGACTACCGAGCGTTCGGCCAGGCCCTCGAAGCCCGAATGGAAGGTGATGTTCTTGATGCCCTTGATGCCGAGTTCATCGATGATGCGGGCCGCGGGCGGCGCGAAATCGGAGACGACCTGCAAGACGCCGGCCATGTCGAAGTAACCGCGCGACGCCGTGGTGAATTCCTTGAAGCTTTGCGTTTTCATGAACAATGCATTGCCGGCGAGGCCGGTCTTGGCGGCATCGATGTCCCTGGCATACGCCACCGGATCGCTCGTGCCGATGAAGACGACGGCATCCTGACCTTGCGCCCACCAGCCCATCTGCAGGAATTGAACGCTGACGGTGTTGACGAAGCGCTTGCCGACCTTGGTCGATTTGACGTCGGCCTTGGTTTCCTCGGCGATTTTCTGGATGAGCGGCATCAACGTGCCCGACTCGCCGGCGGCCTTCGGAAAGACCACAACGGCTTGCACGAGCGGCGGATTGATCTGCTCGACGCCGACGCCGAGCACGAGGCCGTCCTGGTGCATCGACGAGACGAGCTTGCCGAAATCCTTCAAGAGCGGCGCGACCTTCGGCTCGAATTGCGTGGCGTTGATGATTTGTTCCTGGGCGTATTTCCAGAGTTCGTCGAGGAATTTGCCCGTGTCCCCTTGCATCATCTTGCCGACGGCGGTCTTGTCGAAGGCGGCTTGATGCATCTTCATGCCGTCAAAACGAAAATAGAGCTGGCTCTTGGATGGTAGGTAATTTTCTTGATTCTGTGCCCTGGCCACGCCCGGCAGCAAAACGACACAAAGCCCGAGCACAATGCGCTTCATCATGGAAGTAACCTCAAGGGATATGGGTGGGGGCGCGGCAATGCACGCCGGTCGCCTTGGCAGTATGATGAACCAAGACGGCTTTGGCAAGTAGGTACTTGACGGGATCGCGAAAAGTTTCAGGCGGAATGGTTCGAGCAGCCTCGTAGCGACAAGCCGCCAGCTTGTCTGCTCCGCAGGCTCACAAGCTGGCAGCTTGTGGCTACGAGGCTACGCCGCACGCCGCATGGTCACGCCCAGCTTCCGCGCCTCGCTCATTGCCTCGCGGATGCGCGTGAACGGCTCGGCGAAATCGAAGCCGTCGAGCTTTTCCAGAAGCGTTTGCAACGAGGCGACATCGTCGGGGAAGCGCGCGTGGCAATAGAGCCGATCACGCACGTGCAACCCCGGCGCCTCTTGATCCGGATCGGCGATGCTGCGCCAAAGGCCGATCGGCGTTTCCACGTGCAGTCGCACGTCCATCGCCATGGGCTGATCGACGATGATGCACGCTGCCCGAGCCGCGGTTTTTTCGATCAAGGTTTTGCCGATGACTTCGCCGCAAAGATAGGGAGCGAGCGTGTCGCCATAGAGGATTTGCTGCACTTTGGTCGGCTGCACAGCGCTGGACAGGCGAAACTCGAGCGGCCTGCCCCAGGCGTTCGTTACTAAATAGCCGCCGACGAAGCCGCCCGCATCTTGATGGATCGAGAGGAATCCCAGGTGATGCCCGGAAGTTGCCGTGAGTGCCGACAAGGTGCGTCCTTTCTATTGACGTTCGCTACCAACCTAAGTTCGTCTGGCAGATTAGGCAACTTAACGTCGATTCGCCCGGTCGCCCCAAGCTGGTACCAGGCGGGTCGTGCGGTAATCGTCACGCCAGACAGGATGTGAAAAGGCGGGCCAAACTCCCTCAAACGTCCAGCTTGTTTTTCCAATTTGCCAACCGGTTGGGGTGGAATCTTTTGACCATTCCACTTAAATTAACACTAAATGCACCAAATTAGTAGGGATTGGCCGATCTCATGTAGGTGCATCGCTTTGAGACAAATGCTATGTCCGCGGAACCTACGCCGAATGCCGTGAAGCGCTCGGCAGTTGAATTGATCAAGGAAAACAGCCGGCAACTGCGCGGCACCCTCGCCGACGAACTCGGCCAGGCCAGCGATCACTTCAACGATCAAGACAAGCAACTGATCAAGTTTCACGGCAGCTACCAGCAAGATGACCGCGACGCTCGCAAGGATCGCCGCCAGGACGGCGCCGGCAAATCGTACAACTTCATGATCCGCTGCAAAATCCCCGGCGGCAAAGTCACGGCCGAGCAGTACTTGAACATCGACCGCCTCGCCGAGAAGTACGCCAACGGCACGTTGCGCATCACTTCGCGCCAGGGCTTTCAACTGCATGGCGTCTTGAAGTCAAACTTGAAGCAAACGATCAAGGAGATCAACGAATGCCTGTTGACAACGCTCGGCGCTTGCGGCGACGTGTCGCGCAACGTGATGGCGCCGGCCGCGCCGATGGCGACGCCGGTCTATCGCGATTTACAACAACTGGCGAGCCTAATCGCCCAGCATTTCGCGCCGCGGTCAAAGGCGTATCACGAAGTCTGGTTGAACGGCAAGGAACTTCCAAACGGAGCGCCGGACCTGGTCGATGAGCCGATTTATGGCAAGCTCTACTTGCCGCGCAAGTTCAAGGTTGCTTTCGCGCTGCCCGAAGACAACTCGACCGACCTCTACGCACAAGACCTCGGCTTCCTCGCCCACGTCGAGAACGACGCCATCGTCGGCTACAACGTTCACGCCGGCGGCGGCATGGGCATGACGCACGGCAACGCGAACACATTTCCGTTCATCGCTCAAGCGGTGTGCTATGTGACGCCGGACCAGGCCGTCGCCGCCGCGGAAGGCGTCATCAAGCTTTTTCGCGATCACGGCAATCGAGCGGACCGCAAACGTGCTCGCCTCAAATACGTGCTGCACGATTGGGGCATCGCCAAGTTCCGCGAGGTGCTGCAAACGTATCTACCGTTTCCTCTGCTTCTGCCTAAGGATCTCCGCGTGACGGGTTTCCCGCTGCACCTCGGCTGGCACGAGCAAGGGGACGGCAATTATTTCTACGGCATCTCCGTGGAAAACGGCCGTATCAAGGACGACGGCGACTTCCGCTTGCGCACCTTGCTCGTGAAACTCGTCGAGAAGTTTCAGCCGAACATCCGCCTGACGCCGATGCAAGACATATTGCTTTGCGATCTGCCGAAATCGGCCAAGCCGCTGATTCATCGGCTGCTCACGGTGTACGGCGTCACGCGTTCGGATCGGATTTCGCTCGTGCAGACGCACAGCATGGCGTGCCCGGCGATCCCCAGTTGCGGGCTGGCGTTGTCCGAAGCCGAACGCGCATTGCCGGCGATCGTCGATCAACTGGAAGCGGAAATCAAACGGCTCGGCCTGCTCAGCGACAAGATCGGCGTTCGCATGACGGGCTGTCCCAATGGCTGTGTGCGGCCCTATCAGAGCGACATCGGCATCGTCGGCCGATCGGGAGATAAGTACACGCTCTACGTCGGCGGAAACCTGATCGGCTCGCGGCTCAACTTCGTCCTGAAAGATCTCGTACCGCTCAACCAGATCGTGCCGACGTTGACGCCGCTCCTTGAGGATTTCAAGAAAAGCCGCCAGCCCGGCGAGAGTTTCGGTGATTATTGTCAACGGCTCGGCGCCGAAACATTGCGTGCCTTGATTGGCGAGAAATGAAACGGGCCGGAGGTTTGTCCGGCCTTGGTACCGATCTTTTCTGGTAGGTCCGGCGAGCCGAGCCGGACCTCGTCGCTCGGTGCCGCTCGGCTCGCGGCACCTACCATTCAACGTTGATGCAGGGCTTTGCAACGCATTTGAACCACAGAGGCACAGAGACACAGAGAAGAGAAAATGGGGAAGTGAGACGCGGGATTTTTCTTACCTATCCTGCCTTTCTCTGTGCCTCTGTGTCTCTGTGGTTCAGTTGCGTTGCAAAGCCGTTGATGCAGTATTAGTCGGCGCTGGCCGGCGTCACCGCAGCTCGGAATATCGCCGCCTGCACGTCGAAGCTCATCAAACTTACTGAGGCATCACATTTGAGAATGTGGAAGCCGTTCTTGAATAAACCGCCCAAGGCCGGCAATTGGTCCTTGTCCTTGGGCATGGTGAGGTCGGCCGGTTTCGTCCAGATGACCGCTTCCTTCGCTTCGACCGCCATGATGGTATTCGACGTGCCGTCGCGAATGTCGAGTAGCTTCGATTTCTTGGCGCCGTCGAAAACGGTGTTCGGCCCGCTAATCACTTGATAGTGTGTCAAGCCCGCATCTTTCTTGGCGCCGACGACCGGCGCATAAATTTGCGGCATTTTTGGGATCAACTTCTTGTTGTGCTCGCTGTCCCAAGGCTCGTCGAGTTTGAATTGCTCGTAAAGCGGTGCGTGACCTAAATACGGCAAGATCGTGACTCGCCAGCTCAAGAGCGGCGTCTTGCCATCCTTGCTGTAAATGGCATGGGCGGGGAGTTCCTTATTTGCGCTTTCAAAGTTATGCATCGCCAGGCCGATTTGTTTCAAGTTGTTGGCACTGGCGCTTCGAGCGGCGGCTTCGCGAATCTTGTCCACTTCGCCTCCGAGCTTGGCGATGTCTGCCTTCGCCGGCTTTTCCTCACCGGGCTTGGCACGCCGAAGCATGAAAAGGACTTGCCGACTGTCCTTCTCCGCGGTGAATTCGGTCGGACGCTTGGGCGCCGCACCGTCGGCCGTGCAGAGCGTTAAGCGGTCGTTGCCGTCGAATTTGTAAATCCCGGGACTCAATTCGTCTTCGCCGTTCATGGAGATATCGATCTTGCCGGCTTCGATCAACTTGTAAACCCCCTTTTTATCCTTATCGACTATTAACATGGACATCTTGCCGTCCTTGGTGAATGTCAGGCGAGCCAGGGTGAGGAATTCGGCGGGCAGTTTTTCGCCGTTGCCTCGGCCATCGACGAAGATCCAGGTGCCGGCGAGTTTGTCGCGATCGTCGTTTTGGTTGATCGTTGCAACGGCCAAAGCCGGCGGCTGCGGCGCGTCCAGCGCAACGACGCGGTTGGCTTCGTCGTGTCCAAAGAATTGGTAAGCTGCGAAACCGAAGCCGGCGCCGGTCCCAATCATGATCGCCAATGTCAAGACGGTGATCGCCCATTTGGTAATGCTCATGGCTCGAATGGCTCCTTCTGCAAGCGCCAGCGCGGCAGCGGAGGATCCGGCAATAGCGCCATTCCCCGTCGCGAAAGCGAGCGCCGCCTTGGCGGTGCTTTCGCTCAACGCGCTGGAGACCGCCGCTCTGGCTTGGTTGTCGAAAAACAATGCGGTAAAGAACGCGGCCGACGGCGCCAGACCGCGGCCGATCAGCCGACTGCCCAAAAGATTGCGGGCGCGTTCAAGACACTTCTTGAAGGCGCCGCTGGTCACTCCCAATCGTTCTGCGGCCTCGTCGCGGGTTTTGCCTTCCCAGTAACACAACAAGAGCGGCATGCGATACTTCTCAGGCAGGCGATTCAATTCTTCATGAAGGATCGCACGGATTTCGCGAAACGTGAGATCATCGACTGATTCGGCGTTTGCAGTTTCAAGCTCCGCGGCTTCACGCGTTTGCCGACGTTGCGCCCGCGCCCGCGCTTTCAACGCGAGCCGATACGCGACGCCATGCAGCCAACTGCTGAGGGCTTCGTGTTTGCGAATCGTGTGCGCCTTGCGGGCCAGCACCAGGAACGCGGCCTGGAATACGTCCTCGGCATCCTGAGAATGACGCAACACGCTGCGGCAAACATTCAGAACGAGAGGGCCATGGCGTTGCACCAACGCGGCAAAGGCGGCTTCATCGCGCTCGGCGATGAAGCAATCAAGGAGTTGCGCATCGCTTTGCTGGCTCGGACCCTGTGCCGTCGCGAGGGCGCGGATGCGCCGCAGCATCAAGGTTCCATTGGTCGGGGTCATGCGTTGGTCGCTCCGAGACTTGCACGCTCTATAGTAAAGTACCTGGTACGCACGCAAGCGGGCCGAAGTTTTTTGGGTTTTCTCAATCTGAAAAACGGACGACGGTTTGACGTCCGGTACTCAACGCGTTACATTCTTGCCCATGGCCAAACGCGCTCGCCAGTCCGATGAGTACGACAGTCCGTGGAAAGATGCGCTGCAACTGTTTCTGCAGGCGTTCTTGGAGTATTACTTTGCCGATATTGCCGCCGACATCAACTGGCCGCGCGGCTACGAATCGCTCGACCAAGAACTGCAACGAATTTCCCGACGGGCCAAGGTCGGCAAGCGTCTGGCGGACAAGTTATTCAAAGTATGGCTCAACGACGGCGCTGAACGTTGGCTTTTGATTCATGTCGAGATTCAAAACGAATACGACAAACATTTTGCCGAGCGAATGTTCCAGTACAACATCGCCGCCTATCAGATGCACAAGAAGGAAGTGATCAGCCTGGCAGCCTTATGCGATGACCGGCCCGAATGGCGCCCCACGACGTTTCACTTCGGATCGTGGGGTTGCAAGACTGAAGTGATATTTCGAATCGTCAAGCTGCTCGATTTTGCTGATGATGTCGTCGGATTCGAAACGGCCGCGAATCCGTTTGCCGCGGTCACCTTGGCCCAATGCAAGGCCATGGAAACCCGCGACGATGCGGCGAGCCGGCAAGTTTGGAAACTTCGCCTGGTCAAAGGTCTGTACAAGCGGAACTTGACGCGGGAGCAGATCCAGCTGCTATTTCATGTCATCGATTGTATGATGACGTTGCCCACCGATCTCGAACGCGCTTTCGAGGACGATTTGGCCGAATTTGAAGAGGAGAATCAGGTGAAATATGTAAGCAGCATGGAGCGTAATGCGCTTCATCGAGGAAGGGAAGAAGGCCGAGCCGAAGGATTGCTCGAAGGAATCGCATTGGCATTGGAAGCCAAGTTTGGCGCCGCCGGCCGGAAGCTGCTGCCCAGTGTCCGCGCGTTGGGCGGAGTGGATCAACTCAGAGAGTTTTCGCGCGTGCTCAAGAAAGCAAAAGCACTTGACGACGTCCGCGATTATCTGGCTTGATGGTCCCACCGTTCGGAAATCATCATCATGCGACGCATTGCCTTTGCCTTCCTCGTCGTTGGGGCCACTTCGTCAACTTTGACCGCCCAAGGGCTCCAAGTACCTCCCGGCTTCGAAGTCGTTGAATACGCCGATCAGAAGCTTGCCAACGACATCCATTGCATGACGATCGATCCGAAGGGCCGGCCGGTGGTCGCGGGGCGCGGCTTCATTCGCATCCTCGCCGATGACGACGGCGACGGCAAGGCGGACCGCGCAATCGAATTCGCGGCGTCGCCGAAGGACGGCGCGATGGGCCTCCACTGGGAAGGCGATTCGCTCTTCGTCACCGGCGACGGCGGCTTGCGACGCTTCACCTCCAAGAGCGGCGACAAGGCCGACGGTCCCTCGACGCTCCTCCGCGCCATGAAAACCGGCGGCGAACACGCGGCCCACGCGATCCGCCGCGGGCCCGACGGCTGGCTCTACGTGATCTGCGGCAACAACACGGGCATCGACAAATCGTACGCGGACCTGCCGACTTCGCCAATCAAGGAGCCGATTGCCGGTAGTGTGTTGCGCTTTCAGCCGGATCTCAAGAAATGCGAAATCGTCGCGCACGGCTTTCGCAATCCGTACGGCATGGACTTCAATCTCGACGGCGAGTTGTTCACCTACGACTCGGACAACGAGCGCTGCGTCAGCCTGCCGTGGTACGAGCCGACGCGTTTCTATCACGTGATCGAAGGCCGCCACTACGGCTGGCTCAATCCGCAACTCGCCGTCGCCTGGCGTCGCCCGCCGAATTTCGTGGACGTCGTCGCGCCGCTTTGCACGCTCGGCCGCGGTTCGCCGACGGGCGTCGCCTGCTATCGGCACAACCAATTTCCGCCGGAATATCATGGCGGCTACTTCCTCGGCGACTGGACGTTCGGCAAGATCTATTTTGTCAAACTCCAGCGCCAGGGCGCGACCTATCGCGCCGAACCACGCGTCTTCATGGAATCGACGGGCGAGAACGGCTTCGCTCCGACGGCGTGCGCCGTCGATGAAAAAACGGGCGACCTTTTCGTGTCGATCGGCGGCCGCGGCACACGCGGCGCGGTGTATCGCATCCGGCACTCAGAACGATTTCGCACGCTGAAAAACACGCTCGCGCCGCTGAAGATGGCGACGCGATCGCTCGAATGGAATGAAGCGACCAGGAAGGAATATGAAGCCAAGCTGCTTTCCAAGTCAAGCGCCGATCATCTCTGGGCATTGCAGATCGCACGCCGACAGAATTCGTTCGTGGACCAGGAAGGCGTCACCACGCCGTTCGCCAACGAACATTATTTTGACGATCTGAGCGTCCGCCTCGCCTATGCCGACCTGATCGATGATTTACTGCAAACCGTGAAGCCCGAGGTTCGCGCGGCGTTCACGCGCGTTCTCAAGAATAATGTCCAGCTCGCCCAAACGACGAGCTTCGGCCTTGGCGTTCTGCGCACCAATCCGGAAGCCGCGCGCGACACCGGCCTCGCCTTGCTTCGAACCAGCAAGCTGCCGCAACGACGGCTCGAAGGCGTGCGGCTGGTGCAGCTTGCCATGGGCGACATCGGCGCGCGTAAATCGATCGGCACGATCTGGGAAGGCTACACGCCGCGCCGCGAGACGAAGGATGAAAAAGCCGCGATGGCATTGGAGGCGGCTTTTCCCTCGGGGCACAACGATCTCGACCGCGAACTCGCCCGTACGCTCGGCATGCTGGCACATGACGACGCCGAATTGCGCCAGCGGGTGCTCGCCAAGTGCGGCGAGGATTCACGCCCCGATGACGATATCCACTATCTTGCCAGTTACGCTCAACTCGGCGGCAAACGAAATCCCTCGGAGGCCAAGCGCGTTGCCGCGGTATTGCTTGATCTCGATCGAAAGATCGTGGAACGCAAGATGAACCGCGACTCCAACTGGCAGCCGCGGACGCGCGAGCTTTACCTGGTCCTCGCGGAGAAGGACACGGCGTTGCCGAAAGCGATGGTCGAACATTCCGCGTTCGGCCGGTCCGATCATGCGCTGTTCGCCAATAGCGATGGTTTTCCGAAGGAGCGCGCGGCACGCATCTTTCTCGAACGCTGGCAGCGCGACAAAGCGTTCACGTTGACGGCGACGATGGCGCAACTTTTCGAAACGTTGCCGGCCGGCGACGTGTTGCCGCTGGTGCGCCAAAAATGGTCCGGTCAAGAAGTCGTGCTGTTGCCGCTTCTGGCCAAGGCGCCGATCGCGGATGATCGAGCGAAGTTCATCGATGGATTGAACTCGCCTCAAGCGGCGATCGTCATGGCGAGCGTGGGAGGACTGGACGTGATCGGCGACAAGGCGGATGCGAATGAATCG
>DAIOGM010000090.1:0-338 GCA_036745215.1 Gemmataceae bacterium
CACCGTCAAGTCGTCCGTCAACGATATGCCGCGCACGTTAAACGGCACGCCCGCGACTGGTGTCGCATTGGTTGACAGCGGCGCATGGCGAACGCCGAGATAGCCCGCGGTTTGCGGCGTACTCGGAATGGCGACGAAGTGCGGCAAATCGCGATCACCCGTCAACTCTCGGCTCACGACGGCGCCGTAGCCGGGATAGAACAGAGACGGCAACGGCCGGCTGCCCGCGTTCATATATGTCGTGCCAAGCTCATGTCCCGCGAGCGTATGGCTCACGCCGCGCAGGATGGAGTACTTGTCGGCGCAGCGAGCGAGGTTCGGCAGATGTTCGCAGATTT
>DAIOGM010000090.1:348-17110 GCA_036745215.1 Gemmataceae bacterium
GATGCCGTTGACGTTCGTGTTGATCGGCCGGAACTCGCCGCGAATCTCCGCGGGCGCATCCGGCTTCATATCGAAGGTGTCGAGATGGGTTGGCCCGCCGCCGAGGAAGACAAAGATCGCCGAGCGAGCGCGGGCGGGCCGCACTTGCTGGGCGTGTGCCATGCGCAGATAGCCGGCGAGCGTGAGACCCGTGCCGAGGGCGCCGACTTTGAGAAAATCGCGGCGGGTGATGTTGTCGCAGTAATAGGATGTCATGCTATGTCCTCAACCCGATTTCGTTTAGCGCTCGCATGGCGCCGCGCGAGCGCTAAACGAAGAAAGGCGGTCATCGATTCACAATAAACTCTTTCGTATTCACCAGCGCCCAAAGCACGTCGCGCAAGCCCGATGCCTGATTCGGCGCGTGATTCATGTAGCGCAGCGACACTTCCATCTCGCGTTCATTCGGCAATCGGCTGAGTGCTCGCAAATACGCCTGGCGCACCAACTCCTCCGGCTTCGCTTTCGATTTCGCGACTTGCTTGAGCCAGCCGTTCGGATTGTCGAGCATCTTGGCGATGTCTTGATCGTTGCGCAAGTACACAGTCTGCAACAAACTCGATTCGCTCGAGCGTTCGCAGTCGCACTGGATCGTGCGCGGCGGTTTGCCGAACAGGTTCAACGCGTAACTGGAATCGCCTTTCTTGGACGACAAGCCGCAATTCTGGCCGATGGCGCGCGTCGTCAACGGGTCCTTGTGCAGCGCCATTAGTCCCGCATCCGATGCGGTGGCGCAGCGCAGCGCGTCGTGCACGATCTCTGCGGGCAGGCGGCGCAGGATGGCGTGGCTCAGGTTGCGCTCGTCGTGCTTGTTGCTTTCCGTCACGTGCCAGCTTCGTTGATACGCGTGGCTGTTCGCGATTTCACGATGCAGCCATTTCATGTCGTAGCCGTTTTTCCTGAAACCGGCGGCGAGGTAATCGAGCAATTGTGGATTGCTCGGCGGATTGGCAAGGTTGAGATCGTCCGGCGGGTCGATCAGGCCGACGTTGAAATACGCGGCCCAGATGCGATTGACGAACGCGCGGGCGAAGTACGGATTGTCCGGATGCCGCATCCGGTCCATGAGCGGCTGGCGCGGATCGGGGTAGGCGCTGGCGATCACCTCCTCACCGCCCAACAGTCTCGGCGTGATGACGCGGCCGCCGAGCTTGCCGGCCGCCTTTACGGGGCGCGGCTTCTTGGTCGGCGGCGGCAAGAACAGCTCTTTGAACGGCAGCACCTTACCGGCTTCCGCATACTTGACGAATTCGCGCGCGTAGGCGCCGGAATCCTGATCGCCGACGAGGTCGACCGCCGCCTTCATCTCCTTGACGCGCAAGCGATTGCCTTCGCGATAGCCGATGCCGTAGAAGAACGCGGCGAATTGCTCGAAATCCTGTTTCGTCCATTGATCGTACGGATGCTTGTGGCATTCCGCGCATTGCAGGCTGACGCCGAGAAACGAATGCGCGAACGCGAGCGCCTTCGATTCCGGCTTGCCGAGCGTCTTGCGCATCCAGTAAAACGGCATCGTTTCGCGGGCGGCGAAGTCGGCGGGTTTGTCCCGGCGGAAATACGAACTCATCTCCGCGCAATAGTCGTCGAATGATTGGCCCTCGCGATAACTCGTTGAAAGGACGATGCCGGAGACGAGCTTGTCATAAGGCACGTTGTCATCGATGCGTTTGTGCAGCCATTTGTACCAAAGCTTGGATTTTTCGCCGTTGAGCAGACGTTCGCCGCCGAGCGTGCCGGTCGCTTCGGCGTTGCCGGTCCAATCCGAGAAATGGACGGCCCACCACGCGGCGTAAGACGGGCGCGTCAGAAGTTCATCGATTTTCTTGGCGCGTTTGTCGGCCGACTTGTCCGCGAGAAAGGCGACCACCTCGTCGGGCGTCGGTAAGGTGCCGGTCATATCGAGGCTGACGCGGCGCAAGAACTCGACGTCGCTGCACAACTCTGACGGCACGATGCCTAGCTTTTGCAAACGCGCGATGACCAGCTCGTCGATCCTGGTCGGCGTCGGCACGTTCGGGAAGTTCTTGCCGAACTTCTCGGACAACGGCAGAATCACTTGTACCGGCACGACGCCATTGTCATAGAAAGCGACGATGTCGGTCCCGCCTTTGCCGACGCTGGTGATGACGCCGGCATCGGTGACGACGGCAATCGATTCGTCGTTGGAACGGAATCGAGCGAGCGGCGTGACGTCTTCTTCGCCGCCATCGGCCCAGTGAGCGATCACCTTGAGCTGGCGCGTCTGGCCGACCTTGTCGAAGACGATCTCGCGCGGCGACACATCGAGCGAATGAAACTCAGCGTCCTTCGAATTCGCGCCGAGAGCGCCGGACTTGATCCAACGTGTCAAGAGTTGATACTCCCAGCCGTCCTTGCTCATGCGCTTGCCGCCCTTGTGGGCCACGGAGCGCGTCGGCTTGAGCAGGGCCAGACTTTGATCGGGAGTCTTGATATCGATGCGCTGCTGCTTGCCTGCGAGGAGAGCGTCGTGATCGGATTTGAAGTCGTAGCCGAAGAGCGACAGGCGAAAACCGCCTTGGCCCTGGAACGATCCGTGGCAGGCGCGGCCGTTGCAGCCGAGGCGGCCAAGGAGCGGGATGACGTGCCGTTGAAAGCTGGGCGACTCCGTGCCGTCGGCGTCGGCGAAACGAACGTTGGCGGGCGGGATCGGTTCGGCCGCTCGTGAGAGATTCGGCGTGAGCGTGAATAAGAGAAGGCCGAATGCGAAGAATCGTATTGGTTTATTTGTCATGCGCTTACTTCATGGAGGGAAGAACTCAATCTTGCATCCTAAGGGATTGCAATTAAAAAAGCACCCCCCAATTGTAACACGCGAAACACGAGAAGGTTCCGCGCATTCGTGCCGCGCGGTCTTGCTCCCATCTCCCCCGCCTCGAAAAACAGGGCACTTGTAACAACAAGTTCGGCGAGGGAAAGGGGCCGGGGGTGAGGGGGAACACGCTCCCCCTGACCCCCGGCGCTTCTACCCCGGCCACATTGCGATTCGCGGGCACGAGTCATTGCAGGCCCGGGGAGAGAGGAGGACGAGTCGATGACGGCATTTCACGGCGCAACGGCTTTCGAGGAAGCCGATTTTTGCACGCGTTCGACATCGGACCAGAACCGGCGCCAATCGGCTCGCTCTGATTCCGAGAGCGAATCCATGACGCGCGCATCGCGCACGCCGGCGAGATCGGCGTTCTTTTGCCAAAGCGCAAAAGTATCGCGAATGCGGTCCACGTCAGCGTCTGCGGATTGCAGACGTTTCTCGCACGAATCGAGGTCGCCCCTGAACCATTCTAGCGCTTTCCTGCGAAGTCGTTCCTTCTCCATTGCGTCGAGCGTGGGGCCGTTCGCATTCTTCCCCGCGGCGGCGAGCACGGCGGCGCACGCGGCATTGTAACGATGCGCCTTGACGTGATCGTTCGCGAGCATCGGCTGTTCGGCAAACACGCCGGCGTAGAGCCCGACCGCGTCCGCGTATTGGCGTTTGTATTGCCAACAAATCTCCGCAAGCGCGATACGCTCGGCGATCGTGGACTTGTCGCCGGCGAGGACCTTGGCAAGACGCTTCTCCAGCGACGCCAGGCTCATGAATTCGATTAACTGGGCCGTCGGGTGCAAGCGTTCAAGGAGTGACAAATGCCTGATGCCGTCTTCCATCGCCTTGACGGCGGCGTCGAAGCGGCCTTGATCGCGGTACACCAGACTCAGGCCGAAATGGGACTCCGAAGCCTTCTTGTTGATCGCGATTGCTTTCTTGAATGAAGCCTCGGCCAAGGGCAGGTTTTTGGTGCGACGATGTGCCACGCCGATGTTGTGCCAGACGGACGACTCTTTCGGGGCGCACCGCATCGCCTGGTCGTACGCCTTCGCGGCGCCGATTGGATCGTCCATTTCGAGTCGGCAATTGCCGAGCGCCGTCCAGGCGGCGGCGTTGTTCTTGTCGAATGCCGTCACGTTTTCATAGGCTTCGATGGCCCCGGCATATTCCTTTCGCGTTCGCCGAATGCCGCCGAGCTTGATCCAGGCATTGGCGTGGGTCTTCTCGATTTTGATGGCCTGCTCCAAAGCTGCGATGGCGCCGGGTTCATCCTTGTGATCGACCAGTGCGAGGCTGTAGTTGTACCAGGTGTTGGCGTGATTGGGTCGATGTTTGATCGCTTGCTTGTAGGCGTCGATGGCGTCGGCGAACCTCTTGCGGTCGCGCAAGACCATGCCGAGATTGTTCCAAGCCGGTGCGTGTTTTTCGTCGTACTCAAGCGCTTTGCGGAGGGCGTTCTCCGCGGCCGTGAGTTCGTGGCGGGCATAGCGGACGCCGCCGAGATTGGTCCAGGCTTCCACGTACATCGGCTCGTACTCGAGCGCCTTGTCGTACGACTTGATCGCGGCGGGAAGTTCGTCGTTGGCGCGCTGGGCGTTGCCGAGGTTGTACCAGGTGACGGCATTCGCTTCTTCGATATCGAGCGCCTTGCGATACGCCTTGATCGCTGCGGGCAGTTTTTTGTCGTCGCGCAACGTCTGGCCAAGCCCGCTCCAGGCGTTGGCGTAATCGTCGTCGAGCTGGATCGCCTGCTCGAACGCCTTGATCGCGGCGGGCAGCTCTTTCTGGATGCGCAGGGAATAGCCGAGGTTGCACCAGGCCCTCGCGTTTGATTTGTCGAATTTCGTCGCGTTGGTGAACGCGGTGACGGACTCCGGGATGGCGTCCGTGGCACGCAGGGCGAGGCCATAGTTATTCCACGAGGAACTGCTCTTTGGCCCCAGCGCGACCGATTTCTCCGCGGCGGCCAGCGCGGCGGCCGGGTTCTTTTGTTCAAGATAGGCGATCGAGAGGTTGCTCCAGGCCGGGCCATTGTTGGGTTCATACTTGACCGCGTTCAAGAACGCCTTGGCGGCGGCAGGCAAATCCTTCTGCATCCGATGCGCGATGCCCAGATTGCTCCACACTGCGCCGCTGTGCATGCGCACCGCAAGCGCGGTGCGGTAGTAGCCGGCGGCGTCGGCGGGGTTGTCGGACTTGAGGACCTTGCCGAGTTCGAAGTTGATCCAGAAATCGGCCGGGCGGCGCATCTGTGCTTGCCGCAGCCAGGCGACGCCCTTGCGTTCGCGGTGCCGGGCGGCGGCGTCTTTTTTCTCGGCAGCGGCGCCGGTTTGCGCCGTGCGGGTCAACAGGATGCCAACCAAATGGAGCATTTGCGGCGACATGCGTTCGAAGGCCGCATCGTCCAAGATAGCCTGATCCGCCAGCTCGACCAAGCGGTGATGATCCTTCCACATTGCCGGGTCGCGCACCATGTCGCGCCAGGGATCGGGATCGACGGCGCGGGCAATCGAAAGCAACTGTTCCGGCAGCCCCTTTTGTCCGACGACAACGGCGACGTAAGCCCAATCGTCGATCGCTGCAAGCAATTGTTCCTTGATCGCGGATTGCTGAATCAACGCGGCATCGGGCAGACCTGGTTTGTCGCCGACGCTCGCGAGACTGAGTCTCGCGTCGGCGAACGCACGCGGATAATCGCGCGCGGAAGAATGAACATCGAAAAAGCCTTCAAACCAAGTGGAACGATCGAGGCGAATTTTCTCCAGGAGCACCGCCAGCGAACGGTCAGCGGCATCTTGTTGAACCAGGTCGCTCAGGGCGTCGAGTTTTTTGACCAACGCTTCGTCGATGGCGCCCTCCGCGCCGGCTTGGACGACCCGAGCACGCTCCAGCGCGGCATTCGCGCCATCCACTTGAGCGTGCCAGCGGGCGGGATCGTTGAGCAGATGGAAGACGCCGCCGGGGTTCGCCAATTCCGCGCGAAGGCCGTCGTGAATCTGCTGTGCCTGTTCCAGAGCGTCCGTGATTTGCTGCTCGGCGAGTTCGCGTTTTCGCCGTGCGTCGGCCTGACGGGTGATTTCATCGGCTTGCTGCGTTCCGCGATGGTGTTGATAAACCAGCGCCGCCGCCATGGCGCCGACAACCAAAAGGCCCGCGAGGAGCACCATACCCGCCTGCGCCGGCTTGCGCCGACACCAGCGCGCCGCGCGTTCGATGCCGCCGACCGGCCGAGCCTGAATCGAGTCGCCTGCGAGGAAGCGATTCAAATCCTCCGCAAGTTCGCCGGCGCTCGCATAGCGGCGGGCGGGGTCCTTTTCGATGCACCTCATGCAGATGGTTTCCAGATCGCGCGGCGTGTTCGGCTGCAAACGCGAGACCGTCACCGCGTCCTGATTCTGCAACATCATGAGCGTTTCGAGCGGCGAGGCGCCATGAAACGGCGGCCGGCCGGTCAACATCTCATAGAGGATGGCGCCGAGCGCGTAGATGTCCGCGGCCGGGCCGACATTGGTCCCTTCCGCCTGTTCGGGAGCCATGTACTGAGCGGTGCCGAGGATGACGCCCGATTCCGTCAGGCTCGCGTCGCGCTTGAGCTGCTTGGCCAGGCCGAAGTCAGCGATTTTCGGAATGGCAGATTGCAGATTGAAGAAAGCAGAATGGTCCTGGCCGCGCGACAAGTCTGTGTTTTCATTCTGCAATCTGCAATCTACATTCTGCAATAGCACGTTCGCCGGCTTCAAATCGCGATGAATGATGCCTTGCCGATGCGCGAAATCCATGGCTCGCGCCATCGTCAGCATCATCGCGGCCGCGTCGCGCGGCGGCATGGGGCCTTGCGATAGACGGCTTTGCAGGTTGCCGTCGGGAACATACTCCAAAATGCAAAAGGGCTGGCCGCCGAGTTCGCCGACTTCGTAGATCTGCACGATGTTCGCATGGCGGAGCATGGCAGCAGCGCGAACCTCCGTGCGGAAACGCGAGCGCTCTTCCGAATCGGCGCCGGCGCCCGCGCGCATCAATTTGATCGCGACCATGCGATCGAGCGCCGTTTGCCGCGCCTTATAAACGATGCCCATGCCGCCGCGGCCCAGAAGCTCCAGGATTTCACAGCCGGGCACCTCCGGTGGCGGGGCCGCGTCATCGAAGTCGCGCACCTGCGCGGATGGACGCACCGCGGTTTTCTCCACTCGCATGCTGGACAGCCGGCGCTGCAGCTTGGCTCCGAGCGGCGGGAAGCGGTCGATGTACTCCGTCGGTGAAAGCTCGCGATCGGTCTCCTGTCGAAGCGCGTATTCCTCTTCGATTAGCTCAAGAACGCCTTCCTCGGAGTCCTTTAACGACGGAAATCGCTGGAGATAGTCCTCCACACGCGCCGCCATCCCGGCGCGCAAGCGAAACTCCAGATCCAGGTGCACCAACTCATTGAGCACCGAATCCCGGAACACGTCATTTCCATCCGGCAGATAGGATTCCAATGTCGGCGCGGCGCCGGCGTGCCAGGCTGCCTCAAACTGCCGGCAGCGGCGTTCGCACTCGACCCATTGTTCAGCGGGCAATTCGGTTTCGCGCATGGCTCAATTTCCCGGTCGCCAATTGATGCTCGGTGCTCGAATGGTGGACAATGGTAATATCAGGAATCGCCGACCAACCTGGCCAAAAAAATGCTCACTTTTCGCCGTCATTCGCCATCATGTCTTCCAGACGCTTTCGCAGCCGTTCGCGCAGCCTGCGGACGGAGCGATCCGCTCGCTTGAGGCTCTCGCTGATCTCGCGGACGGTGTAGCCCTGCAAGCTCATGACGATGACCGCCCGGTCCTCCGGATCGAAGTCGCGCATCGCGAATTCCACGGTTTCCGTGAGGGCGGCCGCTTCGTCCGGCGTCGGTTCGCGATCCACGACTTGCCGCCAGCTATCCGAGCTGTCATCCGGCGCCGCCGCGCTCATCGGCACCTCACGGCGGGCGTCGCGCTTGCCGGCGTGCAGATATTCCGCGTGGCCGGCGCATTTGCGCAGCGTCATCACGGTCAGCAGATACCACAAGCTATCCCAGGTGATCGCCTCGACCTGTTCGGTCTCCAGCCGGCGGAAGAAGCTTTTGTACACCGATTGAACGACATCTTCCGGATCGACCTTTTGCCGAAGATGGCTGTCGAGATGCGTGCGTGCCAATCCGATCAAACGACGTGCGTAACGTTGAAAAAGCTCGTCCGCCAGCGCGTCGTCGCCCTTGCGTAATCGGCGAACCAATTCGGAAAGCGATGCGGCGGAGTCCATTCAGTTCCCTGTATAGTGAACGAATCGCGGCGGGGAGTTAACAAGACTCTAACATTTGTCGCCTCAATCCTCAAGGCGGCACCCGGTTTTATTTATCTAATGCTGCCAGGCGCGCGCGCCGGCGGGTTGGTTCGTCTTATTCTTCAGGACGGCCGCATGATTGATTCGGAACAAACACTCGTGGAACGTGCCCAGCGTGGCGATCATGCCGCGTTCGAGGAGATTGTGCGCCGCTGCTCGCGCCTGGTTTTCGCTAGGCTTTACCTCGAAACCGGCGATACGCATCAGGCGGAGGATCTGCTTCAAGAGACCTTGCTGATCGCGTTTCGCACCATCGGTCAACTGACGCAGCCCGACAAGTTTCGCTCCTGGCTGTTGCGCATCGCTCAGAATGTGGCGATCGACGCGGGCCGACGGCGAACGGTGCACAAACGGGCGCTGGAACGCGAAGCCAGTAGGCTCAGGGTCGGCGGCCATCTCGCGCCGCCGCCGGATGAGGAAGTCGAACAGGAAGAGCTGCGGCAAAAGGTGCTGTCGATCTTGCGTTCGATGCCGGAAGAATATCGCTTGCCGCTGACGTTACGCTATCTTGTCGGCGCGGATTACGAAACCATCCAGATGCAAATGGGATTGACGAACGGATCGCTGCGCGGGCTTCTGCATCGCGGCATGGCGCGGATGCGCGCCGAGTTGCAGAAGGTTCTCGGCGAAGCCGTTCACGCGCATTAGCCCGCTTGCCGTTTAGCGCTCGCGTTGAGGCGTCGGAATCCCGGCGCTTCCCTGCGAGCGCTAAACGACAAGCCAGATCGGGGAGTCGGCCATGGCGGATCATGCTTGGACACAAGAAAACCTGGACGCGTACGTCCTCGGCGGCTTGTCGGTGCAAGAGCGCAGCCGGCTGGAACGGCACGTCGATTCGTGCAGCGAGTGCGCCCACGCGAAGTCGGAAATCAGCGAAATGGAGCAGCTCATGGATGGCATCTTCACTCGCGTTCGCCCCGACGCCGGCCTCGAGGATCGCGCGATTCAGCACCTTCGCCAGGCTCGCCGACCGCGGCCCAACTGGTTCCGCTTCGTCACCGCCGCCGCCGCCGTCTTCGTGTTCGGCACCATCGGCCTCGTCGTGCAAATGTTCGCGTTCGACGGCACGTTGCCGCTGCCGGGGATGGCGGCGGGCGAGAGGATTGAACCAGTGGCAGCGAGGTTTCCATTCAATGGACTTGCAGGTGCTTTCAGTGAGCACAAAGTAGGAGCTTCCACCGGCGGTAAAGTATACGGCATGTTGTCCGTCCCCGAAGAGAGCAAGGAAGGCAAACCCGAACCCGACTCGGACATGATCAGCACGCATGACCTGATTGTGAAACTCAAGGTCGACGATGGCGACGAGGAACTCAAGGACAAGGGCCGTTACGGGAAATACATGATGCACGTGACGCCGGCCGTCACCGCGAAGCCGACGCCGGACGGCGAAAGCAAGGAATCCGTCAAGAAAGCGCTCGACGATCTGGACACCCAAGCTCGCTTCTACGAACGCGGCGATAAGGCGCCTGGAAGAGACAAGGCTACCAAGGATCCGGCTTTCTTCGAATTGCCCGATCTAAACAAAAACCAAAACAGCACCAAACCAGGCGACGGCCGCGTTCAGCAGCAATTTGGCCTCATGTACAAGTTGACGGAAAAAGCCAAAGAAGGCTTCGGGGATGGCGCCGACAAAAAGGCTGAGGAGATCAACAAAGACCTCAAAGATTTGGCCGAGGACAAGGGTAAGCTCCTGGCACAGATGCAAGTGCCATCGCCGCCAAAAGGGATCCAAATTCCGCCGGGGCCGCTTGACAAGAGCCCCGCTGGCGGCAATGGCGGCATCAGTCTTTCCCCCAGCATTCCCATCAATCCGACGGGCCAGCCCGCGCCCACGACGAGTCCGCCGCCCGGTGTAGGCTATTTTGCGCCGATCGCGCCGCCGCCGGTGCAAGTCGCCAGCTCGAAAGAGAAAAAAGGAACAAAGGGCGAAGACGACGAAGGCGCCAAAGGCGGCGACCAAAAACCCGGCGGCGAAGGCAAACCCAGCGGCGAACGCCAGGAGAAACCCGACGACGGCGGCAAACCGAAACCCGGCAAGACGGAGGAACAGCCGAAGGTCGAGCCCAAAGGCGTCGCGACTCCCGATATGTCGGGCCGCAAGATCATCCGCACCGGCGAGATGGATTTCGAAACCGACTCCTTCGACAATTCCGTCACCACGATCAACAAGCTGATCTTCGACGTCAAGGGGGGCTTCATCGCGACGATTAATAGCGACAAGCTTCCCAACGGCAAGACGAAAGGTTCCATCATCGTCCGCATGCCGCCGCAGTTTCTCGACAAGTTCATCTTCGATCTTCGCCGCGAACTCGGCAAGACCGGCGAACTCAAGAATCAGCGCCTCGGCAGCCTCGATGTCAGCAAGCAATTCACCGACACCGAGAGCCGCCTCCGCGCCGCCCGCGCCATCGAGGAACGGCTGATCAACATCATCAAGACCGGCAAGGGCGAGATCAAGGACCTCGTCGCCGCCGAACGCGAGCTGGGCGTCTGGCGTACCAAAATCGAGGAGATGGAAGGCGAGATTCGTTATTACAACAACCAGGTCTCGCTCAGCACCTTGACGATTTCGATCTCCGAAAAGGAAATTCAATCTCCGACCGCGATCGTCGTCACGGAAACAGTCACCGTGCGCATCGAGGTCGATGAAGTCGCGAAGGGCCATCAAATCGTGATGAAGGCGATCGAGGAAATGAAGGGCCGCATCACGCGCTCCGAACTCAAGCAGCACACGGCCGGGCAGTTCACATCGATCATCCACGCCGACATACCGCCCGCGAAAAAGGACGGCTTCGTCAAGCAACTCGAAAAGCTCGGCCTCGTTTCCGACTTCCAGGAAAACCAGCGTCAGCACACCGAAGGCGGCACCGGCCGGGCGACCGATCTCAAACCGAAGCAGAGCGACGTGCGCTTCGAAATCACCATGCACAACAACGCCAACATCCGCCCGCGTCTGAGCGCCGATCTCAAGGTCGCCACGACCGACGTCGCCGCCGCGTACACGAAGCTGCTCGAAGCGATCACGAAAGCCAAGGGCCAGATTCGCGACGGCAAGCTCAACGAACAGGACAAGCTCAACATCCACGCGACGATCGACTTCAACGTGCCGACGAGTGAAAAGGCGACGATCGACAAGCTGCTCGAAGAAATCGGCCCGACGCTCGAACGAATCAACATCCGCGCCCCCGTCAGCGAAGTCTCCACCGAACGCAAGTTCGGCTACACGCTGCTGCTGCGTGACTTCGCCAGCATCCCGCCGCGGCAAGCGATCGTCGAGGTCGTCGCGACCCTTGACGTACAGACCACCTACGCCAAGCTGCAAGAAGCCGTCGCCAAGGTCAAGGGCGCCGTCGCCGACGCCCGGCTCAACGAGCAGGACAAGAACAACATCTCCGCTCACCTCGAATTCACGGTGCCGGGCGAAGAGATGAAGGCGATGCAAAAGCTGATCGAAGAACTCGGCACGGTGCTGTCGCGCAACAACGTGCAGACGCCGGTCCATCAACTGGCGACGACCAAGAAGTTCGGCTTCTCGCTCGTCCTGCGCGATTTCAACAGCGTCCCGCCGAGCAAGGCCAGCGATCTGAAAGTCGCCACCAACGATGTGCCGTCCAGCTACCAGAAGCTGCTCGACGCCATCACGAAGGCGAAGGGCCAGCTCGTCGATGCGAAGCTCAACGAGCACGACAAGTTCAACATCACCGCTCAAATCGAGTTCAGCGTGCAGACCGACGAGAAGAACACGATCGACAAGCTGCTCGCCGAACTTGGCACCATCCTGTCGCGGAGCAACGTGCAGGTCCCGATGAATCAGTTGGCGATCGCCAAGAAGTTCGGCTACTCCGTCACCCTCCGCGACTTCGCGACGATCCTGCCGAGCCATGCGTCCGACGTCAAGATCGCCGCCAACGATGTGCCGGGCAACTACGCCAAGCTCGTCGATGCGGTCGTCAAGGCGAAGGGCCATCTGCGTACGTCCCGGCTCAACGAGCAGGACAAGCTCAACATCACCGCGGTGCTCGACTTCAGCGTACCGACCACGGAAAAAGCGGGCATCGACAAACTCTTAAGTGAAATCGGCACGACGCTGTCGCGCAACAACGTGCAGGCCCCGATGACGGAGCTGACGACCGAACGCAAGTTCGGCTACTCCATCGTGATTCGCGACATCGCCGCCATCCCGCCGCGCGAGACGTTCCACGTGCAAATCGCCGCGATCGACGTGCCAGCCGCGTTCCGCGAGCTGCAAGAAGCCGTCGCCGCCGCGCGCGGTCTGGTGACGGTCGGCCAGCTCACCGAGGACAGCAAGGTCAAGATGGAAGCCCGCTTCGAGTTCGACATCAACGCCCAGGATCGCGCCAACATTGAAAACGTTTTCAAAAAGGTCGGCGCCGTCCTTGCACGCACCTCGAGCCAGGTCAACGTCAACGAACTCGCGACCGATCAAAAGGTTGGCTACAAGCTCTTCCTCCGCAGCACCGCCGCGATTGGGCCGCGTGAGACCGTCAACGTCAAGATCGAGGTAAAGGACGTGGACACCAGCGCCGCCGACTTGAAGGCCATCGTCGCCGCCACCAAGGGGCGCATCATCGACTCCAACATCGACCGCCTCGAAAACGGCGAGGTGCTCGGCGTGATGAAGATCGAAATCCCGTTCGCGTCGCAGGACGCCCTCTTGAAGCAAGTCAAGGGCGTCGCTCGCCGCGTGGTGAGCCAAAAGGCCGCCCGCAGCCCGAGCGTGCCGGAGAACGAGCTGGCGACCTCGCACATCATCGTCGTCCTCGCCGGCGTCAGCCCGATCGTGCCGGCCAACGAAGGCCTCGGCTCCTACATCAGCTCGAGCCTTTACATGAGCTTCCGCGTCTTCGCGATCTGTCTGATGCTGATCATCCTCGGCGTCAGCGCCGTGCTGCCGTGGGCGCTCGTGATCTGGGTGGTGTACAAGGTCTACTCGCGTTTCAGCGCCGCCCGCGAAGTGCAATTCGCAACCGCCACCGGCCCGACGCCGCCGCCAAGCACGGGCACGGCGCCGGCGTGAGTTTGTTGTTGCCCGGCCATCACCCCTTTTACCCAACAAGACTTGGGTAACAAGTCGCCGTCGTAAGTCCTTTTGTTTCAATAGCTTTCGAATTCGCTACCCCCTGTTACCCACGAAAACGCATGTAGGGGGGTGGCGCAAATCAAATCGCTGCCCAGTGGCCGGCGTGACACGGCGAAAATGAGTTGCGCAATGGAAATTTTGCGCAAACATACTGCCACACCCGCCGGTAACCGCAACGGACCTTGAATTGCCGCGTCGGTGTTTCGTAAAATCTTATTTGCGCTGAAATCGTTCAGTGAATCTATCTAGAACTCAAATTCCGTTCTTACTTGGCAAAATCAAAGGTAAGTACGCGATTGTGAAAAACGAGTGAATTAGTTTGACAACTCAGGAATACGTTTGTTACGCTCCAATTGCGACGGAAATGCTTTAATCCTCTAAACAAAGGAAACTGCCCCGTGTTCACCACACTCTCCTGGATCACAAAACTGATTCACAATGCGAATCGACGATGCGTCACCATCACGAATCGACGAAATCGTAGGCCGCTTATTGTTGAACAGCTGGAAGAGCGCACGACTCCAGCGCTTTTTTCTTGGACGGGTGCCGGGAATGACAACTTCTGGGGCAATCCAGATAACTGGGATTTGGAGGCGCTACCTTCAACTAATGATGACGCCTATTTAGGCCAAGGTGCAGAAGCCGTCGTCAGCCAAGGGTCGGTCAGCGTTCATTCAATCACGAGCTATTGCGATTTGGTTATTGAGGGCTCATTGACTGCTTCTGGGAATGTTTTTGTTAACGAGTTGATTACGGTCGAAGGTATTGTTAGTTTGGTTGAAGGCGCGGACGCCTCGGTAAAGGATTTGGTCCTGAGTGGCCAGTTAAATCTGAGCGCCGAGAGCTCGTTTTTTGTGGCTGAATCAGCATTTTTCCAGGGCAGTCAAACCGTCATTGATGGGGCGGGCGTCATGTTGATTGGCTACACCGGTAGCTTGACGGTCCAAGGCAACGCTTTGGTCAAGAATATCGATATTTGGGAAAGCCCCATCTATGGTCCCGGCAACATGACCATCACCGGAACGATGAAAATGTTCGGTTCAAGCCTGTCCTCCCCAGGTGGCGTACTTGACATCACGGAAGAGGCCGAACTCAATATTCAAAGTGGGTACTATATGACGGTGGCGGCGCAGGATTGGATCATCAACATCGAGGGAAAGATAACGTCGAATGGCGGGACAGAAGAATACCCCTTGACAATCGCCGCGATATTGAATGTTGTCGGTGTAGCCAAAGTCGAATCCGGCTTTTTGTCGCTAACAGGTGGCGGCAGTTTCGTGGGCACGACGGATATTGCTGCCAATTCGGATTTGCTCCTTGATGCTGGTTCTTATACGGCGTTGAACAATTCGCAGGCGATTGGACCGGGTCGGGTCGTCGTTGGGGGCGGCGAAGCACTAGTTGGTGTTACTGTCCCCCAAGGGGCGACAGCACGTTATAACAATCTGACGATTTCCGATGGCGGTACAGTAACCGGTAGTGGCACATTGATTATCCACGGTAATTTGGAACTAAACGTGGGTGGCGCGATCACAGGTACAGTCGCCGTCTCAGTTTTCAGTGAATTCACGTGGCGCGGAGGGCGGATTGGCGGCTTCAACAACGGGGCGTACGGCACAATTTCGGCGATGGAAAACTGTCATTCCACTTGGCAGTTGCCCGCACAGGGGCCAAGCGTCATAGAAGATTTCATATTCACCAATTTGGGCACTTTAGATTGGACTAGCGGTGATTTGAGGATTGCCACGCACGGTTCGAACAACTTGATCGGGAACGCTGCAATTTTCAACATCGGTCAGTTCAACGTCACGAACGCGAACGAAATTTCACTGACAAGCCAGATACTCCAGCCTGCATTACAGAATCCAATGTCGATAAGTAGGCTTTTCGTTAACAACGTTGAGGGCACGGTGTCAATTCAAGGTGGAACGTTTTCTCTGAACAACGTTGAATTTGCCAACGATGGCCGGATCGAGGTTAATAACGCAAACCTCAAATTCCGCGAAGAGAACGAACAATGGAAAAACACCGGCATTTTTGACGCCGACGCAAACTCAACAGTAACGTTCGCTCGAGGCAATTACATTTTTGAAGTGGACCAGGATTGGCTACAGGAGGTGGATTACGAGCTAGGCGGTGATGGTCAATACGTATTCCGTGATGGCGGCAGTCTGGTTGTTCCTCAGAATGAACTGCTTTGGGTTTGTAATTTACAACTACTTGCCGGCTTCGATGGCGGCCCAAACAATTTTCAACTTCCGTCAAATGTCGCGGGGGCCGGTGATTTGGGCGTGCGTAATCTGCGATGGTTTGGTGCCGGTGTGCCTCTTGATGGTGGTGCAGGACTTTCTGCAACCATGACGGGTGCAGGGAATACGATAATTGAGGAAAGCGGAACGTTAAGCATAACTGGTGCCGATGCGACATTGCGACAAAGAACTCTAACGATCAAAGGTTCAGCGAATTGGGAAGGAACTCAACTCAGGCTTTTTCAAACGCCCCAAATCATCATAGATGGCGGCTCTTTTGCTGTTACGAGTACGACTGACAGCCGCATTTTCGAGGCTGATGAAGAAGATGTGGCAAGAGGATCGATTACTATTCGGAACAATGGTTTGTTTAGAAAGGACCTTCCTGAAGCGCCTCTTGTGACGCGAATTGACGTGTTGTTCACAAACAATAACTCCCGCGTTGAGATTGACGGCGTAGTTCAGTGGAATTCGGGCGCCAACTTCACCCAATTAGGTGAAAATGCAATATCCGTTTTTGGTTCGCAAACTTACAGCCTATTCAATGCGACTTTGACGGGAGGTACAATAGAACTCAATGGCGGCACATTATTCCTTCCAGACCCAAATGTCGTCCAACCAGTTCTCGTTGGATTAACATTCAGGCTTTCGGGCACAGTCAATCACTTCTGGGCTGTGAACTCAAGCATATTCCTTATTGGTGATCTCTTAATTGACTCTCCGGTAGTTTTTTCTGTCTCAACAAATGACACACTTTCTTTGCAAGGTTATCGATTAACCTTAACGCGTCTGAACATCGCGAATGCGTCTCTTGGTGTCTTCCTTGGGGGTGGATCAATAGTTACTACGGACCCATTCGATGTTGAAGCGAATAGACCCAAACTATTTGGAGAGGGTTACATCAACGGTGTCTATTATACAAGCGATTGAGGATATCATGTATAAGAGTAACGGTTTGTTTGCCATCACGACGAGCATCATATTGTGCTATTCGGTGTTCCTTCCACGAGCGATCGCCCAAAAGTGTGTTGCGGAATTCGAATCAACAGGCCTTGGCACTTTCGCTCCAAGTGGAAACTATTTATTGTCAAGCGGACGCATTTGGTGCGTGAGTGAGAAAACTAAGTCAATTAATATCAACGAGCGCCTTGCGGCCGACCATCGTATTTTTGCTGAAGACATTCGCAAGCAAGC
>DAIOGM010000090.1:17120-19904 GCA_036745215.1 Gemmataceae bacterium
AAGGACTGATGATCCGCCTTCGCGTTCCTTAAGAGCAAATATTTTCGACGTCAAATCTGGGCGGCGAAAAAAGGAAATCAAGGTCAGTGGGTATGCATTGGAGCTTTCACAAAATGGTCGTTACATCCTTACGCGCTCGAGCGCTGACACTACAGTTGCTATTGTTCACGACCTTCTTGCAGACCAAAAAAGTGAACTCAAAGGCCACAAAGAACCATTGGCATTGATTGCCGCGATTACGGCTGATGGAAAACGAGTTGCCACAATGAGTGACACAGGCGTACTTCATGTTTGGCAACTGCCTGAAGGCAAGGTCGTGTGGGAAACTGCCTTGAAGGAAAAAGAAGCACCAGATTTTCTCACGTTTGCGGACGCAGGCCAAATGTTGGTGTCGCATCGAACGGGTAACCCAGATTGGTGCTTTTTTGATCTAAAGAAAAATGAAATTAGGCGCGCTCGACTCGGTGGATTCTCTGGCTGCGTTAGCCCGGATGGAAAATGGTTTTTGACCTATCAAAGAGACGTGGCCGCCGACCAGGGCATTGGTCTTTACTTTGTCCGAACATCCGATTGGAAAACTGGAGACTTCATGAAATTCCCGATCGAGAACGGTGGTTGGCGATGGAAGCCGGGATTGGAGTTGGTTTTTTCCAGCGATGGCCGTTATTTCGCCAATCGAGGTGGATTGGTAAGAACGGATGAAACGGGTAAAGAGTTCTCAAAAAACGCGGCCTCAATAGTGCGCGTTTATGAAACTCCGAAGCTGGAACCGTGATCCGAGGTGCAACGAGTGCACCCGCGAGGCGCAAAATGTTATCAAAAGCAAGTTGGTCAATTGGCGTTTTCGCCGTCTTGCGGCTCTTCAAAGCTGTTGCATGCATCCTTTGGTTTTCCGCTGGCGCGGGCCTCGCTCAAGACAAAGAACTTAAGATCGCAGAGACCTTTATTGAGGCCATGGCAATTTCCCCAGATGGAAAGGGAAAAGGTGTCAGGACCCTTTTTCAAGTAGCCCTTTTCCGAAAAAAGGGTCCTGACACCTTTTACCTTTTACTGAGCACAAACTATGCGAAACTTGCTATGCTTTGCCTTCTTCCTCTTGTGTGGGTGCGGGGCGCCGATCCAGGCCCAACCGCAGGCGCCGCTCTTCGATGGCAAGACCACCTCCGGCTGGGTTATCGAAGGGGATGCCGAGGTGAAGGATGAGGTGCTCGTTCTTGGCGGGAACAAGAAGACCCGCGTGCGGATTGCCGCCGACTTCAGTCCCGAATTCGAGCTGCAACTGGAATACAGCACCGAGAACATTAAACCCATCCAGATCGAAATGCATCATCGGAATTTTTTGGGCCACGGCAGCGGGTCGATGAGTCTGGGGCGAACTTCCAAGAAGCCGGGAGAATGGATCGAGGCCGTCGTTTCCGGGAAAGAGGATCCCGCTGGGAAGGGTTGGGTGACTCATTCCAAATGGCGCGTGGTGGGCGACGCCGCATTCACCGATCAGCCGCTGGGGGGTTCGCGAGACGTGCCTAACAGCGCATTCGTCGCCTTCGAGATTCCCGCGGGCCAGAAGCTCTATTTACGCAATGTCCGCGTCAAAACCGAACCGGCGGCTTCGGCGCTCTGGCTGCTGGTTTTTCCGGCCGCAGGACTGGTTGTGGTGCTGGTCGTCGCGGCGTCGGCGTGGGCGATCATGAAGAAACGCAGGGCGCCAACGCAGGGTGCGGTGCATGGTCTAGAGTTGCCCAGGTAATCCGAGACAAACTGAATGACGCGCCGTGAAAAAAGGGTCCTGACACCTTTTCCCTTTTCTTATTTGCCATCCGCCTCGATCCGAACACGAGCCACGCGCACCCCAATGTCGCCGAAGCGGCCGTTCGGCGGACAGTTGACGCGAAACACCGCCCGGCACCAGCCGACCTCGTGGCCCCAGCCGCCGCCGCGCGTCGCGCGGGCCGAGCCGAACTTGGCGTCCTTCACCTCGTCGTCGCACCATTCGCCCATGTTGCCGTGCATGTCATACAGGCCAAGTCGATTCGGGGCATACGAGCCGACCTTTTGCGGGCGATTCAGGTTCTTGTCGAAGTTCGCCTTGTCCGGCAACAACAAGTTGGTCGGGCGATCGAAGTAGAAATCGAACGCGTAGTCCTCTTTCTTTGGCAACGAACCGCCGCGGCAAGCGTATTGCCACTCTTTCTCCGTCGGCATTCGATATTTCCAGCCGGTGTCCTTCACCTTCTCGTTGACGCGGGCCAGAAATTCCTGGCAATCGTCCCATGAGATGTTGTCAACGGGGAAGCGCTCCAGATCGGCGTCCGAGAAATCCTTGACTGCGTCGTTCTGTTTGCCTTTGCGCGAAAAATGGCTCGGATTGACGCTCATCACTTTTCGCCATTCCGCGTGCGTGACTTCGTAAACGCCGAGGTAGAAGTCTTCTTTCATCTCCGACTCCTCTTTGCCGGGCGTGCCGGTCATGCCGCCGAACCAGGCTTTGCCCTTGGGGACGAGTGCGAATTCGATGCCCAGGGAATTGGTGAAGCGATTGCCAAGATAAATGCCGCCATCCGTCTGGATGTTGCATTTGGGGAGCGCCTTGCGTAGCTCGTCGACCGCCGGATTGGATACGCCGGTGCCGAGAAGGATAAGGGCATTGAGTTTTTTGCAGTCCTTCAAAGGCGCCAGGCCCTTATCGCTGATTTTCGCCGTCGCGAGTTGAAGGAGCGTCAGGTTCTTGCAGCCGTAAAAGTACGCCAGCTCCTTGTCGCCCGTCTTGACGCCGGCGAGATCTAG
>DAIOGM010000090.1:19914-20544 GCA_036745215.1 Gemmataceae bacterium
CGGTGCTTCCCAGAGAGAGATTCGTTAGGTTCTTGCACTCCTTGAAATGCACCAGCTCGGCCGGGTTGAGGCCGCTGTCGGCCAAATCCAGCACCGTGAGCTTTTTGCAGTCCTTGAAATGCTTCAAGGAGATATCCTTCAGACCGGAGGAACGCAGGCTGAGTAGCGTGAGGTCCTTGCAATGGCCGAAGTGCGCCAGTCCGGCATCGTCGACGCGGAGGCCGTGCAGCGTCAACGACGTTAGGTTCTTGCACTGCTTGAAATTGGCGAGTCCGGCATTGGTCACGTTGCCCGGCAGGATGAGCGTGGTCAGCTTGTCGCAATCTTTGAAATGCGCCACGCCGGCGTCGCCGATAGTGGTGTAGCCGAGGTTGAGGACGGTGAGATTCTTGCAGTCCTTGAGGTCCGCCAGGTCCGCATCCTTCACTTTCAGATTGTGCATCAGGATGACGCCGGTTAGCTCGAACGGCCCGGCGGGCAGTTCGCGCGTGTGGCGTTCCTTGCCGTTTTCGCGGACGGTGAGATGGGTGTGGCCGTCCGGATCGGCGATGGACAGCACCGACTCCGCGGCGCGGCGGTCGGGGTCGGCGGCCGCACTCGGCCCGTACGTGCCGTGATCCGATTCGATCT
>DAIOGM010000091.1:0-9689 GCA_036745215.1 Gemmataceae bacterium
GAGCACGCCGAGCATTTTTGCCCTTGATAGCCGAACGCGCTGGCGACGACGCCGTTGACGGCTTCGTCAAGATCGGCATCGTCGTCGATGATGATAGCGTTCTTACCGCCGAGTTCCGCGATCAGCTTTTTGATGTGCGATTGCCCTGGCGCAAGGTTAGCGGTCTGGCGATTGAGCAGCATGCCAACGCCGCGCGAGCCGGTGAACGCGACGAGCGCCGTGTCGGGATGTTCGACGAGCGTGGGGCCAATCTCTTCGCCGACGCCGGACAGATAGTTGACGACGCCGGGCGGGAAGCCCGCCTCTTCGAAGATCTCCATCAGCTTGGCCGCGATGACGGACGACTGCTCCGCCGGCTTCATGATCGCGGTGTTGCCGGTGACGAGCGCCGCCGCGGTCATGCCGCACAGGATCGCCAGCGGGAAGTTCCAAGGCGCGATGACGATGGTGACGCCGCGCGGCTCGTAGAAGAATGCGTTGTCCTCGCCCGGCAAGTTGCGGCCCGTCGGTTGAGCGAGGCGGCGCATCTCAAGCGCGTAGTATTCGAGGAAATCGATGGCCTCGCACACGTCGGCGTCGGCCTCGCGCCAGTTCTTGGCGCATTCATGGACTTGCCAGGCCGATAGCTCGAAGCGGCGTCTGCGTGCGATCGCCGCGGCCTTCACCAGAAAATCGGCACGCTCGTTGGCATCGACATCACGCCATTTCAAGAACGCGGCCTGCGCGGCGGCGATCGCGTGTTCGGCGTCGGCCTTCGTCGCCTTGCCGCACTTACCGACGATTTCGCGAAGATGCGACGGATTGACGGAATCAATCGTCTCGGCGGTCGCTACTGTCAAGTCGTTGATGACGAGCGGATACGTTCTTCCGAACTGGCGTCGCGCTTCGGCGACTGCCGTGTCCATGGCGCGGCGATGTTCGTCGCGGCTGAAGTCGGCGACGGGCTCATTCGTGAATTGGTGGATCGGGGACGAGTTATCCGGCGCTGCCAGGCGAGCGCTAAACGAGGAATGGTTGGCATTATGCATTGGATTCATGAGCAATTTCTCCTCGGCCACCTGCTCCGCGAAACTTGCACGCAAGAAGGACGTGTTCGCTGTATTCTCCAACAAGCGCCGCACGAGATACGCCATGCCGGGCAACAGTTGGCCGTACGGCGTGTAGACGCGCACCCGCTGCCCAAGTCCGACGAGCGCGTCCTTGATCGGATCGGCCATGCCATAAAGCATCTGAATTTCGTACTCGCGCTCGGGCAATCCCATCAACTGGGCGGCGGCCATCGCGTGCGCCAGGCTGCGAATGTTATGGCTGCCGAACGCGGGGCGCAGCCATTGATGATTCTCGATAAGAAAAATCGACAGGCGTTCGTAGTTGGCGTCCGTTTGCCATTTGCGTTCGAAGACCGGCAGCGGCCAACCTTCCTGTGCGGCAACCACGGTTTCAAAATCCCAGTACGCCCCCTTGATGAGCCGCACCCACACCGGCGTGCCGCGTTTCTTGACCCAGGCGAGCAGGCCGTGCAAGTCGGCCTCGCACGCTTGCAGATACGTTTGAATCGCGATGCCCGCGTCGGGCCACGTTCGAAATTCGTCCTCGTCGAGAATTTCCTCGAAGATGCGGATCGTCAAATCCTTGAACGCGAACTGCTCCATGTCGATGTTGACGAACGCGCGATGCTTCATCGCCGCACGCAGCACGGGTCGCAGCCGTTCGCGCACTTTGGTGCTCGTATGTTCGGGCGCCATCGGATCGAATTGGCTGAAGAGCGATGACAGCTTGATCGACACATTGACGCGCGGCAACGGCCCGCGGTCATCGCGATCGATCAAGTCGATTGGCGACCACGCGTTGACGTCCTGGCTCAGCCCTTCGATCAGATCGAGATAATCCTGCTGGCTTTTCTCGGCTTCCTTTTCCGTGATGGTGGCTTCGCCCAGCAGATCGACCGTGAAGGTTAGCTTGCGAGAACGCAATTTCTCGACGGCGACGAGCGCTTCCTCCACGTTGGAACCGGCGATGAACTTGCGTGCCAGATTCTCGGCGTTGCCGCGCGCCGTTTTCGCCAAAACTTCGGCGAGGAATCCCTGGCGTGGGATGAAGCGCATGCCAAATTGAGCCCAGCCGGGCAGATGGTCGCGTGCCTCATGGAAGTACTCGCGCAAATGCCGCGTGATGTTCTCGGTCGAATGCAGTTGCGGCAGCGCGTCGATGAAGCGAAAGAGCTGGACCTTGACGGTTTCATCGTGCATGGTCCAGTCCATCATGCGATCGTCCCACCAGCGCGGCGTGAAGAGGAGGGGATTGCGCTGGCCGACTCGCGCGAACATCTCCTGGCCGTACGCGCGCGTCAATTGCTCCAGTCGATTGCCGTCGAGGTTGAACGCCGTCACGATCGCTCCTGCCATGACTCGGGATATGCTCGCATCCTGCACTATTCATAATAATAAGGTCAAGCGAAGTTTTCGGGAGGGTGAGGCTGCTCGCGAGCAGGCAGTGGTTTTTGTGGACTACGATTCCAATCGTGGACGGACCCGGCAACAACAGCGTTCGCCACGATTGGAATCGTAGTCCACGAGGACCCTTCATCGGCTCGCTCGATACGTGGCCGCTCCCGAAATAAGCAACGGACCCATTCATGGCGGAATCGATCGGAAAATTTCAGGTTCTCTCCGAGCTAGGCAAAGGCGCCCATAGCACCATCTACCACATTCGCCGCCAGAGCGACAGCCGGCAATTCGCGCTGAAAGTGGTGCCCATCAACGGCAAGGACGACGTCAAGTTTCGCGAGCAAGCCGAGCACGAATTCCGCGTCGGCCAATTGTTCGATCATGCCAATCTCATCAAGACGTACGCCCTGGAGACGCAGCGCGACTGGTTCTTTCGCGTCCGCAAGGTGCATTTGTTGATCGAATACATCAACGGCACGACCCTGGACAATGCGAACAAACTCAAGACGCCCTGGCTCGTGCAGGTGTTTGCCAAGGTCGCCGATGGGCTGGCGCATATGCATCGCCGCGGCGTCTTTCACGCCGATCTGAAGCCGAGCAATATTCTTTTGAGCCGCGTCGGCGAAGTGAAGATCATCGACTACGGCCTCGCGTGGATCAAGGGGGAACCGAAGGAACGCGTGCAGGGGACGCCGGAGTACATGGCGCCGGAACAATCGCGGAGCAAAAAGGTCAACGAACGCACCGACATCTACAACCTTGGCGCGACGATGTATCGCATGGTCACCGGCAAGCTGCCGCCGAGCACGCTGGGGGACGCGAGTCGCTCGAGCCTGGGATCGAAGCTGTTTCAGAACATGCTCAAGCCGGTGAAGGAGCTGGCGCCGACGACGCCGGAGCCGTTGTCCAATCTCATCCATCGCTGCGTCGAGTTCGACCCGAAGCAACGTCCGGAACGCGTTGGTGAAGTGCTGATTGAGTTGAACGCGCTCATCAAGAAACTCGTGCGGACCGACGAGGATCGACTCGAAGCGATGGGGTGGTGACATGGCCGACGTTGCGGGCCGCGAGCATTACATCCCAATTCGCCGGCGAGACCTGGTCGATTTGTTCTGCCGTGATCTTGGCACGGACGACGTAGCCCTTCGCGAGTTGAAAAAACTGGAAGCCATGCTCGCGGCGACGTTTCACTATGAGTATTTCCGGCACCTCAACGAATTGAAAGACGCTTACGCTCCATTCGATCCGGACAGCGCCGCCGCGCGACTGCGAACATTCTCGCCGGAAGAACGCACGCAAATGCTCGACGATTTCGATCGTCGCTTCGTGCAATTGATGGAACGCGCCAACTTCAAACGGCTCACCATGGCCGAGATCGCCGAGCTGGCCAAGGGGGTCAGCGAATGGGGACTTAACATGGACGTTGACTTCGGCATCTTCGAGCGATTGGAGGTTTTCGTTCGCGGCGACACGATGGGCACGCGCTCCATTCGCCGCTGGTGGACGTTCTGGCGCCGCGACACGGTGCAACTGCCGGTTTATCAGCGTCTGGTGATCCTTGTCAAATTGAAGCCGAGCTCGCGCTTGCCGGCGGAGATTGACACGAACACGCTCTTTTTGAAAGTGTTCAAGGACATCCCCAAGGTCGACATGGAGATGCTGCTTCCCGGCACGCGCATGCGCATGCCGCTCTTTAACCGCGTCAAGCTCGGCGGCTCGCTCGTCAGCAGCCTGGCATGGATTCTTTACAACATGATCCACGAGCTGATCGCGTTCGCCCGAACGCTCAGCATCGCCTTCATTCTCGGTCCACTCTTCGCGCTGCTCGGCTATGGCTACAAGCAATGGTTCGGCTATCAAAGCACGCGCACCGTCTTCGGCCTGCGTCTCGCGGAGCACCTTTATTACCAGACGCTGGGCACGAACCAGAGCGTGCTGTCCCATTTGCTGGATGAAGCCGAGGAACAAGAGTTTCGCGAATCGCTGGTGGCGTACTACTATCTTTGGCGTCACGCGGGCAGCGAAGGCTGGACGCGGCGGCAGCTTGACGAGTTCGTCGAGAAAGATTTGACGCGCTTGGCCGGTATTCACGTCGATTTCGAGATCAACGACGCGATGGGCAAACTCGAACGGCTGAAGCTGGTGCGGCATTGCGAGGATCGGTACAGCGCGGAGCCGATCGAGCAAGCGCTGGCGGCGCTGGATGGGGCGTGGGATCGTTACTTTGGCTACAACAAGAATAATGGCAGTTGATTACGCCAACGGCGTTGAATCTCAAAGCCCAGGGTCGCGAGCGCAGCGAGCGCACCCTGGGTATAACCGTCGTCCGAAACGGATACGCCGAAGGCGTTACATCAAACGACCGGCAACCAGTTGATCCGACGCTTTCAGCGTCGTTTGTCGTGCATGGCGTAACCCAGCGTGCGCTCGCTGCGCTCGCGACGCTGGGCTTTGGGATGCAACGCCGTTGGCGTAGATTCGACTGATGGTTCATTCATCTCATTCATCTCATTCATCTCATGGATCTCGTTTTTGGTGGGTGTCATGAGATAGATGAGACGAATCCACCATTCATCAACGAGACTATTTTGTCAGCGCAGGACTAAATTTGAACAACCAGTACAACAGCGTCTTCACTTCGAACGGCTTCAGCTCCGGCCGCAGCGACAAGATGCGAGCCGCGATGCCCGTCAGGTGCGGCGCCGCCCAGCTCGTCGCCGGCTCCATCGCGAACGGGCCGAGATAGCCGCGGCCGTGCGCCTGAAACTCGATCTGCTCGTTCGGCCCATAACCAAACTCGAGCGGGCTCGCAAAGAGCGCCTTGTCCACGGAAAGAATCGGCGGCGCGAACATCGCCGGATAGCTGCGCGTGAACGGATGATCGTTGTGCGCGGCGGCGACGATTAGCACGTCCTTGAAGTAGCCTTCTTCAATCGTGCGCAACAATGCTTGCTTCTTGGGGAGTTGTTGCAATTTCTGCTCGGTGACGCCGAGCGACAGATTGACGATCTTGCATTTCCACACGTCGTACGCCCAGCGCAGCGCTTTCTGGACGACCTCGACTTCGCAAGTTCCCGCAGGACCGAATACGTCCGCCGAGAAAAGCTGTACCGCCGGCGCTTGCGACAGCACGATGTCCGCGACCGTCGTGCCGTGCGGCGTGCTCTGGCGGCCTTCGTACGGCAACGGCTCCGCATGCTCCGGCGTGAAGATGCCGCCGGTGATCGGCTGTAATGAAGCGCCGTGTTTTTGCTCGAGCACGGAGCGTTCGATGCCGCTATCGATGATGCAGACGCGCACGCCCCGGCCGCTCGCACGCGGGTCGTGCAAGAGACGCTCTGGCGTGATCAGGCGCTCTAGTTCGTCGAACACGTCGCTCATGTTGGCCGACAGCGAGGAAAGCCGATGGAACTTCCTTCGTTATATCCGAAATCACGAACGTTCGTTCCGCGTCAGTCCGTGATCTGCGTGTCGTTGACGCGTGCACCGATTTCCCGAATCGCTTCCGAAATGACTCGCGAACCGGCTGCCGCTTCATCAAACAACGCCTGCCGCAACTCCGTCGCGATCCATTCCAGCTCGGCCTTCGTACGATAGTCGGCCTGAGCGGTGGCCGCGTCGATGCGGTGCAGGACCACGTCCTTTCCGTCCGACAGGTGCGCGAGCAACACGAGGAAGTGCGAATTTTCGACGGCCCTTTCGGCCAGCACGAGGGCGCAGATTTCGTCGCGATACCAGATTTTCTTTTGATGGTCGCGCGTCGTTCGGATCAGCATATTGCCGACGACGTTGAGCTGGCGCAAGTCGGCGTCGCTGACGTCGTCCTGCCAGGCCTTCCAGCTTTGGCCGGACGCGGAGACCAGGCAAACCAACCCGGCGATGAAGGGCAGAAGCAGCACCGAATGAATGCGATCCCAATCCGCAGCGATGCGCAACACGAACAGCACGAGCGTGCCGATCAACATCAGGATGCCGACTTCGTAGAGTCGCCAGGCGCGGCGGCGGTAATGTTCGCGGGGATCGGGCGGCAATGGGAAGTCGAACGTGACGCCGGTCTCGTGCCGCGTGTGAACGATTCCCGAACTCAACGGCGCCTGGCTGCGATTCGGATGAACCTGCGCCGGATCCTCGACGGCGACGCTCACCACCGGCGAATGCGGCTGTTCAATCGAGCGTTCCTCCGAAAGCGAGTTGGCGAGGCGCACGAGCACATCATGATCCTGTTCACGCAGGATCAAGCGGACGGACTCGTCGTCCCCTTCCGCCTGGAGCAAACTTTTTGGCCCCTTGCGCACGATCGTCAACTGGCGGACCGGCGCCATTTCGAAAAACACGGTGCGAAATCGAAATCCCGAGGTCACATAATAAACCGACAACTCGTTTGGCTTCAGTGCGATCTCGTAGTGCCAACCGAAGCGCATGCGGGCGAAGAGTAAAAAAACAGCGCACACGATTAGCGCGACGCATGCGATCATGCCGAGGTAGTTGCGCCGATCCTCCGCGAATTGCAAGGTGCCGTTGACGACCAAAAACACGCCGTAGCCGCCGGCCAGGATCAAGGTGATCAGCACCGTCAGCCGCGCGTCAAAGCGCGGCTGCTGGCTCGGCAAACGAAACGTGATGGTTTGCGGCGAGCGCGTAATCTCGATGTCGGGCGATCCGCGCTCGCCGAGAAGGATGTCCGAAATGCGCCGCAGCCAATCCATGCTTTTATGTTATCACCAAGCACGGCGCCGCGCGTACCAGACGCCGAAGCACGTCAAGGATATCGTCAACGCCAATCCGTACGCCCAAAACCCGAACGGGGCGTCGAGCGGGACCTCGCTGCGTTTGGCGTCCTTGACCATGTCGGCGTGAAGCTTGCCATTCCGGATCGACACGCGATAGACGGTCACCGGGTCAACTTTGTCGCGTTCCGTCGCCGTCGTGATGGGGCCGCGCATGTCGGCCCGCAGAACTCCCGGCGCTTTTTCGGTGAGCCATTTCCGGGACGGGTCGTCCTTGACGCGTTTGTTAAAATCGTCGCGGTTGAGAGCGAAGAATTCGTAAACCTGAATAAACCGGCCGGCGAACAACTCAATCGGCGCCGCATCCTTGACTTCGACCATCATGGGCGGTACGCCGTCGATGGGAGGCCCGACGCTGGATAGGTAACGCAGGAAAAAGACGTGGTCGGCGTGTTTTTCGATGCCCTCGAATCGAACGACGGGCTTGATGCGGCGAACGCCCTTTGGCAACGGAATGTCGGCGAATGCTGCGGGAATCGGAATGAGGAGCACGACGAGCGACAGCATGCGAACCATGACAAGTCCTTTGGTCCCTGGTACGAATTCGGTGTGCGTATACCATCACGTGCGTTCGAACGCAATCCTTTTGCGCGTTTGATTCAAACGCCGTGCCGCCGCACGAACGCTACTTAACGGTAGCCAAGGCGAGCGGAACCGTGATAAAGTATGATCATGTTCAATGAGTCTTGGACCGCACCATGAACGCCCAACAGTACCATCGCATCAGGCAAGTCGTTGCCGCCGCTCTCGATTTGCCGTCGAAGCAACGATCCGCCTACCTCGATCAACAATGCGGCAACGATCCCGCCGAGCGCGCCGAAGCCGAGGCGCTGCTGGCCCGCGCGGCAGCGGCGCCGACGCGGACCCTGGCGAGCACCCTGCTGGCGGAGTTTGAGGCCGCGGCGACGGTCGATGCGGCGCCCGAAGCGTCTACGATGGATCACCCTCGCCCTGCCACGCAGCAAGAGCTGTCGCACAACATCCCCGGCTTTCAAATCTTGAGAATCCTCGGCAAAGGCGGCATGGGCGTGGTGTGTCTGGCGCAAGACTTGAAGCTGCCGCGCATGGTGGCCGTGAAAATGATCAAGGCCGGTTCGGATGCCGACGAAAACCAGAAACGCCGTTTTCAAGCGGAAGCCGCCGCAGTCGCCAAGCTCGTGCATCCGAATATCGTGCAGATTCACGAAATCGGCGTTCACGCGGGCCAGCCGTATTTCGTGCTGGAATATGTCGGCGGCGGCACGCTGGCGCAAAAGCTCGATAACGCTGCACTCCCCGCCAACGAAGCGGCCGAGATCACCATGGTGCTTGCGAAGGCCGTCCAGTTCGCCCACCAGCACGGCATCATCCATCGCGACTTGAAGCCAGCCAACGTTCTATTGACCGCGGAGGGGAGCCCGAAGATCACCGACTTCGGGCTGGCCAAGGAGCTTGACAAGGACCAAGCCTTGTCGCTCGCCGGCGACATCATGGGCACGCCGTCCTACATGGCCCCGGAGCAAGCGTTTGGCCGCGTTCAGGACATCGCGCCGGCGACCGACGTTTACGCGCTCGGCGCCATTCTGTACGAGATGGTCGCCGGCCGTCCGCCGTTCCGCGGCGCGACGACGTTGGACACGCTCGACCTGGTTCGCCAGCAGGAACCGGTTTCTCCGCGCCAGTTGCAGGCGAGCGTGCCGCGTGATCTGGAGACGATCTGCCTGAAGTGTTTGCAGAAAGATCGCGGCCAGCGCTATTCGTCCGCCCTGGCGCTGGCCCAGGATCTTGAGAGATTTCTCGCCGGTGAAGCGATCCTGGCTCGCCCCGAAGGAACGCTGGCCAAGCTCAGGCGCAAGATTCGCCGCCACCGCGCCGCGAGTTTGTTCAGCATCGCATTTGCCGTGGTGGCATTGGCGACGACCGCATTCATCGCCTATCGAGTCGGACATCTGTCGCGCGTCGAGGGGCTCGAAGACCGCTTGAAAGCCGAGCGCGACCAGGCCGCCTGGACCGACGCGGCGATCCAGGGTCACGAAGCGCTCATCGAGCAATTGGCCGCTCAGAAGCCGGACCGCGGCGATCACGCCAGGAAGCTGTTCCATGACAGCCTCCTTCTTTCAGGGACCAGGCGTTTGCAGCAACCGACGACGTTGCAACCGGAGGATGAAGCGCACGTCAAGCAGATGATTGCTCTCCTGACTCCGCGCGATGCCGAAATGATGGACCGTCTGAAGCGAGCCTATCAAACACGGCTGCGCTCCTGGGAGGAAGTATTCAAGCTTGCATCGCTCCACAAAAAAGCTGCCGATTTGCAGCCAAACGGCAAGGCTTTTGATCTGCGTATTTTGCCGACGCAACGCAGCCAGGGCAATGTTCGCCTCGAAGCGACGTGGCAAGGATGGGATGCCTCCGCGCGGATCGGCCTGGCGTTGCACGCGGAACTCGGCCAGGAAAAAGCCGGCTATCTCTTCGTGCT
>DAIOGM010000091.1:9699-20271 GCA_036745215.1 Gemmataceae bacterium
GCAAGACGCCGCGGCCAAGATGAAAACGACATTCGACGACGTTCGCCGCAAGAACGGCAACGTGCGTTTGGAGATCTTGCGCAACGGCCTGTCGCTGCGCAAGATCGAGTTCGGCGCTGCGCGGTTGCCGGCGGGTCCGTTGCGCCTGGAGTGCCAGCGCGAGGGGGATCATCTGCGCGTCTATGTGAATCAAGACATCGCCCTGGAGGCGCGCGACCTCATTCCGCTGACGCCGCACGGGCACTACGGCGTCGTCTGGCCTGACAAGGCTGAACTGGCAATCCTGCGCGGTTTGCGCCAGGCGTTGCCGAACGAGCCGGGTCCGCTGGAACAAGGCGACGAGCTTTTCGCGCGGGGATTGTTCGGCGAGGCCAGCGCTTTCTACAGCAAACAAGCGATCGAGCTGGTCGGTACGACCGCCGGGCTGGAAGCACGTTACAAGGAAGCGCTGGCGCTCGACCACTTGCAGCGAAAAGAAGACGCCGCCCGCGGTTTCCAGGCTCTCGCCGCCGAGATCAACGCCAACAACGCCAACAAATGGACCGTTCTGGCGTCCTTTCAGCTTTGGGTCCATTACATTCGCAACAAAAAGATGGAGGACGCGGACGCGATTCTCGAAAGTCTGTTGTTCCATCAGTCCAAGGAAAAAGCGGAGAACTTGATCCTGTACATTCCCGACGAAGTTCGCCGCGAGATTCTCGGCAAGTACCACGAGAGTGCCATCGGCCTCGGACTTTGGCGCCACGATCCGAAGCGCGTGCACAACACGCGGAGGTTCGTGCAACTGGAAGATCTTCTCGATGTGCCGCTGTCCACGCGCGAATTCAGTCAATTGGCCCTGTTGCGCGTCCTGCGCATCGATGGGCAGCTTGATCAAGCGATCCTGTCGGTCGAGGATCGGCTCGCCAGGCCCGAGGTTGAACTGCCCGCCGCCGTCAATTTTGCGTGCGAGTACGCGTGGATGATGCGCGAAAAGCAAACGCCAGGCCGCGCCTTGCCCGAGATCGACCGCCTGCTGGCCAAGTCGAGCGCCAATCGAGGCGGCATGGTCCAACTCCTGAACGATCGAGCGCGACTGCACGCGTCGATGGGCGACTGGAAGGCCGCCCAGAAGGATGTCGAGAGCGCCATGCGTCATGCTCAACAAGACAACAAAGTCAATTACCGCAATTGGTCCGATTCGTGCCTTATCCTCGGCCTCATCCGGCAACAACGCGGCGACCACGCCGGCGCCGTGGAGGCCTGGCGTCAAGGCAAGAAAAAGGAAGGCCCGGATGATTTCAAGGCGCAAGGCGCCCTGATGAACGGCATGATCTTCATGAACATGGTGTTGCTGGACGCCTTGTGCCAGGATCTCGACGACAAACGCACGGAAACGCTCTTTCGCGCCGTGATGCGCGACCAGCCGGCCGTCGAGACGATGCTTAACCTGGTGGACACCAAGAGCCTGTTCCGTAGCGGCGCCGTCATCGTGAACCGCATGTGGCACACGCCGCGCGGCAAGGAGATTGCCCAAAAAATGGTCCTGCAAACGTGCTCGTTTGAGGATTACATGCGATTCCCGGTCCAGCTTTTCGTGGCCGAGATGACACGCGAGGAATCGATTGGTGCGAAGATCACGCCGGAGCAGGACGAGCTTCTCTGGAAGTTCACGGAACAAGGCGCCGCCGCGTTCAGCTCGGGAAAATTGACCGAAGGGCAGGCGATGCAACTTGCCATGCTGTGGAAGCGCGGTCCGACGTTTCTTGGCGGCATCGAAGTGATCAAGGGACTGGAGCCTGCCCTCCGCGGTCCGGGGGCGTACTTCATGGGGCTGCGCCTGCAACGCCTGGGCCGTCCCGCGGACGATGCCTTTCGCATGGCCCTTGACAGCGCGCCGATGAATTCGCCCTTGCAAAGGCTGGCGCGAACGGAATGGGAGCAATTGAGCAAAAAGAAAACGCCCTGATAAATTACGCGACGCCCAAGTCCGTGCCGCGAGTGGTAGGGCCCCAACGGTCGTGGCTCGTTTCTTCAATGCCCTCGAAGCGCTTTTGATTCAAACGCCGCGCCGTCGCACGAACCAGACTCCAAGCCCCGCAAGCGAAAGCGAAAACGCCAGCGCCACCGTCCACGTCGGCAACATCCCCTCCGGCGCCGCCTCGCTGCGTTTCAATTCGCTGACGAGTTCGGCCGAGAGCTTGCCGTCTTTGAGCGACACGCGATACGTCGTGATCGGGACTTCCTTCAACTTGACCGACATCACGGTTGACGGCGTCTGCACGTTGGCGCGCAAGACGCCCGGCATTTTGTCGGTGAGCCAGTTCAGCGACGAATCGTCCTTCTTGAGCTTTTCATAATCTTTGCGTTCGACGGCGAGGAGGTGCATGTCGAGGATGCGCCGCTGCGCCTTGAGGTTGAAGTCCTTGGAGTCTTTCACTTCGATGGTCGTGAACGGCGTCATCGCCGGTCCGCCGCTGAAGGTCTTGAATTTGAGGACGAACACATGGTCCGCGTATTTTTCGACGCCGTCGAAACGGACGCGCGGATCGATTTGTTTGAGGTCCTTCGGCAACGCGATGTCCGCGTACACCGGTAGGACCGCGGAAAGCACGAACGACAACGCAAGCAAATAACGAATCCTCATGTCTGTGTCCTTTCCGTTAGGTCAACTGAGGCGAAGCGACCTTCCGTCGCCGGAACAACCAAATGCCCAACAGCGTCAATGAAATCGCGGCAGCGCCGCCGATGCTCAATTGAAGCCAGGTCCATTCCGGTGCCAGCTTTTCGACGCTGGGCCTGCGGCCGCTCAATGACACACGGTATGTAGTCACTGGCGTGGAATCACTAATAATCCAGGCGACCGTCGCGGGGGGCAAAAGTGGCAAATTCAGCGCCCCATCCGTTTCCTTGTTGAGCCACAGAAGGGAAGCATCCTCGCTTGCTCGTTTGGCGAATTCGCTACGACTCATGACCAGCAATGACATATCGCTTATCCGGCGTTGCAAGTGCGGGTCAAAAGCGTCGGAGTTCTTGATTTCAATGAGCTGATGCGGAAGGCCGCTCGGCCCGCCGCTGAATGTCAGAAATCGCAAGTAGAATACATGGTCCGGGTGGTCTTCGATGCCTTCGAAGCGGACCCATGGTTTAACGTAACTATTATAGAACGGCAACGGAATGTCCGCGCGGGCCGCTTGGGCCAACGTCAGAACCAAAAAGCACGATAACATGGCGGTGCGAATCATGTGTGGGCTCCTTATCACAACGTCGGCCCGATCGACCACGGTGCGAACTCTTCCTCTCCGACGCCGTTGATCTCGCTCTTTGTTTTCTTGCCGGACGCCACGGCGAGAATCTCCTCGAATATTTCCGCCCCGACCGTTTCGAGCGGCGTGCCTTCGAGGATGACGCCGGCGTTGATGTCCATGTCGTCGAGCATGTGATAATAGAGCGGCGAGTTGGTCGCGATCTTGATGGACGGCGCCGGCTTGCAGCCGAACACGCTGCCGCGGCCGGTCGTGAAGACGCACACGTTGGCGCCGCCGGCGACGATGCCGGTCATGCTCACGGGGTCGTAGCCAGGCGTGTCCATGACGACGAAGCCCTTCGCTCGCACCGGCTCGGCGTATTGCACGACATCGACCATCGCGGTCGAGCCGCCTTTTGCGATCGCGCCGAGCGATTTTTCGTAGATGGTGGTCAGGCCGCCTTCCTTGTTGCCGGGGGACGGGTTGTTGTTGATCTCGGCGCCGAAGATGCCGGTGTACCATTCCCACCATTTGATGCGTTCGACGAGCTTTTCGCCGACGGCCCGACTGACGGCGCGGCGCGTCAGCAGATGCTCGGCGCCGTAAATCTCGGGCGTCTCGCCGATGATCGCCGTGCCGCCTTGCGCGACCAGCATATCCGAGGCGACGCCGAGCGCCGGATTGGCGGTGACGCCGGAGTTGCCGTCGGAGCCGCCGCAATTGGTGCCGAGCACCAGATGCTTCGCGGGCAGCTCCGTGCGGCGAATGTCGTTGACGCGCGGCAACAGCTCGGCGACGGCCTTGACACCGGCGTCCACGGTCTTCGAGATGCCGCCGCATTCCTGGATCGTTAGTACCACCGGCGCTTTCTTGCTGCTGCCATTGAGCTGCAATAATCCCTGGCCTTCGACCAGATGGATCGCCTGCCCCGTTTCGCAGCCGAGGCCGACGAGAATGTACGCAGCGACGTTGGCGTGCTTGGCGAAGCCGGCGAGGGTGCGATCGAGTTGGTTGTGATCGTTGCCGTCGTACTGCATCGCGCAGCCCGCTTTGTGCGTGATGGCGACAATGCCGTCTACATTTGGAAACTTCTTGAGCAACTCCGTCGCATGGAAACGCTGCGTGATGTATTTGCTGGTCTGGGCCGAACAGTTCACCGTGCTGATGACGGCGATGTAATTGCGCGTGCCATAGCGATAGGGTTCCACACGGTCCGAGCCGCGATCGAAGCCCATGAAGGTACGCGGCTTCGCTGGGGCCGGCGGCGGCGGCGTGTCGCGGCAGAAGGCGTAGTCGCGCTCGAACAGGTCGGCGCTGACGTTGTGCACATGTACCCAGTCGCCCGGCTCGATGTCTTTCGACGCGAAGCCGATGATCTGGCCGTACTTGTAGACCGCCGCGCCTTTCTTGATCGACGTGAGCGCCACCTTGTGGCCCATGCCGACCTTGCTCGCGACGGTCATCTTCTTGCCGTCGTGTTCGACATCGGCGCCGGCGGGGATCAGTTTCGTCGCAATCGCAACGTTGTCTTGCGGGCGGAGGTGAACTGCGTATTCGGACAGCGCTTTGGCCATGGTTATTTCTCTTAGGAGGAATCAGCGTCCAGGATCTCTCGGCGTTCTCTGCGTCTCTGCGTTTCAATAAAGGCTCAATTGAAACGCTGAGACGCAGAGGACGCGGAGATAATGCATTGGCTTGCATCGGCCTTAGTCAAGATACAGCGCCAACGGGAATCGAACCAAGATCAAGCATTGGTAATTTGACAACCGGCCCGTGATATTGTAACGTGTCAATTCTCCCGGCGAATCTCAAAAACCGGTCGGTGTCACCATCATGCAAGTCATTTGCAGCGGTTGCAACGCGAAGATCAAGGTGCCGGACAAGGCGGCCGGCAAACGCATCAAGTGCCCGCGTTGCGCCATCGTCATCCAAGTGCCCGCGGCCGAGACGCCGGAATCCTCCGAAAAACCGCCGATGCCAGGCTTTTCGCCGAAAGGCTTGCCGCCCGGCAAGGATCGTCCCCCGCTGGATGAACCGCCGGATGAGACCGAAGACAAGCGCGACGATGAATCCGATGACGACACCGCGGTGAGCGAGAAGCCCTCGGCCGGCGGTAACAAATTATCGACCATCAAAAGCTCGCGCGGCGGCCGGGACCGCGACGAAGACGACGACGAGGACGACGCGCCCAAGAAAAGCCGCGCTCGCGATGACGACGAAGACGAGGACGACGACCGCCCCAGCAAAAGGCGCCGCGACGAGGATGACGACGACGATGACGATCGCCCCAGTCGGCGCGGGCGACGCGATGACGACGACGACGATCTCGACGTCCGCAAAAAACGCCGCAAGAAGAAAAAAGGCGCCACCGGCATGGCGCTCACATCAATGATCCTCGGCATCGCGTCCATCGTCACCGGCGTCATATTCTGTTGCTGTTGTACTTTCGGTAGTCCGCTGTCGTTGATCTTGGGCATCGCGGCCGTCATCACCGGCTTCATGAGCAACAAGATCCCGGGCAGCGAAGGCACGGCGATGACCGGCATCATTTGCGGTTTCGTCGGCATCGCGTTCGGGGTGCTCGGCCTCGTTTTGATCATTTTGAGCCTCTTTTTCAACATCGGCATGCAGGGCGCCAACTGGAATATGCATCAGTTCAATCAGCCTCGGCCCCCCAGGCCGCCGTTCCGTTGAACCGGTTTTGAGACCTCGCGACTCCATGCTCATTAACTGTGATTCCTGTGGCAGCAAGTTGCGCGCGCCGGAATCGGCGATCGGTAAGCGCGTCAAGTGCCCGAAGTGCGGCACGATCCTGAACGTGCCCGCGGCCGACGCCATCGCGCCGAGCGAGCCGACGGATATGGCGGTGACGCCGTTGCCGCCGCCGGTCGAACCGAGCGGGTCCGAGGTGACCGCGTCCGCGCCTCGTCCGCCTGAGCCGACGCCGCCCGATGACATGGACGATGACGAACCGTTCATTCCGCCGCGACGTCGCGATCTGGATGACGATGATTTCGATGTTCGCCGCGCCGGCGGGAAGTCGATCCATCCGATGGCGATGACGTCGATGATCATCGGCATCGCGGGCGTCGCCATGGGCACCGGCGGTTGCGTATGCTGCGGCGTCTTCGGCGCCTTGATCGGCCTGGCGTGCGGCATCATGGCCGTCATCTTCGGCTACATGGGCAAGGTCCCCGGCAGCGAGACCTATTCCCTCGTCGGCATCATCTGCGGCGGCGTCGCCATCGCGCTGGGCTTGATCGGCGTCGTGCTTCTGATTTTCGTGATCGGGCTCAATCTGGGTATTGCCAATTTCAACGGCTGAATTGTCGGCGAGCCGAGCCGCGTGAGCGGCCGGTTGAGCGTGAGAGAAATCGACTCAACCGGCTCCTCACGGAGCTCGGCTCGCCGGCATTCGACGGCCGGTTGAGCGTGAGAGAAATCGACTCAACCGGCTCCTCACGGAGCTCGGCTCGCCGGCATTCGACGGCCGGTTGAGCGTGAGAGAAACAGACTCAACCGGCTCTTCACGGAGCTCGGCTCGCCCGGATTCGACGACTTGATTAGCTGATCTCGCCGACCTTGTAGCGCACGAATTTCTTCAACTTCAACCCGCTGGCCGCGAGCAACTGGCCGACCGTCTTCGTATCGTCCTTGACGAACGGCTGTTCCAGAAGCACGTTCTGCGCCAGCCACGTTTTCATCTTGCCCTCGACGATCTTGTCGAGAATGTTCGCCGGTTTGTTGGCGTTCTTCGGATCGCCCTTCGTCTGTTCGCGGAAGATCTCCGTTTCCTTGGCGAGCGTCTCCGGCGGCACATCTTCCTTCGTTGCTGACACGGGATTCAGCGCCGCGATATGCATGCACACGTCGCGCAAAACTTGCGGGGCCGCGTTCTCGCCTTCCACCAATAAGAGGACGCCCTGCGAGCCGTCGTGATGCACGTAATCGCCCAGGACGCCGGTCCAGCGCGTGAAGCGGTGCGGCTTCATGTTTTCGCGAATGAGGGCGAAGACGTCCATGATGCGATCGCTGATCGTCTTGGCCGGCGCATCGACGAACGGCATCTTGAGCAGTTCTTCGGTATTGGCGGGGCCCTTGAGCGCGATCTGTTTGGCGATGTCATTGGTGAGCTGGATAAACTGATCGGTCTTGGCCACCGGCGCCGTTTCGCAGCGCACTTCGACGATCGCGCCGGTCTTGCTCGCCGCGTCAAGGTAAATCGCGACGCGCCCCTCGGCGGTCTCGCGTGCCGCGAAGTTGCCGATCTTGCTGCCGGCCTTCTTGCGCAGGAGGTCGATCGCTTTGTCAATGTCGCCGCCGGCTTCGGTGAGGGCGGTTTTGCAGTCCATCAAGGGTGCGTTGGTGCGATCGCGTAGGGTTTTGACGTCGCCTGCGGAAATAGCCATGGGATTTATCCTCATAAAGCCAATTAGCGCCCACGTGGAAGCGCCAGGTCCATGGGCGCTTCCACGCGGGCGCTAAACGGGGATGGATTGTATCAAGAAGCGACCGGCGCCGGCGTTTTCTGGGTCGCGGGGCCGCGGCCGCCGCGCTGAGCTTCCGGGGGCAACGCCGCCCGGCCTTCATTGACGGCGTCGGCGAGCTTCATCAGGATCAACTGGATCGAACGGATGCTGTCGTCGTTGCCCGGAACCGGCAGATCGATCACGTCCGGATCGCTGTCCGTATCGATGAGCGCCACCGTGGTCACGCCCATGCGCTGCGCTTCCTTGACCGCAATGTCCTCGCGATGCGGATCGACGATCACCATCGCATCCGGCAGACGGTTCATCTCGCGAATGCCCTGCAAGTTGCGATTGATCTTCGTCCATTCACGCGTCAAATTGGACACCATCTTCTTCGAGTAGGTTCGGATCAAGGCCGTGTCCGGCGCCTTGGCGAGATCGAGGCGGCCCGATTCGTTCAGCATCGTCTTCATGTACGCGACGAGATCGACCTTTTCCCCCTTCTCGCCGTGCGTCAGCCACATCGCTTCAAGTTCGGTGAGCCGTTTGAGCCGATCGCGAATCGTGCGATAGTTCGTGAGCGTGCCGCCGAGCCAGCGTTCGTTGACGTAGGGCATCTTGCAACGAGTGGCTTCACGTTCGATGGTTTCCTTGGCTTGCCGTTTCGTGCCGACGAAGACGACGAGACTGCCGCGGCTGGCGACCTTGGCGAGGAATTTGTAGGCTCGCAGCAAGCCGCGCAACGTCTCGCGCAGGTCGATGATGTGGATCAAATTCCGCTTGCCGTAGATGTACGGCCGCATCTTGGGGTTCCAGCGACTGGCGCGGTGGCCGAAATGAACGCCGGCTTCGATGAGTTCGTTAACTTGAACGATCGCCACGCAAGGCTCCTCCTGGTAGTCCGGGCGCGCGCGGCGCCGCGGATTGGGGTCGGTCGGGTTTTAGGAACGGATATTGTAGGAGGAGTTGGGCGAAGGGGAAGAGCTTCATCCTGTCAACCGGCCCGCTTTTTTGGCGCGTGAATCGGTTTGCATTTGCGCGGATTCTTGAGCAAATCGGCGTTGGCTTTCGACTTGTAGACTTTGCCAGGCGGATCGACAAAGCGCTTATCACGGAATAGGTCGATCAGCTTGCTGCGATTGTCTTCGGTGAAAAGTAATCGCGACCCGCTGATTCGCGCGAGGGCGAGGATGTGCGGATCGTCGGCGCCGTCAATTTCGTGACGGTCGTAAAGTTCTTCGACGATGATTTGTTCTGGATTCAACAGTGCTTCGCTGACCTCGATCAATCGTCCGCTCTGTTCGACGTTTCTCAGGAACCGGCGAATGCCCTCGCCAGCCCGCAGCAACTCGCGTTTCAGTTTCCCGCCGTACACGATGTGGCGATTGGCTGAAGGCTTCACTGACAACGCCCACTTCACGATTGGCTCGGCATTCTCGTGGGGCAATTCGGTGAATCGATTGGCGACACAGGCGTCAATGATCAAGCACAAATCAATCGACCCCCCAGTAACGACGCTCCTCGGCCAAGAAAAAACTCCGGTACGTCGTCGGCGCGTCGATGAGGTGGCCCATTTCGTCGAGATGAATCGGATAGATTTTCACGCCGTTTTTTTGTTTTTCGAAGTAAAGGATGACGACGTCATCGGGGCTGATGTTCTTTTTGTCGCGCACGTCCATGCGGACACGGTCGATGAGGTTGTCGCTGTGGGTTTCTATGAGGAATTGCTTTTTCTGAGTTTTAACGAGCGATCCAAACAAAGTCGCGAGTTCAGCCTGAGCTCGCGGATGCAAGTGAATTTCGGGCTGTTGAAACATGAACAACCGATTCCGCGCCCCGCGAACTGCATCAAAGACAACCGGCAAAACTTGGCTTACTCCATATCCAACATCAATAATGTTCCGACGTTGGCCTTCGAGACTAACTTCCAATTGAAATGGGCCCCCTTCGCCGTTGCGTAGTTTGTTGACAGTGATTTTATCAAATAGGCCTGCTGCCCTTGCAAAACCGAGCAATGGCGATTTGATCCTATCCCACTCGTCTCGTCCAAAAATCTGTGATAAGGTCACAGGAACGTGATATCCCTGTGGTTTTGTTTCGTCGCTTGTGACGTCATAAGTGCGTTCAGGCTTCGCCCGAACTGGCGAGCACGCAAACGGGAGCACCGTCGAAGCTAAATCGAGTTCATGAACGATTTCGTTCCAGTTGTCACGACGATTTTTGTCGAGGGCGTCATAGTTGCATAACATTTCCAAATAGTAGTCACTAAATAGTATCGAAGTGAAAAAAATTGGTGTCGCCAATACGATGCCACCGTTGAATCCGCCGTCGGCGTCGTACCCGCTAATATTCCAAGAATTTTCAGAAAGTTTCGCAGAAATTCTCAAGCCGTTATCTGAGGAAATCAACCAATTTGTGAGGACAGGTTGAGCATTTCGATCACGGAATTCGCCTTCCAGCACATTCACTGACGACATGAATCCCAATTTGAAGGCCGCCGGCCGCCTTGTTCCAACTCGATTGTTCACAATTTCCACAAAACTGCCTAGATGGAATGGTTCTTGATTGAAGTCAGGCGTTTGAATGGCGTTACGAAGTTCGAGAACGGCCCTCGTGCCGGCGAGCAAACTTGTCTTCCCCGTGCTATTCTCGCCCACTAACAACGTTAACGGGCGCAACGGCACTTCATGGCGGCCGGCGAAACAGCGGAAATTCTCAAGGATGAGCGTGTCCAAGTTCGTGCTCTCATTACACAATTCCTAACTGCTACCACGTTACCGCACGAACGGACCGTTGGAAAGAGATGGTTCCAGCGATTTGAATTGCACGATTCACCACTCCGAATCCACCGCGTCCTTCTTCTCCTTGTAAATGGG
>DAIOGM010000092.1:0-1776 GCA_036745215.1 Gemmataceae bacterium
AACACGATTTTCGGCTACGAATCGGTCATGATCCACAAGAATGGCGCGCGCGTGCACCTGAACACGAACGCTCGGCCCTTGTGCGACGAACGAGGCCGAGTCCACGGCATCACCGGCACGAGCACCAACATCACGCGCTGGAAAGAAACCGAAGTCGCGCTCGAAGAAAGCAGGCAGCGTTTTGAATCATTCATGAACACGATCCCGATCCTGGGCTTCATGAAGGATCTCGATGGGCGATTGATTTACGTCAATCAGGCGTACGCGGCGATGTTCGGCCGATCGCGAGAAGAACTCATCGGCTTGCGTGACCCCGAGCTTTGGCCCGCGGACGTGGCGGCCAAGCTGCGCGAGTTCGACCTGCGCGTCATGGCGGGCAACGAGACCGTCGAGGTGCGCGACCAGGCGCCGACGCCGGACGGCGTCCTGCGCGATTGGTGGGTGATCAAGTTCCCGTTCCGCGACGTGCAAGGTCGTGTCTTCCTCGGCGGCGTGTGTTTAGACTTGACCGAACGCCGACAAATGGAGGATGCGCTGCAACGTTCCGAAGAACGCTATCGCCAACTCTGGCAACGCAACCTCGCGGGCGGTTTTCGCGCCGCCCTGGACGGCCGCATCCTCGATTGCAATGAAGGCTTCGCGCACCTGTTCGGCTTCGAGTCGCGCGCCGCCGCGCTGACGCACTCGACGCGCGAGCTTTATTTCAACCCGGACGTACGCGCCGAGCTGCTGGCGCGCCTTCGCGAACAGAAGTTCCTCACCAACTACGAAATGCAGATGCGCCGCGCCGACGGCACGCCCGTCTGGGTGATCGAGAACGTCAGCCTCGTCCCAGATGACGGCGAGGAAGTCCTCGAAGGCACGATCATCGACATCACCGACCGCAAACGGGCGGAGGAAGCGTTGCGCGCCAGCGAGGAAAACTATCGCACGCTCATCAATCATCTCGATCAGGCCATCTTCTTGAAGGACCGCGCCCTGCGCTTCGTCACCGTCAATCCCGTCTTCTGCGCCGGCATGGGCACGCCGGAAGAAGCGATTCGCGGCAAGACCGCTCGTGAAGTTTTCCCGGATGCGCCGATGGCCGACAAATGCTACGCCATCGAAAAACGCGTGCTCGAAGAAGGTTTCGCCGGCGAGACCGAAGAGTACTTTGATTTCGCCGGCAAGACGCGGACGATGCGTGTCAATCGCACTCCGGTGAAGGACCCATTCGGCGCGATCGTGGGCGTTCTGGGCATCTGCTGGGACGTGACGCAACAGCGCGAGCTGGAATCGCAGCTTCGACATGTGCAAAAGATGGACGCCATCGGCCAGCTCGCCGGCGGCGTCGCGCACGATTTCAACAACCTCCTTACCATCATGCTCGGCAACCTGTCGTACATCCTCGCCGGCTCCCTCGACATGCCGGCCGTGCTCGACCTGGTGCGCAACGCCGAGCAGGCGGGCCTGCGCGCCGCGGAATTGACGCGGACGTTGCTCGGGTTCTCGCACCGCGCTTCGATCGCCACGGAGCCGTACAACTTGAATCAGGCGATCGACGAGGTCGTGCGTTTGACACGCACGACGCTGCCGCCGGCGATCGAATTGAACGTGCGCGCCGAGCCCAATCTCTGGCTCGTGCAGGCGAATGCGACGCAGATCAATCAGGTGCTGACCAACTTGACCTTGAATGCGCGCGACGCGATGCCCGGTGGCGGCAAAATCTCCTATCTGACGAGCCATTTCGTTCCGGACGCGGCGTACCTGGCTTCGCACGTCGAGGCTCGGCCGGGC
>DAIOGM010000092.1:1786-20251 GCA_036745215.1 Gemmataceae bacterium
AGCGTGCACGACACGGGCAGCGGCATTCCGCCGGACCTGCGGCAGCGCATCTTCGAACCGTTTTTCACCACGAAGGAAAAAGGCAAGGGGACGGGGTTGGGGCTGGCGACGGTGTTCAGCATTGTCAAGCAACATGAAGGATGGATTGTGTGCGAGAGCGAGCCGGGGCAGGGCACGCATTTCGAAGTGTTTTTGCCGCGTTGCTTTGCCGCCGTCCCGCCTCCCGCGCCCCGGCCGGAGCCGGTCCAGCCACGTGCGACCATACTTGTTGCCGACGATGAAGCGATGATCCGTCAACTCACGAAGACGATTTTGAGCAAGGCGGGCTACGAAGTGGTTGTCGCGGAGAACGGCGAGAAGGCGCTCGAGATCTTTCGCGCCCGCCATGAGGAGATTTCCATGGTCATCCTCGATTCCGTGATGCCGAGATTGTCCGGACGCGAAACGTTGCGCGAGCTGGTGCGTCTGGCGCCGGGCATTCGCGTGTTGTTCTCCAGCGGCTACTCGACGGAACAACTGGCGCTCAACGAGTTCCCGCAAGTGCGCGGCTTTTTGCCGAAGCCGTATCGCGCGGAGCAGCTGGTGCAGAAGGTCGCCGATATACTCGGTCAAACCAAGCGAGCGACCAAGTAGCCGAATTCTTCGTTTAGCGCTCGCGCGGCGCCGCGCGGACGCTAAACGAATTCAATACAAATCCTTGATGCGTCCCCACAATCGACAACCCGATGAACTTCGTTCCTTGCGCTTCCAGCGCCGCTACACCCGGCAAGCGCCGGGCAGCGTGCTCGTCCGCATGGGCCAAACCACGGTCCTCTGCACCTGCTGCATTGAGGCGAACGTGCCGCCATTCCTCGTCGGCAAGGGCAAAGGCTGGATGAGCGCCGAATACGGCATGCTCCCCGGCAGTACCAACACGCGCAAGGCTCGCGACAAGGCCGGCAAAGTGGATGGCCGATCGGTCGAGATTCAACGGCTCATCGGCCGCAGTCTTCGTGCGATCGTCAATCTCGATAAGCTCGGTGAGCGAACGTTGTGGATCGATTGCGACGTGCTGGAAGCAGACGGCGGCACGCGCACGGCGAGCATCAATGGTGCATTCATCGCGGTTATCGATGCGTTGCATTCGTTGAAAGGCGTCGTCCCGCCGATTAATGAAATGGTGCGCGACAGCGTCGCCGCGATCAGCGTCGGGTTGCTCGACGACGTCGAATTGCTCGATCTTGAGTATGTCGAGGACCGCGACGCCGAGGTCGATATGAACTTGGTGATGACGGGGTCGGGCCAGTTCATCGAAGTGCAAGGCACCGGCGAGGAGGCGACGTTCAGTCGCAGCCAGCTCGATCGACTCTTGAAATTGGGCAAAGTCGGCATCGACAAGATCACGGCGGCGCAAAAGAAATCGCTCGGGGCACAGTGGCCGCTGTAGCCGCTTGCGGTTCCGCGCTCGCGCGGCGCGAAGGGAACGCGAAACTGCAAGCGAGGCAAAAATCATTTCTTTTTTGTTGACCTGGGTTTCTCACTTCCTTCATAATATCATGACTTTGAGGCGACTGCATGGAGTGCAACCGCCCGTGGTCGTTCGTGGAACGGCCCGAATCGGGTCCATGGAGGGGGGTGGTTGGGTGTTGCATCGAACGGCCCGCGTTTTTCTCGAACCTTGAGAAACTCGTTGCCCATTGCGGTGGGGAACATCAATCGCCGAAACCTGTACCGAGCAATCAAAGATGTTTTTGACGCTATTGGGTTTCTTGTTGGCATTCGCGGTGGCGACCGGGTGGATTCTTTGGTCGGCGCCGGCGAGTGCTCAAAGGATGTTGCGATTCGTTCGCCGGCCCGTGCTGGTATTGGCGCGACGGCCGGCGCGGCGATTCTTGTCATCGGCTTTGCCCTGGTGTTTTTATCCAATCATGGCTCCTCCCAGGTCCACAGGCCCAACCCAACGTCGCCGGTCCAGTCGCTTTCGGCGCTGATGATATGTGTTGAACTTTCTCCTTCGCACTTTCAACGCGCGGGCCACGATCGGGAGTGGCCTTCATGGAACCGTTGTGGTACGGCCTTGCCGGCGCCCTGGTGGGGGTGGTTACCGGCGCCGTTGCCTGGCATTTCTTCATTCGTCGTCAGGAAAGCCAAAATGTTCACAGCGCCGAAACGCGCGCCAGGGAACTCGTCAGCCAGGCGGAAAAAAACGCCGAGAATATCGTCAAGGAATCCGAACTGAAAGCCAAGGACGAATTCTTCAAGAAACGCGAAGAGTTCAATCGCGAGGCCGAACAGGTTCGCAACGAGCAAAAGGATCAAGAACGCCGACTTGAGAAAAAAGAGGATTTGCTTGAGCAGCAGAGCCAGAACCTGCTCAAGAAGGAAAAGCATAACCAGCACACCGAAAAGAAGCTGCACGAACGCCGCGAACATCTCGAGAAGAAAATCAAGGACGCCGAGACGCTGGTCGAGGAAGAAACCAAGAAGCTGCACGAAATCACCGGCATGTCGCGACCGGAAGCCGAGAGGCTGCTTCTCGAACGGCTCGATCGCGAGCTGGCCGACGAGGTCGCGTCGCGCATTCAGAAGAACGAAGAGCAAATCAAGGCCGTCAGCGAAGAAAAGGCCCGCCGCATCCTGGCGACCGCGATCCACCGTTACGCCGCCGAACATACCGCCGACACGACCGTCAGCACCGTCGATATTCCCTCCGACGACATGAAGGGCCGCATCATCGGCCGCGAAGGACGCAACATCCGCACGTTTGAAAAAGCGACCGGCGTCGATGTCATCGTGGACGACACGCCCGGCGTCGTCATCGTCAGCGCCTTCGACAACGTTCGCCGCGAAATCGCACGCATCTCCTTGAGCAAGCTGATCCAGGATGGCCGCATCCATCCGTCGCGCATCGAGGAAGTCGTCAAGGAATCTCAGGAAGAGATGGACCGCAACATCATGGAGTTCGGCAAGCAAGCCGTCATGGACGCGAACTGCGGCCACGTTCACGAAAAGCTCGTGCACCTGTTGGGTCGATTGCGTTTTCGCACCAGTTACAGCCAGAACGTGCTCAATCACAGCGTCGAGGTCGCGTACTTGACCGGCATGATGGCGGACGAGCTGGGCCTGGACGGCCGACTGGCACGGCGTTGTGGATTATTGCACGACGTCGGCAAGGCGGCGGATCACGAGATGGAAGGCGGGCATCCGAAGATCGGCGCCGAATTGGCGAAGCGCTATGGCGAAACGTCGAAGGAAGTGCTGCACGCGATCATCGGCCATCATGACGACGTGACGGTCGATCACATTTACACGGTGTTGGTTGCGGCCGCCGACGCGATTTCCGCGGCTCGGCCCGGCGCTCGCCGCGAGACGCTGGAGAAATACGTCAAGCGTCTAGAAGAACTGGAAGCGCTCGCACAAGGTTTCCCCGGCATCGAGCACGCATATGCGATTCAAGCGGGTCGTGAGTTGCGCGTTATTGCGAATGCGCAAACGCTCTCCGACAGCGAGGCGCTCAAGACGTGTCGCGAGATTGCCAAGGCGATCGAGCAGCAGCTCAACTATCCGGGCGAGATCAAGGTGACGGTCGTGCGGGAGACGCGGTCGGTGGAGTTTGCGCGGTGATAGGTTTACGTTTAGCGCTCGCAGAATCTCTCGCGGCGGCGCGATGCTGCTGCGAGGGTTGCTACGAGCGCTAAACGTAAACAACGGGCGGCATTTCATTCCTTCGGCAAATGCGGAAACACAAACGCTGCCCGCACCGGCGGCGGCATCGGCGAATCGGCGCCGCGCACCGAACGCCAGATGACTTCGTTGAAGATCAAGTCGTCGATCGCGTCCTCCTTCGAAAAATCCCACGTCTCCGCCCACTTGGCGCCATACGCCGTTGCCGCGTTCATCGCCTTCATGTCCACGTCCGGCACGACGTGCTTGTACGCCTCTAAATTCTCTTTCGTCTGAAACGCGTTGTACATCGGCGTCGCGGCCGCATCGAACTGGCTCATCGGCCGCAAGCCCAGGATCAACTCCATCGTCCGCAGCATCGACGCCGTCGAGTACATCGTCGAATCGACCTTGCCGTGCTGCGTGAATGGACTGATGCAGAGCGCGACGGTGCGATGCGCGTCCACGTGATCGGAGCCGTTCTGGGCGTCGTCCTCGATGACGAAGATCGCGGTCTCCTTCCAGAATTTCGATTTGCTGATGCCTTCAACCAACATTCCGAGCGCGAGATCGTTCTCCGCCACCATCGCCGTCGGCGTCGGCTTCTTTTCCTTGGTGCCATAGGTGTGATCGTTGCCCATGCGCACGATTTGCAGCTTCGGCATGTCGCCGTCTTTTTCAAATCGCTTCAACTCTTCGAGAAATCGCTCCGCCCGCTTGACGTCGGGATAATCGAGATCGTAAGCGCGAAACATCGGATCGATGTGCCCCTCGAGCGCCTTGACGCGGGCCGTGCACGGGTCCTTCGGCGTCTTGCCGTTGTTAACCCATTCGCCGTAGCTGCGATAGCTGACCTTCGCCTCGGCGCAGCGGTCCCAAAGATAGCCGCCGGCGGGGCGGGCGATGTCGTCGAACACGCCCTCGGCCGGATAGATGTTCAACTTCTTGGTCGGACTGCCGCGATACGTGAGCGGCCAGACGCGCTTGACGAAATCGGTGCAGTACGCACCCATCGACCATTCGTGCCCCTCGGCCGAGACTTCGCCGTCGCAGTAGAAATTGTCGAGCAAGACAAATTGCTTGGCGAGGCGATGCGCGTTCGGCGTGATCTTTTCCGGGAAGATGCACAGGTTCGGATCGCCGTTGCCTTCCTTGATGTCGCCGAAGACTTGATCGTAGGTGCGATTTTCGCGGACGACGTAGATGCAGTATTTGATGGGGCAGTCCTGGGCGGCAGTCTGTGCCTTGCTGGTGACGTAGAATCCGTAGAACTGATCTTCGGTCAAAAAACCTTCCTTGATGCCAACTCGTGCTGCGTATTCGCATAGCTCCTTACGCAGCGGGCCTTCGGACGTGTAAATGATTTTTTGTCCACGCGCTAGCATTTCGAAGGTTTTCTTGAATCGCGTTTGGTCGAGTTTTTGGCTGCCTGGAATCGGATTCCCGTCAGGCCGGCCCTGTGTCGGGCTCAAGTCCGCCCGCAATGGACTGCACGCATACGCGTCCTTGCTGTACTTCGCCATCGACTCCTCGTTCGGCATGTCGATGATGCCGAGCGTGCCTCGATACAGGCCGGCGATGTATTCGCGGATCGTCGGATTCTTCGGCAACAGCGGGTTCGGCCCCTTCGGATTCGCCCGGACGCTGACGCCGCGGCCGTTGGCGACGAGGATGCGCTTTTGATCGGCGTGGTAACGCACCGACGTCGGATACATGCCGACGGGGATGAAGCCGAGCGGCTTCGCGGCGCCGGGTTTTTCGACGTTGAAGACGGCGATGTTGTTGTTATCCGCGTTCGCGACGAAGAGAATCTTGCCGTCCGGCGTCAAGCACAAGCTGTTCGGCGTGTTGCCGTTGGGGGCGGTCGCATAAAGGGCACAGTTGATCGTCTCCAGGCCTTTGCCTGCCTTCAAATCGATAACGCTGACGCGCGTCGAATTGGAACAGACGACGAACAGGGTCTTTTCGTCGGGGCCGAACGCCATCTCGGTCGGATGCTTTTCCGTCGCGAGCGTTTGCACGATTTTCGTCGTTTTCAAATCAACGACCGCGACGGCTGCCTTGTTCCAAAGGCTCACGTACAATCGCTCGCGCTTGCGATCGGCTAAGCACGCGAAGGGATAGCTGTCCTTGCCCGTCGAGAAGATGTTGCGGTCCCAGCCTTTGGCGTCGACGATGGCGACGGCATGCCCAAAGACGCCGGGGATGTAGAGCATGTCGCCGCTGGCGTGAAGACTGCCGGGGATGAACTTGCCCTTGTCGTCGTTGATGTTGAGGACGCGTTGCTTGAACAGGAAGCCATCATCGAATTGAAATGTGTGAAAAACGTCGAACTCGCCGCCACCCACGTAGAGTTCCTTGCCGCTTTCGGAAAACGCCAGCCCGCCGAAAGTTTGCTCGATGACGACGCGCGACTTGATACGTTCTTTCTTGGAGGTCAGATCGACGATTATGATCTCGTGATCGCCATAGCCTGCGTGAAGAACGGCCGCGAATCCGCCGCCCGGGTGGATCGCGACGCTGATAGGGAAATCGCCCAGTTCGATCTGCTTGCCGGCCGGCTTGATTGACCAGGTGTTGGGCAATCGCACGCTGCCGTCGGCCGTGACGCCGGGCAGCGTGATCGGCTTTTTCGTGTCCTGAGCGATGGCAACGCAAGGAATCAAAGCGAGAACGAGTGTGCAAAAGGTGCGCATGGGTTAGCCTCAATGTTGGAGCGATGAAACGCAAATCGTAACATCCTCGGAAGTGTGGCGAAAGAAGATAGGATGAAATCTTGCCTAGCTTCATGGACGCGAGGTCCCTGCAACGGTTCATGGCGAACGCGTACAATGAAAAATGCCCTCTGTTGATGGAGGTTCGTCATGTCTGAAAACTCACCGGATTTCGCAACGCTGGCGGAAGTGCGGAAATTGCTGCACACGCTCGCGGATTTGCTGCGGCACGCTCGCAGCCTTGGCCCCGAGGGACACGCGCTCTTGGCGGATTTGATCGATGAGCTCGGCGTCGCGCTCGAATCGCCGGAGGTGGCGACGGCCGAGGTCGCGTGGTTAACTGAATGCGCGTCGCAATTGGTGCAAGCCGTCAAGCAGAAGGAGAAGCCGGGCGTTTTCGAGGCCGCGGAGAATAAGCTGGAGGGCGCCGTCGTCGCGGTCGAGACGGGTGCGCCGGGCTTGGCGAACCTGACGCGGCGCTTGGCGGAGATGTTGTCCAACCTGGGAATTTGATCAAGGAGGATGCCGTGCGTCGATTCATCATCGTTGCCATCGCGCTATTTGTTGCCGTCGCGCCCGCCGCGGCTCAGGAACCCGCCAAACGCAAGCCCAACATCATCGTCTTCCTCGCCGACGACTTCGGCTACGAATGCGTCACCGCGAACGGCGGCAAATCGTACAAGACGCCGAACCTCGACAAGCTCGCCGCGCAAGGCATGCGCTTCGAACGCTGCTACGTCCAGCCACTTTGTACACCAACGCGCGTCCAACTCATGACCGGCCGCTATAACGTGCGAAACTATCTCAACTTCGGCACCCTCGATACCAAGGCGACCACGTTCGCCAACTTGCTCAAGCAATTCGGCTACGCCACCTGCATGATCGGCAAATGGCAGCTCGGCCAGGGCGTCAACCTGCCCAAGCACTTCGGCTTCGACGAATATTGCCTGTGGCAACACACGCGTCGGCCGCCGCGTTTCGCCAATCCCGGTCTCGAAATCAACGGCAAGGAAGTCGATTACAAGAACGGAGAATACGGTCCCGATCTCACGAACGCCTATGCGCTCGACTTCATCACGCGCAAGAAGAACGAGCCGTTCCTGCTCTACTATGCCGAGATGCTGACGCACGCCCCGTTTCAGCCGACGCCCGACAGCAAGGATTGGGACCCCAAGGCGATGGGCGAGAAAATCAACAACGACAAAAAATACTTCGGCGACATGGTCAGCTACATGGACAAGCTGGTCGGCAAGCTCGTCAAGCATTTGGATGACTTGAAGCTGCGCGACAACACGCTCATCCTCTTCGTCGGCGACAACGGCACCGGCGTGCAAATTACCTCGCAATTCGGCAACGAGATGATCAAGGGCGCCAAGGGCTCCACCATCGCCGCCGGCATGCACGTGCCGCTGATCGCGAGCTGGCCCGGCGTCATTCCGCAGGACAAGGTCAACGGCGATCTGATCGATAGCACCGATTTTCTGCCGACGATGTGCGACGCCGCCGGCGCGAAGTTGCCGGCCGAACTCAAGCTCGATGGCCGCAGTTTCCTGTCGCAACTGCGCGGCGAGAAAGGCAAACCGCGCGAGTGGTTCTATTGCTGGTACGCGCGTGACGGCGGCGCCGAGGCGACGCACGAATTCGCGGCGACGAAGCAGTACAAGCTCTATCGCAACGGGGCGTTTTACGATTATCAAAAGGATGGGAAGGAACAAAATGCGTTGAAGCAAGCGAAGCTTGACGCCGAGGCCGTCGCGGCTCAACGGGTGTTGCAAGCCGCCCTCGATCAGTACAAGGACGCGCGCCCAGCGGAGTACAATACGCCGGCAAAGAAAAAGAAGGCGAAGGATTAACGCTAGTTTTTTTCGATGCGCTGAATGGCCTCTTTAATGGCGTTGGGTGACGTCTCACCATAGCTTTTCTTCAGCAGCTCGGAGAGATGGGCCGATTGGGCTGCAATATACTCACCCGCCTGGAGCTTCGCGGTCAGTCCGAAATCGCCGTAACTGGTGATCTCTTCCACAAACTTGCCTCCCTGCATATTTGCTTTCCGGACCGGTTGATAATACGTTTCGTCGAGCAAGAACGTCACGCGCTGCGGCTTCGGGGCATCGGCGGGCGGTTCAAGGATCAAGTTGATCTTGTAGATGTAGATCGGCTTGCCGTCTTCCATTTCGATGAAATGATCCGGCTCTTGTTTCTCATTGAGCACGAATTGGGCTTTCACGTCGAAAGTGATTGGATCTGTAGCAATCATTTTGTACTCCTGCCGCCGATCGAGGCAGCCTTCGAACGCCAACGTGCACTGTATTTGACAACCAGGTCTCGTGCCATGTTCTGCGCATCCTGAGTGACCAGCGCGCTCTGATCATGAACAATAACCTTCGAGAATGTTTGAATCAAGGTGTCCACGGTTTTGCTCAACTGAACAATCGTGTCGTCCGGAGCGTCATTTTTCAGGGCGATGCTCATATTGACGTAGACTTCGGCAAAAGCGTCCCGCGCCTTGATCGCTTGCGTGGCACGCGACTCGATGCCTAGATGATTATACACCTCCAGGCCGACCGCGAGAATCAACGAACCGGCCGCGACCACGTAACCCCAGGCGCCCGAGTCCGGCTGCGTCAACCCGATCGTGACGCCGCTGCCGCCGGTCGTACCGAGCACGCCCATGGCAATGCTGCGAACCCGATAGACGAGAATCTCCCATGGATTGCCAGCCTGCTTGCCGCGGACAATGGCTTCGGAAATGTCCGAGATATTTCGAACGACATAGTACCGGCTATCATTCGGCTGAAACTGTTCGAGCGGATCAGGCGAAGGCATGGGACTTTCTCACATGATGAAAGCAGGATCGGAAGCGGCCTTTCGTTCATGATCGTAACGCGACGGGCCAGGCGTTCAATGGAATTCCGGCTCACTTCGCCTCCTTCAACAAATGCAACGCCGCCATGCTCATCGACAACACGCCCGTGCGAATCGACGGCTCCGGGATCGGATAATACAAATCCGAGTGCAGCGAAATCGGCGGCGCCTTGCCCTGCTTCATCGCTTCAACACGGTCCGGCGGCAGCGTGCCCAGGAAAAAGAAAAAGCCTGGCACGCCTTCGAGGATGTAACGCGAGAAATCCTCGCCGCCCAGGAGCGGCTCCTGCTGGATCACCTTGTCGGCGCCGAGTGTCGCGCGAAAAACGTTGCTCGTCTTCTTCGCCAAATCCGCGGTGTTGTAAAGCGCCGGCGTGAAGTTGTCCTCCTCGAATCGAATCACCGGCTCCGGCGCCTTCGCGCCGATCGCCGCGGCTTTCGTGATGCGCGTGATGCCTTCGCGAACGCGCGCCCGCACGGCGTCCTTCGTCGTGCGGACCGTCAATTGCATCTTCACCTCCGGCGGGATGATGTTGGGCCGAGTGCCGCCGTGGATCGAACCGACCGTGACGACGACCGGATCGAATGGGTTGTTCTCGCGGCTCACGAGCGTTTGCAGATCGAGAATGATGCGCGCCGACAAAACGATTGGATCGATGGTCGTGTGCGGCGCCGAGCCGTGGCCGCCTTTGCCTTTGACGAGAATGTCAACCGTGTCCACATTGACGAGCGCCAAACCCTCGGTGTAGCCGACCGTGCCGTGCGGGATGCGCGAATCGCAATGCAGGCCGAGGCAATAATCGGGCCGCGGGAAGCGTTTGAAAAGACCGTCGGCGAGCATCATGCGAGCGCCGGCGCCGACTTCTTCCGCGGGCTGGCCGATGAAGACAAGCGTGCCGCGCCAGTATTTCTTGAGCCCGACCAAAACGCGAGCCGTGCCCGACCAGCAGGTCATGTGCATGTCGTGGCCACAAGCGTGCATGATGCCGACGTCGTTGCCTTCCTTGTCGCGCGTGCGGACCTTGCTGGCGTACGGCACGCCGGTCTGTTCGATGATAGGCAATGCGTCCATGTCGGTGCGGATCATCACGGTCGGCCCGTCGCCATTCTTGAAGACGCCGACGATGCCGTGGCCACCGACTTTCGTGGTGACTTCGAAGCCGAGCGTCGTCAAATCCTTCGCCAGGCGGGCGGCGGTTTTCTCTTCCTCGTGCGACAATTCCGGGAACATGTGCAATTGCTTGTACAGCGCGTCGAGGCTCTTGAATTCACCGTCAAGCTGCTTGATGACGAGAGCTTTGCGTGCGGCGACGTCATACGGAATTTCCTTGGTCGGCTGCGCGAATGATAAAGGTGCCGCGAGGAGAATGGTCGTCAAGGCGGCGATTGCTCGCACTGGGAAGGAAGATAGCATGCTGTGCCTTTCGCGAAGTTGATTAATCCGGGTTGCAACTCCATCAGCATAGTGAGGCGCGATTGCAAAAATCCAGGTTTTTTTCCCGAAGCTTTTCACTCGCCGCCTGTATAATCAAAGGTAGCTTGACGAAAATCCCCCTCGTTGGCGGAAGGACGCTGTCCGAAGTTTCCCTTGCATCCTCTCCAACTGGGCATTGATGGTGAGCCGCGAGTCAACTCGCGGGTTGTTTGGAACATCGGCGATTTCTCTCGCCGCTCGCCAAGAACCGTATTGAGAGGTGCTAGCATGACCAGCGGCCGAAGACTTACCACTGAAGAAAAGATGGAGATTTTCTCGCATTTGGTCAACACGCAAGACCAGGTGCAAAACGTGCGCAAATCCTACGAGGTCGTGACCGAGCATTTCTCCATCAGCGAGGATCAACTGCGCGCCATCGAAGAAGAGGGTCTCGACAACGAATGGCCTCCCTTGAGCGAACCCGTGACAGCACAGTAGTGGAGAGTGGCGAGTGGTGAGTGGTGAGTAAGACGCGGCGCCATTCCACTCGCCACTCACCACTCGCCACTCACCACTACTTATCATGATTTGCATCTCCATCAACCAGGAATCGCGGCGATTCGCGCTGGCGGACATGCTCAACGCCAAGCCGTTCTGCGATGTCATGGAGTTGCGCCTCGATCGCTTCGGCAAATCGCCCGACATCGGCGAAATCCTCGCCGCTCGACCGAAGCCCTTGATTATGACTTGCCGTCGTCCCGACGACGGCGGCAACTGGGAAGGCTCCGACGACGAGCGCCTGGCGATTCTGCGTCAGTGCATCATCAGCAAGTCCGATTACGTCGAAATCGAACTCGACGTTGCCGACAAAATCCGCGCCTTCCCGCCGGCGAAACGCGTCATCTCCTATTACAACCTGAGCGAAACGCCGCTCGACATCCTCAACATCTACGACGACATGCGCACCAAATCGCCCGACGTGCTCAAGCTCTGCACGCTCGCGCGGACGCCGGAGGAAGCCTGGCCGCTCGTGCAAATCCTGGCGAAATCGAGCGTGCCCACGGTCGTCGTCGGCCTCGGCCGCCCCGGCATCATGCTGTCGATCCTGTCGCGCAAGCTCGGCGCTCCCTGGGTCTACGCCGCTCTCGAACGCGGCTTCGAAGCGTATCCCGGCCAGCCGACGGTGCACGACCTGACCAAGATCTACCGCCTGCAGGACATCCAAAAATCAACGCGACTCATCGGCGTCACCGGCTTCGGCGATCGCGAGATGATCACCGTCGCGGCGTTGAATGCGATCTTCGCCCATCAAGGCATGGCATTTCGCTGCTTGCCCATCGGCGTCGGCGACATCAAGACCTTCGGCAAAATCATCGAAGCCGCCAAACTCGCCGGCGCGGTCATCGATGCCGAGCATCAGAACGACATCCTCGAGATCAAGCCGGAGCTGCACGGCATCGCCAAGGAAACGCAAGCCGTGGACGTGTTGATCTACAAAAACGAAGCCTGGCACGGCATGCACACCTCCGCACAAGCGTGGATCACCGCCCTCAAAAACGTCTTGAAGAAACGCTACCCCGTAGAGAATCCGCTCAAGGACCGCTTCGTCCTTCTCGCCGGCCTCACCGGCGCCGCGCTCGTGATCGCCCGCGAAGTGCAGCGGCAAGGCGGCAACGCCATCATCGCCTCGAGCAACAAGAAGGCCGGCCAGGCCGTCGCGAAAGCCATCGGCTGCCGCTACATCGGCTTCGAGGCTCTTTACGCAACGATGCACGACGTCCTGGTCGTGTGCGACGAAGAGATCGACGAAAAGCACGGCAGAGCCGGCATCCACACCGGCTACTTGAAGCAAGGCATGACCGCGATGGACCTGACCGCCGGGGCCAAGATGTCGAACGTGCTGAAGGGCGCCCAGATGCGCAACTGCGAAATCGTCGAGCCGCTCGACTTGCTCCTCGACACGCTGGAACTGCAGGCGAAGACGCTGACGGGCAAGCCGGTGTCGCGCGACGTCTTGAAGGACGCGATCCCGCAGCGGTTTTTGGTGGAGGAGTGAGGTCTTCCAAAGCCCCGCCATGAGCGCAGCGATTGGCGGGGGTGGTTCATCGTCAAGCGATTTTCTTTTTCGGCATCAATTGCAGCACCAGAGCATCCGCGTACGAAACCGCCAGCTTGGCGAGTTCCGCCGGGTCGCGATCCTTTTCCGGTGGATTGCCTGCCAGTAATCCCTGCAGCGCCAAGGTGGCGACATAATCGCGCAGAATGATCCCACCCACCGCCTGCCCGTGCGGACTTGGATAGACTTTGTTGTGTCCATAACTTTCAGCCATCGTCAGGTCCCTCCAGAATGTTGGTTCGAGCGGCTGGCACGAAGGGTATTGTAATAGAATGGCAAGGAGAAAGAGCCAGGCATGCCGCGGTTCTGAAGGGCGCCCAGTTGCGCAACAGCGAAATCGTCGAGCCGCTCGATTTTTCGACACGCTGGAACTGCAAGCGAAGACGCTGACGGGAAAGCCGGTGTCGCGCGACGTCTTGAAGGACGCGATCCCGCAGCGGTTTTTGGTGGAGGAGTGATATCGTCCAATGCCTTCCCACTCATGGATCCGTTGGCATGTTGAACGGTCCGATGCGTTGGACGAGATCGAAAGCGCCCACGCCATGGTCGGCGGCACCGAGCGCGGCCGGCGTTTCACGACGCAGCAAATCAACTATTCGTATGCGACGCTCTTATCGTCGCACTTCCAAGGTTTCTGTCGTGACCTGCATTCAGAGTCAATCGATAACATCATCTCCGTTGCGCCAGCGCGTGTTCGACAAATCCTGCATTGGGAATTCAACTGGAATCGAAGCCTTGGCCGCGGCAATCCGCATCCCGGCGCCATTGGTTCTGATTTCAAGCGACTCGGCGTCGATATTTGGACCGATGTCTACGCCCTCGACGCGCGGAACGAACGCCGGCGCGAATCCCTCGAAGAGTTGATTGAGTGGCGAAACGCGATTGTGCATCAGGACTTCGATCCGGTCGTTGTCGGAGGCAATCCTACTCTGCATCTGTCGAGCGTAAGAAGTTGGCGAAGTGGCTTGAACGTCTTGGCTCGCTATTTCGATCAAGCGATGTACAATTATTTGCAGGGATTGCACGGCACGCCGCCTTGGTGAAGCCGTAACGGAGAGCAAATCATGGCAGAAACTCGTTACCGCAAGGGCGATCACGTCAAGTTTCGACTCGGCACGCGCTACCTCCAGGGGGAAGTGAAGGAGGATCGCGGGCCGATTGGAGTGAAAGGCCGCCGACTTTACGTCGTGGAGTTTCTGTTTGGACCGCATGAAGAGGCGCTATCTGAGATCGAATTACCGGCCGAGGATCTTCAAATCGTGCGGAACGGCGTTTCGGCGAAGTGAACGCCCGGAACACCAATGCTCCTGCAGCCAAGGTCAAGTTAACTTCCTCTTGAAACAATCCAACGCCCATGTCTGAATTCATCAAAGTCGTCTGCGTCCTCATCCTGATGATCGGCTCGGTCGCCGGCGCCATGTCGTGGCTCATGGATCCCGACCCCATTCAGTGGGCCTTGCGAATCGGCGGACCGATCGCGGCGGTGCTGGCGTTCGGGCTGTTTCTCAAGATTCACTTTCGCGCCGATCTCGCACATGACTATTTGCACGATCATGCCCGCAATTATTTCAATCGCGACGGCTTTTGCTTTGCCTTCACCGCGATCGAGGTGGATGGGATTGCGTACCTGGAAGCCCATTTTCAAAATCAGCGCGACAAGCCATGCGTCGGCCGAATTGCATTGCGGCCCGCGCGTGGCTTTTTTTTGACGCGGGCCAAGTTCGACACGATTACCTTTGAGATCGAATGTGCGCCCGCCGCGTTCGGCTACGCGCGGCTCGCGATCCCGGTGCCTGAAAAACTTCAGGGCAAACGGCAGTCCTTCGAGGTTGGCGCGTCGGTCGAGTATCCCGAAGGCAAGGGCCGGCAACTTCGCTTTCGCGACGGCGTGTTCCTGCGCGCCAACTCCAATTTCGGCAACGCGTTCCACACCGCATTGACTGTTGCTGGCGCTGCCACCGGCATGCTGGTGCTTTCGTCGCCGGCAACGGCCAAGATCGATTTGCCGTCGGACGTCGCAGAGGTGCTAGAAGATAATCTCGAACCCGAGATCGAAACCCTCTGGCAACTTGGCGACCCCCCACTGAAATAGCACTCCCGACTCTTATCCGTGTCCATCTGTGTCCATCCGTGGTTCCATCCTCTCAATCCGCCTTCGGATTCGCCAATCTCACCGCCCGAATCATCGCCGCCGTCTTCGCGTTGATCTTCTCGTTGTCGCTGCGGCCCTCGAAGTGAACCTGGAAGTGGCGAACCGCTCGCGCCATTTGGCGATTGAACTGGCCGTTCGCGGGGCCGATGGAGTAGCCAATCTCCGCGAGCCAGGTTTGCAATTGCTTGATCGGCGTGCCGGTCACTTCCTTGTACGCGTTGCCGCCGAATTTGCTCGTTTGGTTCTTGCCCGTGCCTTGCGTGTCGAAATCGCCGGGCTTCAAGGTCAGCGTCTTGCCGGCGGAGAGCATCAAGCCGTTGTTCATCATGGTGAAGAATTCCGCGACCGGGTCGGGGTCACTTGAAGTGCCGCCGACGCGAGCCAGGCCGATGCCGGCGGCTTCGAGCTGGTCCCACTCGAACTGGTAGCCGGGGCAGGCGATGCGATCGTCGCTCAGATGGCCGTGGCCGTCGGTGAGGATGTCGCTGTGACCGACGACGCGGCAGCGGGGAATGCCGTGGGTTTTCATCAGTTCCTGCACGAGGCGAATCAACGATTTGTATTGCGGATCGGTCAAGCTTTGCTGCACGCTGCCGACGTTTTCGATGCCGATCGAACGCCAGGCGAGGCGGGTTTGCGTGCCCCAGTGCGATTGATCCTGGGCGTTTTCGTGCGACGCGTGTCCCGCGGCCAGGCCATCGACCACCATCTTGACGATGTGCCCGTCTCGGCCCACGAGATAATGCGCGCTGGTGCCGCCGTTGAGGAATTGATTGATCGCGGAGCCGATGCTTTCGCCGCCGGTTTTGTGAATGACGACCATGTCGATCTTTTGGCCGCGCCGATCGTAATGGTACGGCGACTTGATCCAGATGGGCCGCAGCTTGACTTCGAGCACCTGGAGGTTTGGATTGGCGAGGTTGGCATTGAGCGTGCCGTTGTCGGCGGTGACGGAGTGAAGGGTGGCGCAGACGACCTTGTTGGAGCGGTCCACGGTCAATCGGATTTGCAGTCCGCGAAAGATGCGTGGCACATCGGGGCCGGTGCCGGTCCAGTGGCCGACGGGTTCGTTGGTGGCCAGCTTCGGCACGATCCAGAGCGAGTGTTCGCCGGGCGCAAGGCCGATGAGCTTCGCTTCGCCGACGGAGTTGGTGGTCGCGACGCTATCTTTGTCGCTGCCGCCGATGGGATAGACCTGATGCGTTGGATCGAGATAGAGCCGAGCCTCCGCGACGGGATCGGGCCAGCCGAGCAGCAGATTGCGTAGACGAATAATGAGCATGAGAGGACTCCTTCGACGTGACTTTCGAATGCGCAGCCGCGACCGGCGGCGTGGCCTAATTAGGGAATCTCCACGGCGGCGCGAAACGGACAGGAAATCTTGAAGAACGGGCGGGATTTGGGAATGCTTGAAGTTGGGTGGCGGGGCGGTTAAAGTAAGGCGTCGATTCTCCGCGTTCTCTGCGCCTCTGCGTTTCAAAAAAAAAAGCTATCCGCGCCCGGAATGGAGTCGTCATTTTTTGAAACGCAGAGGCGCAGAGAACGCGGAGTGAGAAAGACAAAACAGGCGGAGGTTTGCACAATGGCGGCAAAGTCCTTCCTACTCCTCGAACTCGTTTGTGATCGTGAGTCCTTTCTGGCGTACGCATACCAATTAGCGGCCGAGCGTCGCATTGCGGAAGGGATCGAACTCGCCGAGCCGGAGAAATACAAATGGAACGGCGTAAATGGCTGGGAAAACAGATGCATCGCCTCATTCATTGAAGGCGGTTGCGATCATTTCGAGCCCGGTCCTGGCGGCGACATGATTGAGAGCCCCACGTGGAAGGATTTGGCCGAGTTTCTTTACAAGGGGCAATTCATGGAATGAACCGAGTGGCGACCTGGTAGCGGCGAATGAATTAAGCCAAATACCAACAATAAGTTACATTCATTTATGAGAGTTTTTCCATTTGCGTTCGGTTTCCGCGTGGTGTCACCGAACGAATGAACGAAACGCCAACATCGCCATTTCACTCCATTCGCTGCCAATTCACCCCGAATAATCGCCACAAGCGGCCTCTTTTCGCTCACCTTCTTACATGACTTGAGCCGATTATTTTTCTCAAGGGGAAAACTCCCGGATTCGGCAGCAATTCAGGCAAGCTGTTCGGCCTGGGTAATTGCCAGTTCGCGCCTATTAACGGATTAGGCTGCACGGATTCCCCGCCGCGGTCCGATTGGTATGGTGTTCAGAGCAAACACCTAGATCCACACCGGTCAGGGACGGCCTTCATGCCCGCGAAATCGACCTATAAGCCCTCCATCGAACGGCTCGAATCACGCGACCTTCTCGCCGGCGTCTCCGCCTACTTCACTCAGGGCAGCCTCGTCATCAGCGGCACCACCGGCAACGATTACATCAGCGTCACCGAATCGAACGGGCAACTCTCCGTTTATGGAGCGCAGATCACGTTCGTCGGCGGCCGAAAAGTCGGCATCGAAGCAGCGAAGGTGGATCGCGTCTTCATCAGCTCCTATTCCGGCAACGACACGATCATCGCATCGTCGCTCAGCAAGCAAACGATTGTCGCGTCCGGCGCGGGCAACGATTCGATCTACACCGGCGGCGGGAAAGACATCGTGGACGCCGGCGAAGGCAACGACCTGGTTTCCTCCGGCGGCGGCAACGATCGCATCACCGCCGGCTACAAGGTCGGCGAACGCGACACGCTGTTCGGCGGCGGCGGCTTCGATTGGTACTATCGCCCATACGATCCGATGGCGCCGGTCGTCGCCGGCGCGACGTTCACCGACATTCGCCAGGGCGAAGCGCCGTTGTGCCAGACCGCGGCCGCGCTCGCTGAAGCCGCCAAGCAGGGACACAATTTCGGCAACGACATCAAGGCGTTCACCGGCACGTTGTTCGATGTGAAGCTGTACGGCAATTTGTCGCGCCAGCAGGTTTACTTCGACGGCTGGACCAACGATCACGATCTCGTGCCGGCCGCGCCGGGCGAGTTCTGGACCGTCCTGATGCAGCGAGCTCGCTTGCAAGCGCTCGGCTTGAATCCGACCAAGGAATACACACGGGCCGAATGGGACGCGGCCAGCTTGAAGACGGGCGGGCGATTGTACTCGATCGGCGAGGCGCTCTACCACTTCACCGGCAGCTATCCGACGTACAAGGAAATCAGCGCCGCCAATCCGCAAGCGCTGCAGAGCGCATTACAACGCGGCGATTACCTGATCGCGCAGAGCCGAATCGGCAGCGGCGTCAGCGGCGACGGCATTGTTCGCAATCACGCGTACGCGGTGCTTGGCGTTTATCAGGAAGGCGGCGTCTGGAAAGTAAAATTGTACAACCCATGGGGCCGCGATCGCGAAAATGGCACGACTCTCGACAAGCTCGACAAATCCCCCCCCGCGGACGACGGCGTCATCACGCTGAGCTGGCAGCAATTCACGAACGGCGACAATTTCAAAGGCTTCCACCTCGCCGCGAAGAAATGACAAAACCACAGATGCACACAGATAAACATAGCGCGGCACAGCCGCAACCGAAAGGGTGAATGACGATTGC
>DAIOGM010000093.1:0-20095 GCA_036745215.1 Gemmataceae bacterium
GAATTCGTAAATCGCAGGCTCAATCTCGCGTTCCTTGACGACCGGCTTGTCGCGGGCGATTGCCTGGTGCAAATAGGGAGCCTGAATCAAGACCGTCGTCGGCCGAACCTCGACGGCGACGTCGCCTTTGCCAAAGGCTTTCTTATCACTTGAGGTCGCCGCGCCGAGAAACGCCTTGACCGGCGGGATGCCCCAAAGCAGGACAAAGGCGGTCAGCAGAATCCAGGGAACCCACGCGGAGACGACCTGGCCCGTCGTGTAGGTCGTTTTACCTGCTCCCTCCACTGGCCGAATCCGTGGCTCCTCCACGTTCGCAGCCTCATCGGCAAATCGCCAGGCCACGCGCGGTTGCCAAACCTTCAAGAAGAGCGTCAAACACACAAGCGAAATCAGGCCGCCGAGCACATCGACCAGCTCCGGCCCGACGAAGTTGGCGATGAGGAACTGCACCAGCGCGAAGCTGCCGCCGCATACTAACAGTGCCGGCCAAACGGCGACGGCGCCGCGCCAGCCCGCCATTACCCAGACGAGCCAGACCGGCACGATCAGCGAGAAGATCGGCAACTGCCGGCCCGCCATCGCGCTCAAGATTTGCGGATCGAGGCCGGTGACGTTGCCGAGCGTCAAGATCGGCGTGCCCAGCGCGCCGAACGCGACCGGCGACGTGTTCGCAAGGAGCGCCAATCCCGCCGCGTAGAGCGGCCGAAAGCCGGCGCCCATCATCAGCGCCGCCGAGATCGCGACCGGCGTGCCGAACCCCGCCGCCCCTTCGACGAACGCGCCGAAGCTGAACGCGATCAACAGCGCCTGGATGCGGCGATCGTCGGAAAGCGACGCGACCGAATGCTTGACGATGTCGAACTGCCCCGTTTGCACCGTCAGGTTGTAAAGAAAAATCGCCGCCAGCACGATCCAGCCGATCGGCAACAACCCGAACGCCGCCCCGTTGCCCGCGGCAGCCAGCATCGTCGGCCACCACATTTGCACGCGGTCGGCGTAGCTGAAATCGGCGTCGTCAGGCACATAGAGAAAAATCGCTAACAGGAGCGCCGACGCCAGTCCCGCGAGGGCCGCTCTCGGCGCGGACACGCGGCCCGTCGCGAGCAGCGCCATGAGCAGCACCACCGGCAACGCGGCGGCGGCCGTTGACCACCACAAGTTGCCGAGCGGGTCGTAGTTTTGCGTCCACATGCATTGATGGATAGGGCCGGCATCGGGCGGAGTCAAACAAAATGCCCCGTTGTTTACGTTTCGCGTTCGCGTGGCGCCGCGTGAGCGCTAAACGTAAACAACGGGGCATTTCATTTGACATCGAACAGATGCACCGACCCGTCATGGCAGCCGACGGCGACCAGCTTGCCGTCGCGGCTTTGCGCGTGCGCGTGCGGCGCCTGACCGCGGGCGAAACGAACCGACGACGTGACCTTGCCGGAGCCGATTTCGACGGCCTTGAGTTCGTGAAGTTCGTTTCGAAATGCCTTGTCCGCGATGACCAGGAGATACTTGCCGTCGTGGTTCAACGTTGTGGATCTGCAATATCCCAGGCCCCGCAGGCGCGTCCGTTCCGTGCGTTTGGCCACGTCCCAGACGACGATCAATGAGTCGTAGCCCGCTTCGTCCACCATGGTCACAATGACCGCTACCGTTTTGCCGTCGCCGGAGAACGCGATATGGCTGACGGAACCGGGATGATCGGGAAGGACGCCGTCGAGCTTGCCGGTCGCGGCATCGAAAAGATCGACGTCTTGATGATTCGCCGCCGCGAGCACGCGGAGATCCGGGCTGAAGGCGCGATGACCGTACCGGCCGCGGAATGGGACCCGTTGGCGATTGTCGCCGTTCGCGGAGGCAATGAGGATCGCTTCCCTCGTGGCGCTGGCAAGCTTCATGCCGTCCGCGCTGAACGCCAGCGTTGGCGTGTCGCCGTCCAGATCGACGAATTTGTGTTCGCGCTCGTCCTTGACGGACCAGAGTAGTGTCTTTCCCTGATAGTTAGCCGCGATCAGGAGTGCGCCGTCCGGGCTGAGCGCGATGACGCTTAGATCTTCGGTGAGCGTCTGAAACGCGTGGCGTTTCTGGTGCGACGTCGTGTCCCAGATAATGAAATCCGTCCAGCGCTTCGACGTCTTGGTGTCAACGCCGCGCATGGCCGCCGCCAGCGTTTTGCCGTCGGCGGACAGGACAACCTGGTTAAGCCATTGATCGAATGCCTTGAATTCGTGGCGCCGCTGGAGTTCCTGCGATGAGCCAGTTCGCGGCAGGGCGGACAAAGTCAACACGCCGAGCAGCCAGATGCATGAACGCATGGTCGGGTCCTTTCACCGGCGCCGTATTATTTCTTGGTTGCTTTGCGAACGTCCCAGAGCATGATCGTGGTTTCCATCGAGGCGGTCGCGAGCGTTTGGCCGTCCGGCGAAAACGCCATCGTGTTGATATACCACGTATGCTCGGGCAATCGGCCGAGCAAGGTTCGCGTGTCGGTGTCCCAAAGTTCGACGTGTCCGCCGACAATCGCCGACAGCGTGGCGAGGATGCGGCCCTCCGGCGACAATGCACAACGCCGGACCGCGAGCATCGAAATGCCCGTATCCTCGGTCACGCGCGAGTTGCCGGTTGCCGTTTCCCATTGACGCAAGATCGTCGGCTGTTTGCGCCCGCTTCCTGAATTGGCGGCAATCACCCGTTTGCCGTCCGCGGAATGCGCCGCAAGCTCGATGCGTCGGCCATGCACCTCGGGTTTGAGCAAATCGTGGTGTTTTTGTTTCAGATCGCTGTTCCAAATGGAAAGGGCGCCGGAGCCGTCCGCGACCAGGAGCTGCTTGCCGTCGCGCGAGAATTGACCCCAGTGGTGCGCATCGCCGCCGCGTACTTGCCCGAGCCGCGCGCCGTCGGCGACGTTCCACAGACGGACCCGCGCGTCGAGTCCGCCGGAGACGAGCGTCTTGCCGTCGGGTGCGAAATCGAGGCTGGTGACGCCGTTCAAGTGCGCGGGAAACTTGCGGAGGAGCTTGGAGCTTTCAAGGTCCCAGAGGCGAATGTGCGTTTCGCCGCCGCCGGTTTGATACGTCGGCGATCCGTCGCCGCTGGCCAACATTTTGCCGTCCGCCGAAATGGCCACCGACGCGGCGGCGCGCAGGTGGCCTGTCAAGCGCGTGCGGACCTGGCGCTTGGCGACGTCCCAGATGCACGCCACGCCGTCGCCGTCGCTGCCCGACGCCAGCGTCTTGCCGTCGGCGGAGAATGCGAGCGCGCAAACCGCGGATTGATGGCCGTCGGGAGCATTCGACTGCTTGCCGGTCGCCACGTCCCAGAGGACGACGGTTTGATCGTGGCCGGACGCGAGCCGCTTGCCGTCCGGCGAGAATGCGATGGCGTAAACGCTTTCGCGCATTTCGTCGAAACGACGCACTTCCGTGAACGCGGGCAATGCGTAAAGCTGAATGCCCTTGCGATCCGCACAGGCCATTTGCTTGCCGTCGGCCGAGAACGCGACCATGCCGCGCATGTTGGGGATTTCGCGAATCAGCTTGCCGCTCTCCGGATCATAGACAAGCAAAGAATCGCGTGCCGCAGTCACGAGGAACTTTCCATCCGGCGAGAACGCCGGCGCATAATGAGCGGTCCGTTCACGAAAGATGCGGTGCCGAAGCTTTGCGTCGGGGAGGTCATAGATGTTCAGCTCGTTTTCGGTGAGGCCGTCGCGCACGACGGCGAGCGTCGTGGCGTCGCGCGAAAGCGCAATCGGGGACCAGTAGGTCACTTTCTCCGGCACGCTCGCGTGAATCTTGCACGCCATCGCGTCCCATACCACGACTTCTTTGCCATTCGTGTGAACGAAGAATTTACCGTCCGGACTCACGTGCGGAAATTCCGAGGACGGGTAGACGCGCGTGCGTTCAAATTCGATTTGCTGCAGCAGCTTGCCGGCGCCGACCTCCCAGTGCTGCAACCGGCGCATCTCCTTGCGAAAATCGCGTGGCTGCGGCGGCGGCGCGTGGCCGAAGGTGATCAGCTTCTTGCCATCGGGCGTGAAGGCGGCGGCCTTGATCAAGGCGCTCGGCGGAAACCAGGACACCGGCTTGCCGGTCGCGGCATCCCACAGCGCCAGCCCCTTGTCGCACGTCGCGGCGAGCATGGCGCCGTCAGGCGAAAACGCCAGCGACGCAAAGCCGCTGCCGTAGCGCAGATTGTGCCGAAAGCGCGACGTGCCAAGCCGGGCAATCGCGAACTCGGGCAGCGGCGCTTCGTCATCCTGGACGGCGCCGCGACACGCATTCACCTCACCGAGAGCAAGAATCAAGAAAAGTAGCGGCAGGCTGAATCGTCGTGCCATGGGTCAACTCCAGGCATAAATGCGATTTGACCCATGCAAGTATAACGGCGGCAAATCCGTCAAACCAACAAAAAAGCCGCAACCAGTGCGGCTCGTTACGCGAGGCCGAGCCTCGCGGCAGTTGCGTCCCAGGCGGAGAGCCTGGGACGCAGGGAGTGAGGGCGTGCGCTCAGGACAAGCTTTCGAGCAACCCCGTGCTGTCGCCCAGCGTCCGCGACGGGGCACCCATGCGATCGAGCATGGCGAGCCAGAGATTGTTCAGCGGTGTTTCGCGGCGATAGCGGATGTGCCGGCCGGCGCGGATGCTGCCGCCGCCCTTGCCCAGGAGCAGAATCGGCAGGTTGTCGTGATTGTGGCGATTGCCGTCGCCGATGGCGCTGCCGTACGCGATCATGCAATTGTCGAGCAGGTTGCCGTTGCCTTCGCGGACGCTGCGGAGCTTTTCGCACAGGTACGCGAGCTGCGTCACGTGAAAGCGATTGATGGAGCGAATCTTGGTGAGGTTCGATTGATTGTTCTGATGGTGCGACAGTTCATGATGGCCTTCGGAGACGCCGACCGTGTTGTACGACACGTTGCTGCCTTCGCGGGCGAACATGAACGTCGAGATGCGCGTCACGTCGGTCTGGAACGCCAGGGCCAATAGGTCGCACATCAGGCGGAAGTTGTCCGTCATGTTGCGCGAGTTGCCTTCGGGGCGGCGCGTGCCTTGCGGCAATTGCACCGGCGGCAGCGACTCGCTGCGGGCGATGCGCTGTTCGATCTCGCGGATGCCGGTCAGGTATTCGTCGAGCCGTTGGCGATCCGCGCCGCCGACGATGCCTTGCAATTCGCGGGCATCCTCTAAAACGGAATCGAGCACGCTCGAGCGCAATTGATTGCGGCGAACGCGGTCCGGATCGTTGGGCCGGGCGGAGAAGAGGCGTTCGAATACTTGCCGCGGATCGGTCTCGATCGGCAACGGCGTATGCGGCGTGCGCCACGACAGCGTGGTGCTGTACGCACAGGCGTAGCCGGAGTCGCAGTTGCCGGCGCCGCGATAACGTTCCATGCCGAGTTCGAGCGACGCAATGCGGGTGCGTTCGCCGATACGGGCCGCGGCGAACTGATCCGCGGAGACGCCGGATTGAATGTTGGAGCCGGAGGTCTTGCGCGCCTGGCAGCCGGTGAGGAACGCGGAGGCGGCGCGAGCGTGATCGCCAGGGCCGTCGCCGTTGGCGCGGGCCTTGTCGGCCGTCAAGCCGCTCAGCACGGAGAAGTCATTGCGAAACGGCGCGAGCGGTTCGAGGATCGAGGGCAATGCATTGGGCAACGCGCCTTCCGCACTCGGCGTGAATTCGTTCATGTGCATGCCGTTGGGCACGTAAATGAACGCCATGCGGCGCGGCGCGCCCGTCGAGCTGGCGGCGCCGGCCATGACGGTTGACTTCGGCAACATCGCTTCCAGGAATGGGAGGGCGACCGTCGTGCCGAGGCCCTTGAGGACGGTGCGGCGCGTTAGGGGCATGCCTTTGAACATTTGGATTCCTCAATTTAGTAGTAGGCACACTCCGTGTGCCGTAAACGGCACACGGAGTGTGCCTTCTACTTTGTTTTTGGATTCGTCGCCGTTCGCATCAGAAACGGCTCGCTCTTGACTGTCTCAACAATTAACGCTGAAAATCGATAATCGTTCTTGTCCAACGCCTCGGTAATCTTGTCCACTGCACATTTATCATAGTATTCAACCCCGCGGCCCAAGGCATAGATCAGCATCTTTTCCGAAAGGTTGCGGGAAAACAACTCTTTTTTCGTTTTTAACAACTTAATGAGTTCGCCAGAGGTTTTGAACGCCTTTCCATCAGGCAAAACACCTGCTGGATCGATCGCAAATCCGCCATCCTTCGTGCGCCAGGCCCCGACCGCGTCGAAGTTTTCGAACGCGAAGCCGAGCGGGTCCATCTTATTATGGCACACGGCACAGCTGGGATTGGAGCGATGTTGCTCCAGTCGTTGCCTGAGCGAGCCTTTCAACTCCTTTGGGTTCTCCTCGAATTCGGGAACATCGGCCGGCGCCGACGGCGGCGGCGTGCCGAGGATCTGCTCCATCACCCATTTGCCGCGCTTGACCGGCGACGTGCGCGTCGGGTTCGACGTGAGCGTCAAGATGCTGCCGTGGGTCAGGATGCCGCGGCGCGTCTCCGGTAGATTGACGCGGCGGAACGACTTGCCCTTCACGCCGTCGATGCCGTAATGCTTCGCCAAGCGTTCGTTGACGAACGTGAAGTCCGCGTCCAGAAAATCGAGCACGCTGCGATCCTCGCGCACGATCGATTCGAAGACCATCTCCGTCTCGCGATACATGGCGTCGCGCAATTCGTCATCGAAATGGGGGAACGTCTTCGCATCGGGCGTCGCGGTGTGCAGATTGCGAATCGTCAGCCATTGCCCGGCGAAGTTCTCGATGAACGCGGATGACTTCGGATCTTTCAGCATGCGCCGCGTTTGCGCTTCGAGGTTGGGCCGCAATTGTCCCTTCCGAGCGAGTTTGAATAACTCCTCGTCCGGCATGCTGCTCCACAAGAAATACGACAACCGGCTCGCGAGATTGAAGTCGTTGACCGGATACGCCTCGCCCGGCTTGGCGCTCGGCGGATCAAGCTCGATGCGAAAGAGAAAGTGCGGCGACACGAGCACGGCGGATAACGCCAGACGAACGCGCAGCTCGAAACGTTCACCCGCCTTCTCGGCGCGATCGTATAGCTTGAGGAAGCGCTCGACCTCTTCACCCTTGACCGGCCGGCGGAAAGCGCGCGTCGCAAACCGCGTCACGATCTCTCGCGCCGCTTCGCGAGGCCTCGCGTCCTTCGCATGGGCCATGATGCGCTCATGCGTCTCCGGCCGTTTCGGCTGCGGCGGATTGTACGGCCCGTCCAGTTCGATGTACTTGACGATCAATTCGCGCCGCGCCTTGGCCGCCTCCTTGATCTCCGGATCCTTGTACGGATTGAGAAACGACAGCGCCACGCGCGTCGGCCCGGCCTTCAAGCGCGTCTTCGCTTCGAGGACGACCGCGCCTTTCGAGGTGCTCGCCTTGATGTCGAATTCTTTCAGCGTCGTGAAGCCGACCTTGATGGCGGCCTTGACCGGCTCGTCGCCGACCTGCTGGCCGAACGCCTCGATGCGAATCGTGTAATCGCCTTCCTCGATCGTCGTCGTGCCGAGCACGTCGCCTTTGTTGAACGCGACCGTGCCGACGCCCTTGCGCACCTCGCCGGCGCCGAAGCCGGCCCGCAAACCGCCGAGGCGATTCTTCGCCGCCTTGGGCGGATCGACGACGACGATGGCCCGCTCGGTAATCGTTTCCGCCGCCGACAGGTATCTTTCCAGCAAGAGCGGCGACATCACGAGCACGTCGCCGATGTTGTCGAAGCCGTAGCCGGTGTCGTCGGAGGGGAAGTTTTCCGCGGGCTTGAAGTCGATGCCCACTAAATCGCGAATCGTGTTGTTGTACTCCGCGCGATTGAGTCGGCGGATCGTGACGCGGCCGACGTTGCGCGGCCCCGTGCAATCGACGTTTGCGAGCAAGTCGTCGATCGCGTGCAGCGCCGCCTCGGTCTCCGCCTTGCCCGGCCGCGGCTGGCCCTTGGGCGGCATCTCGCCCTTGCGGATCATCTCCAGCGCCGCTTCCCAGAGGGCGCGGTCCTTTTGAATGGCTTCCGGGTCGGCATATTTGTCGAGCGTGACGCCGCCTTTTTTCTTGCCGTTGCCATGGCAGGAAAAGCAGTGCTTCGTCACATAAGGAAGTACATCGGTCTTGTAGGTGAGCGATGGTTTTTTCGATGCGGGTCCTTGAGCAACACTTACATCGGGACGAATGGAGAATTGCAAGCCGATCAACGTCGTCGCGAACGCTACTGTCAAGTGAAAGAGAACGCGCCGGTTCATCGGTCGAAATCCTGGTGAAGAAACAATTAATCCGTCGTGGTTGGCATCATTGTATCGCGCATCGATCGGCTTTGGCACGCCATGTGCGAAACTTCATCACGCCTTCCTGTAATGCTCGCGTACCTCTCCTTGAACCCTGCTAACCTCTCCTTGGCGACGCACTCTCCTTGCTTTTTAATAATGCGATTAATCGCGCATGCCGACGGCGTTAACTCGTATTGCGGATTCGCGTTCCGTCGCCGTTTTCGCGGCATGGACGTTGGCGCCGAATGAGAAATTACTGAGGATGCAATGACAAGCATGATCCCGAAGGGTTGAATGTTTGCGGACTCTGTCGGGACTTGACAACGATTGGATGCACGTTTTTCAGGAACGAGTTGCCCAGACTTTGAGCAATCGTACGGGTCCCGGAAACACTCGTGCGTGTTTTTTTTTCAGAGGGAGGAATCATGACCAGGACAGCCATACTCGTCATCGCCATGTCCGCCGCGGGCCTGATGACGTTACACGTGATGCACCGATTCTCCGAGCCGACGCAGCGCGACACCTTCGACGTGACGGAATTCGATGAGGCGACGACGGAGTACATGATGCACTATGAGCAATTCAAGGCGGCCCTGAAATCGTCCTTGAGCGACCTGACGCAGCGAAAAGCCAATCTCGCGGAAGCGACCGAACGCGTCTACTTCTCCGCAAGGGCGCACAGTCCGATTTATCTCGAGCGCATTTGCGTCTCCGAAATCGGCAAGACGCACGAGGAGCGCATTGCACGCAATCTGATCGGCCATCTGCGCGACCTGCAAGAAGTGAACCCGCACATCGGCGAACGCGTAATAGAGTTGGACATCGAACTCGAAACGTGGCTGTGCGAGCAAGAACGTGTCGCGAAAGTGCATTGAGCCGGAATTTGCTTGATCGGCGGCCGGAGTTCGATTACCAAGGAACTATCGATTCCTTGATCGAATTGCCTCCAGGAGCACCCCTATGGCCCGCCGCCGATCCCGGTTTGCGTTTACCCTCATCGAACTGCTCGTTGTAATCGCTATTATCGCTATCTTGATTGCGCTGCTCGTGCCAGCGGTGCAAAAAGTTCGTGAGGCAGCGGCACGGACGCAGTGCATCAACAACCTGAAGCAATGGGGCCTCGGGATGCAGGGCTACCATGATGCGTATAAGAAACTACCGCTTGGCACCCAACGGACCCCGCGGCACACCTGGGTCGCGTATCTTTGGCCCTATATCGACCAGACACAAGTTCTGGCGGCCATCGGCAACGCGGTAACCCAGCATTTTTACCTGCCGCCATCCATCGTCCCCAACACCTTCAACGGCGTGGTGTGCACGCGGATGCAACTCTATTACTGTCCAAGCGATCGCCCCGGCGCGATGTGGACCGGTGACCAATTTTTTCGCTCGCGTGGCAACTATGTGGTCAGCTGGGGCGCTCGCACAACGACCGGCACCACGGGCGGCGAGGCAGCCTACGGCCTGAAAGCCGGCAACCCAGACGTGCCGCAAGTCACCAAGCTCGTCACCATCACGGATGGCACGTCGAATACGCTGATGATGTCCGAAGTCATCGTTGGCAAAAGCGATGGCGATTTCGTCACGCACGGCGACATTTTCAACGACGACGTTATGGCGGCGGGAGCCATGTTCATGACTCTTTCAACGCCAAATACAGGAACCGACAAGCTGTATTGCGGCAACGCGGCCACACCATGTGCAAACATTCAAGATCCAGTGGCCCCAGCCGTCAATGGCTCTCCCGGTTCCGTTTCTGCCCGTAGCCGGCACGCCAGCGGCGGCGTCAACACGTTGTTTTGCGACGGCGCCGTCCGCTGGACGTCCAACAGCATTACGCTAACCAATTGGCAAGCGCTCGGCACGATCGCCGGCGGCGAGGCGGTCAATCTCGATTAAGCGCTGGATTGTCGATCGGGAGATTCATGTTCATGCGAACCATTCTTGGCGCTTTCCTCTGCGCCGCGTTCCTGGCCGTTGGCTGCAATTCCGACGTTCACCGAGCGAATTTGAAGGGAAAAGTCACTCTCGACGACAAGCCAATCGAAAAAGGACTCGTCGAATTCATCCCCGCCGACGGCAAGACTCCTTCCGCGAAAGGCGGCATCATCGTCAATGGCGAGTATAGCGCGGAAGTCGTGCCAGGGAACGTGCTCGTCAAAATCACTTCACCCGAAGTCGTCGGCAAACGAAAGATGTACGACACGCCTGACAGCCCGTTGGTCGATGATGTCAAGGAACGCATCCCAACGAAGTACAATGACGAGACGATCCTCAAGGAGACTATTCAATCAAACCAGAAAGAGCTCCATTTCAAACTCTCGTCGAAGTGATTTACGAATCCGAGCCTGAAGCGTAAGCGAAGTCTGACTCAAACTTCGCTCACGCTTCAGGCTCTGAAATCTATTTTCCGCCGATGCAATACAAATAGCGATCCGAGCGCAAAAACAACTGCGACCCGCTTACCGCCGGCGTGCCATTGAACACGCTCTTGTCTTGCTCCATCGTATTGTGCGCCAGCAGCTTGAACTTCGGCGCCGCGTCCACGACGTACGTGCCGGCCGCGCGGCTCACGTAATAGATCTTCCCATCGGCCAGGATCGGCGACGCGTAAAAATCCCCGCCGTCCGGCAGCCGCTCGCGATACACTTGCGTGCCGTCCGACGCTTTCAAACAATACGCGTTGCCGTTGTTGGCCCAGTAAACGTGGCCATCGTGAGCCACCATCGACGTGACCGTCGCGCCTAAGTTTTTCTGCCAGACGGTATGCGATTGCGTCACGTCGCCTTTGCCGCCGGCCTTGACCGCGACGGCCGTGCTGTTTTGCAAGGTGTAAACGACGCCGTCATGCGCCGTCACGCTGGGGCAGACGTACCAGTCGAACGAGTCGGCGTGCCACAAATCCTTGCCGGTGTCCGGATCGAAGCCGAGCACTTGCTTGTTGCCGCTGACGACCAGCTCGGCTTTGCCTCCCTTCAAGTTGACGATCGCCGGCGTGCTCCACGACTCCTTGATGTCGCTCGTGCGCCAGAGTTGTTTGCCGGTGGTCTTGTCGAACGCGATCATTGGCCCGCTCTCCGTGCTGGCGTTGATGATGAGCGAATTCTTGTAAAGGATCGGCGAGACGCCGACGCCCCAGTAATACGTTTTCGAGCCGACGTCCTTGAACCAGAGCGGCGTGCCCTCGAGATCGTACGCATGGACGCCGGACTTGCCGTAGAAGACATAGACGTTCGTGCCGTCCGACACCGGTGTGCTCGACGCGTAGCCGTGCAGCGATTGAAAGCCGACGTAATTCGCTTCCGGCGGATTGCCGGCGACGTCTTGCGTCCAGAGGATTTTGCCGTTCTTGCGCTCGACGCAAACGAGATGGCGTTTCAGGTTCTTTTGCTCGCCCGGCTCATCCTTGTCGAGGCCGTAGCCGGTGTAATAAGTGACGAGGACCTTGTCGCCGATGACGATGGGGCTGGAGGCGCCGAAGCCCGGTATCGGCGTCTTCCAGGCGATATTCTTGTCGCTGCTCCAGGTGAGCGGCAAGTTCTTGTCGGGAGCGATGCCGAAGTTGGGGCCGCGGAATTGAAGCCAGTCGGCGTGGGCGGAAGCGGTCGCGGCGAATGCAATGAGAAACGTGAAAAGACATCGGATCACAAAGTTACCCCCGTTGTTAACCCCGTATTCGTTTAGCGCTCGCGTGGCGCCATGCGAGCGCTAAACGAATTGGCTTCGGCCCACTACAGCAACCCATACCCCGCCAGCGTCCCGCGCAGCTTCGCCTCCAGCGCCGGCTCCATCGCGCACATCGGCAGTCGCAGCTCGCCCGAATCGCGGCCGAGCATCTTCATCGCCGTCTTGATCGGGATCGGATTGGTTGCGATGCCGAGCATGTCGCGGCATAGAGAAAAGAGCTTATAGTGCCACTTGATCGCTTCCTCGCGCTTGCCGGCCTCCCACGCCTTGAGCATGGCCTGCATGTCGCGCGGCACAATGTTGCCAACCACGCTGACAACGCCGCGGCCGCCGATGCTCATCAACGGCAACGTCAAGCTATCGTCGCCCGACAGCAGCGTGATGTCGCACAGCGCCGCGATCGACGACGCTTGATCCATCGAGCCCGTCGCTTCCTTGACGGCGACAATCTGCGGCAACTTCGCAAGCTTGGCGATCACCTCCGGCAGCATGTTCGAACCGGTGCGGCCGGGGATGTTGTAAAGCACGATCGGCAAGTCGGCGGCCTCGGCGACGGCGGCGAAGTGCTTATAGTAGCCGTCTTGCGTCGGCTTGTTGTAATAGGGGCCGACCATGAGCGCCCCGTCGGCGCCGGCTTTCTTCGCGGACTTTGTCAGTCGAATCGCTTCGCGCGTGCTGTTCGAACCGGTGCCCGCCATCACCTTGATGCGGCCACGCGCCTGCTCGCAGACCGCGGCGACAACGCGCTCGTGTTCCTCGTGATCGAGCGTCGGCGACTCGCCGGTGGTGCCGCACGGCGCGAGGCAATCGGTGCCTTCCGCGACGTGCCAATCGACGAGCTTGCGCAAGTCGTCGTAATCGACCTGCCCGTTCTTGAACGGCGTGACGAGCGCGACGGTTAACCCCGCGAACATTTCGCCCTTGGTGGCCATGACATTGCCTTTCTGGACGTGGAACGCGATTCCAATCGTGTAAACGCTAAAATAGCACGACTGGAATCGTGCTCCACAAAAAACATCTTACGCAAGCGGCGCGCGAAGGAAAACACCCATGTCGGCGAAGCTGTTTGCAATCGGCGCCTACCTCGTCGGCCTGGCCGGCGCCGGGATTTTCTTCACCTACGTCGTCGCCACCGGCATCGGCGTTTGGCCACGCGATCCAGCGGCCGAGTCCAATTCGGCATACATCAGCAACGGCGTCCTCATCGCGGTGTTCGCACTACAACACAGCGGCATGCAGCGACGCCCGTTTTGGCGACTTCCCGACCACCTGGAACGCGTCGCCTACGTCGGCGCGTCCGGCATTGCCGCGGGCATGATGACATTGCTCTGGCGGCCGATCCCCGGCGAATTGGTGTGGGACGGCCCGCCATGGATTGTCGCAGGCAGCTTGCTGGCAGCGCTCGGCATCGCGTGGTGCGCGCGCTTCGATCACGCCTCGTTCTTCGGCTTGCGCCCGGCGTGGACCGGCTACGTCGCCCAACGTGAGCCATTGATCGTGACCGGACCGTATCGCTATGTGCGGCATCCCTTGATGCTCGGCCTGTTGATCGCCATCTGGGCGCAGCCGAAGATGCCGCCGGAGTTGTTGATGATGAACCTAGGCATCACGGCTTATGTCGTGCTGGCATTCAACTGGAGGAGCGCGACCTGGCGCGCGACTTTGGCGCCGAATACGAAAAATACCGTAGCGCTGTTCCCGCGCTCATCCCCTGGAAATGGTGGTAGCCCATCTTCGTTTAGCGCCCGCGTCGCGGCATCGGCGGCGCCGCGAATCAACAAAAATCAAACAAATCTGCTTTTTGACTTGAATTTTATTCAAACAATACTTAATATTATTGAACAATGACCGACCGCGACCGCTGGCTCGACCTGCTCGAAGACGAAGACCTCGCGTTCCTGAAACGCTTCGTCCTCGCCTCCGGTTCCCTTAAAGAACTGGCCGAGGCGTACGGCATCTCGTATCCCACGGTGCGCTTGCGGCTCGATCGCCTCATCGCGAAGATCAAGGTCTTCGACAGCGATCAGAAGATGTCCGACTTCGAGCGCACCGTCCGCGCCATGCACGCCGACGGCCGCATCGATCAGGCGACGCTCAAGCAATTGCTGAGCGCTTTCAAGCGTGAAAAGGAGAAACAACATGATGCGCCATCTCGTCGTGGCTCTGGTGCTGATGATTAATGCCAGCGTCGTTTTCGCGGATGTCCCGCCGCCTCCCCCCAACGTCGATAACGCGCGATCCCCGGAGTGGTGGTCGGAACAAGACGCCGGCTGGCTCGGCGGACTCATCGGCGGCTCCGTCGGCATCCTCGGCGCCGCTTTCGGCATCACCGCGGGACTCGGCAAGGCGCGGTCCATCATCGTGCCAACGGCAATCGCGGCGTTCTGCATCGGCGTCGTTCTTCTCCTCGTCGGCACGATCGCGCTGACGACGGGGCAACCCTATCACGTCTACTACCCATGCTTCATCATCGGCGGAGTCTTGGCATTTGTAATGGGCTTCAATCTGCCGATGCTCAAACGCCGCTACGAGCAACTCGAATTCCAACGCATGCAGGCGATGGACTCGTAAAATCCCTACATGTACCTCGGCATCGAAATCGGCGGCACCAAGTTGCAGCTCGGCATGGGCGACGGCGACGGCGTCATTCACTCGCTCTGGCGCGGCAACGTTGTGCCCACCGATGGAGCGGACGGCATTCGCCGGCAGATCACGGCGGCGATACCGAAGTTGTTAACGAGCGCTAAACGTAAACGGGATGAACTCAAGGGCGTCGGCATCGGCTTCGGCGGACCGGTCAATGACGCGACGCGCACCGTCATCAAATCACATCAAATCCAGGGCTGGGACGACTTCCCGCTCGCCAAATGGATCGAAGAAATCACCAGCCTGCCCGCCGCGCTCGGCAACGACGCCGACGTCGCCGGTTTGGCCGAAGCACTCTTCGGCGCCGGCAAGGGACTCTCGCCCATCTTCTACATCACCATCGGCTCGGGAATCGGCGGCGGGCTCATCATCAACGGCGAGATTTATCGCGGCTGCGGCAGAGGGGCGGCGGAGATTGGGCATTTGCGATTACCACTACAGGATCGATATGTCCCTCTCGAAGCAATTGCATCGGGATGGGCCATCGAACAATGGGCACGAAAAGAGGCAGAACGGCAACCCGAAACTTGGAAAACGGTTTTCGGCGACGATTCAAAATTGCAGACACGTCAAATTGCCGACGCAGCACAAAATGGACACGATCCGGCCTGGCATATCCTTTATCGGGCCTGGGTCGCACTGGCCGACGCGATCTGTCAAGTCATTGCCCTGACAAGTCCGCGCCGCATCGTCATCGGCGGCGGCGTTTCATTGATGGGCGAAAACGTACTTTTCGAGCCATTGCGAAAGCTCGTCGCCGAGCGCGTCTTCAAACCCTTCGCCGATTGCTACGACATCGTCCCCGCGGCGCTCGGCGAGGAGGTCGTCGTCCACGGAGCGCTGGCGTTGGCGCGCAAGCGGCTCGATTGATACAATACCGCCGGTTCTCCATTCGCGAGGTCCCGATGATCGTCGAATTCAAAGCACCCCCATCCTTGATGACCGCCGACGAGTTTTATGATTTTGTCGAGCGGCCCGAAAACCGCGCTCGCTCCTTCGAACTGGTGCGCGGGGAGGTGATTGAAGTGTCTCGTCCAACTCGTATTCACGGCCGCATTTGCGCCAACACAACGTTCAAACTCGAATTGTTCGCCCAGAAAAGAAAAAAAGGCTACGTCGTATGCAACGATTGCGGAGTCATTCTCGAATACGATCCTGACACCGTGCGCGGCCCCGATGTGGCGTGGTATGAGGATGTTGCGCGGTTTGAGGATTTGCCAGTCAAATGGGGCGACATCGCACCGCGCGTCGCGGTCGAAGTATTGTCGCCCAACGATTCGGCTCGCTACATCACCGAAAAAATCAACGATTACCTCGATAACGGCGTCGAATTGGTCTGGGTCATCGATCCCGAATCGCGAACCGTTACCATTTACAGCAAGACCGGCATCAAGAAACTCACCGAAAAAGACACCCTCACCGGCGGCGACGTGCTGCCCGGTTTTCGCTGCAAGGTTGCCGATCTCTTTGTGTTGCCGGAGACGACGAAGGCACCTGCGAAGAAGGTGAAACGTAAACGAGAAAAGTAAGTGGTGTTTATGAAGAGCGTTAACTCTTGAAGTAAAGTCGCAATGCGATCGCGACAAGAATGCCGCCTACGCTCCCGCAACATGCAGCAGTCACGTCAACCATCCGCTCACTACGCCAATCGAGATAACCCCAATCCACGAGAATGGAAAACGCCATGCCCGCACCGGCGCCAATCCAGGCGCCAGCGATTAATCCCGCAAGCGCGCGTTTGGCCGCGAACTTGAAAATTGCCTGAATTTTGACCCACCCTGGGCAAATCAATGCCGCGACGATACTTGCAAAGAACGCACTCGATGCGGCGCTCGCGGTGATCGAAACTGCAACTGTCTGCTTCGTCCGCTGCGCCGGCACGACACGCCACCGCGCGTCGGTATCCCATTGAACCAGTCCAAATATCCAAGTCAAGAAAACCATGATGAGAAAAAACGACCATGCCACGACAAGTCCCGTAACCAAACCAATCAGCCCTCGCAATCCCCAGGATTCAAACCACTTGGACAACCGATCCTGCCATGGCTTGGGAAGTCCTTTCGCCGACGGATGGGTTGCGTAACCAACAATGCCGACACTCCAACCAAAGGAGATTGGAATGACGAACCACTCCGCAAAATCTTCAAACCATCGCCCACGGTCCATCAGGATAGTGATTTGAACCACGAAAAAAACGACTACAGTTGTGACAATGAACAGCAATACGCCCCGAAGAACGGCAAATATCATCGCTCATTCCTCCGACGCCAGCATCTCCACGGCCTCGCGCAACCCCTTGTGGCTCTCGAAAAATCGTTGCGACAAACTATCGAGCGTCGTCAGCAGTTTCAGCAATTCATTGATGCGTTGAAACCGCTTCTGCACATTCTCCTTCGCCGCCTGGCCGCCGAGTGTTTCCGGCGTCAGTTCATCGCGGCAACGGCGCAGCGTGTTGATGATCGGATCGATCTCGCGGCGTTTGCGTTGATTCGCGACCAGCGTGAACATCTCCCACACGTCGTGGAGCGATTCATAATATTCCTTGCGATCGCCGCGTTTGTGCACGCGCCGCACCAGGCCCCATTCAACTAACTTGGACAGATTCATGCTGACGTTGCCGCGCGAGATGGCCAAACGCGCCATGATGTCGTCCATGGAAAGGGCGGCGCCGCAGATGTAGAGCAGGCCGTGGATGCGAGCCATGGTTGGGCTGATGCCCCAGAGGGAGGCCATGTTGTTCCACAGCTCGACGAACTGGTCTTCGACTTGCTCCAGACGGTCGGCGAGCGCAACTTTCATGGGTTTTATTCCTTTCAGGAAGATGTGAAAATTGTAAACCGGCGGAAATGGGATTGCAAGTGCCCGCTTGCCGTTTAGCGCTCGCGCGGCGGCGCCGGCGGCTCGGCGCTGAAACGGCGATCGAGGCGCACGCCGGCGCTTTTCTGCGAGCGCTAAACGGGGAGGGATTGGCGAAGTTTCTGAGTGGCGAGTCGTGGGTCCGGCGCTGCGCAAACGGCATTGCTCACCGCGACGCGTCTGGCCCCGGCGGCGGCGACCTGTGCGACATTCTCCAGATGAATGCCGCCGATCGCGAACGCCGGCAGCGATGTCTCCGCACACGCCGCTTGCACGAATTCCACGCCGGCGAGCGCTCCAAAGTTCTTCGTCTGCGATGAAAACGTCGGCCCAACGCCAATGTAACTCGCGCCCTCGAGAACGGCGCGGCGAACCTGATCGAGATCATGCGTGCTGACGCCGATGAGCGCGTCCGGCCCAAGGATGCGCCGCGCTTCATGAACGGGCAAATCGTCCTGGCCGAGATGAACGCCATCTGCGTCGCTCAAGCGCGCGAGGTCGGGCCGATCGTTGACGATGAACAACACCCCGGCCTCAATCGTGAGTTTGCGCACTTCGCGGGCGCGCGTCAGAAAGGTGCGATCATCCACGTCTTTTTCACGCAACTGAATCATCTCGGCGCCGCCGAGGATCGCTTCCTTGACGGTGCCGACCAGCGATGCCCGGCACAGCGCGTCGGTGACGAGCACGCAGAGCCGAACGTTCGCGAGCCGATCTCCCCTGCCCGGCGCCAGCGCGCGTTCGAGCGTGTAGCTTTGGTAACGAAGACGCTCGACGCGCTGCGCGAATTCGCTGCTGAGGACTTTGCCGTATTCCTCCAGACTGCGCAGCGCTTCCTGCAAGCGTTTGGAATTCGCGTCCACAACTGCTTCAAGGGATGGCCGTTGCCATTCCGCGTCGGTGCTGATGGCGGCGCCGACGTCGCCGAGCGTGTCGCGCGATGTCAGAAGCAGCGACGGCGGCAAAAGCTGGATCGCCGCGGCAAAATCGTGGCGAAGCTGCTTGAGCTGCGCACTCAAGAACGCGTCGCCTAATTTGAATCGCGTGTAATCCTCCAATACGCGCATTGCTTCGCGCGCCCGATTGGCGGCGGCGTCGAGGATGCGCGCCGTATCCGATTCCGCCACCGGTTCGCTGCCAAAGAGCGGCTCGTCCATCGTCAACGGCGCGGTCTCGCCGATGATCGCCAAGCGCAACTTTTCAAATTCGAGGCCCAAGGTCGTCAACTGGCCGCGCATCGCGTCGTCCGTGGTCAGCAACGCCAGAAGGACGTGATCGGTCGCGACGCTGCCCTCGTCGCCGTGATGAATCGCCAGCTCGCGCGCCTGGCCCATCATCTTTTCGAGCGCCGGATGCAACGGCAAATCGGGCGGCGTCGATGCGTCAATCTCAACCGGCAAGCCCAGATGCGCCTGCACGCGCGGCCAATCGGTTCCCGCTTCCATCAATAGCGTCGCGGCTTTGCCTTCTTCCTCCGCGAGCAAGCCGGCCAGGAGGTGGCGCGACACGACCTCGGCTGCTCGTTCGCGGAGCACCAGTTGGCGGGCGCGGTCGAATGCCAGTTGCAATGCCGGGGAGAGTTCGAGCTTCATGGTACCATTGTAGTCATCACGCTCCGCGTGATGGATTTGGGCATCGTTCCTGCTGCGAATGAAAACCAAATCCATCACGCGGAGCGTGATGACTACTTTGGCGGAAATGATTGCCCAACATTCCCAAATTGCCTCATAGGTAAAAGCGCGACGCTTGTCTTTCTTCTGCTCCATTTTATCATAAGCGGACGTTCAGAGGATCGGACGGGCCGTCGATCTCATATATGGAGATAGGCGAAATTCTCATCAACGAGCGGCCCGCGCGCCCGAATAGCCCGTCCGCGCGGCCACAAGACACCATTGAGAGGTACATCATCATGAGTTTGCAAGGGAATTTTTGCCGTCGATGGCTTGGAGCCGGGCTCATCGGTTGCCTCTGGGCAATGACGCAGGCCAGCGCCCAGGAAATCATCCAGGTGCGGCCATCGCCGGTCTCGACGCCACATGTCGTTGTCAAAAGTGCGACCAGCGACGACGCCGCGGCGCCGATTTCGCCGACGAAATCGCCGGGGCCGATGAGTTTGGACCAATGCATCGACCTGGGCTTCCAGCATCAACCCGCCCTCGACGCCGCCCGCGCCAGCTTGAACGCGGCGTATGCGGGGGCGCGGGGCGTCGAGCGGTTGCCGATTGCCGCCCGACTGTTCGCGCGCGATTACAAGATTCGCCGCACGCAAGCGGGCCTGGGCATCACGATCGCCGACGCCGGTTTGCAGCAGGCGATCTGGGAAACGCGTTACGCCATCACGCGGAATTTCTTCACGATGCAGTTCATCGAAGCCCAACGCAAGGTCGTCGATGAAGTTTACGACAACCTGGTGAAATCGCAAAAACGTGCACAACAGTTGTTTGATAGTCCGACGCCGGATTCCAAGATTACCAAGGTGGACCTCGACCGCCTTGAATTCGGTCTGACACAGGTGCGCGTCAAGAAATCGCAGGTCGTCAACGGCAAGGACAAGGCTCTCGCCGCGTTGCGCGAAGCGATGGGTCTCGGCGATGTCACGCTGATGGCTTTCGTGGGCGCTGC
>DAIOGM010000094.1:0-7405 GCA_036745215.1 Gemmataceae bacterium
TGATGGGAATGCCTCAGCCGCCGGTGTTTGACGGGGCAGTCATCCCGCTGCACAGCCCGTCCACCACGCCGAACAGCCCGAACCTGGCGCCGACCCGGATGGCGTCGATGCTCGACGGCACGTCCAACACTTTCCTCGTGGGCGAAACCGATTTCATTCCCAAGGGCGTGCCCTCCACGGAAATGGGCGGCATCTGGGCGTATGGCTACATCGGCTACAGCTACGGCAGCACGTTCCATCCGTTCAACGCCCACGACAACACGACCACGGTTTACGGCGCTTTTCGCAGTCAGCACCCCGGCGGTGCAAACTTCGCGCTCGTGGACGGCTCGGTGCGGTTCGTATCGAACTCCATCACGACTGGCGTTTATCAGGGTTATTCGACCCGCGCGGGCAATGAAGTCGTGAGCTTGGATTGATTTTCCAAGGCTGCGCTCCGCTTAAGCGCAGCCGTGTCATTGAAAATTGGAGACAGAACATGAGAGGCATCGGGCTTGCACTATTGTTGTTGCTTGCCGTCTTCGCGTCCGGCTGCGGACGCAATCGCAAGACGCAGGCGACCGAGCCGTTGACGTACGAGACCTGGCAAACGTATCCGGCGGAAAAAAAGTACGAGATCAGCACGATCGAACGTCTGAAGAACGACAATCCGAAATTCGCCGACGATCGCGAATGGGACCGGTTCATGAAGACCGTGCTGGTGCCGGGTCGAAAAAAGGAACTCGCCCGTAAGTGAGCAAGAAAACAGGTAATTCGAAATACATAAGGAGCTTCTGATGCGATTTGGAACGAGTCTGGTAGTCGTCGTCTTGCTCGCCGGGTTCGGGCATGGCCAGGACGTCAAAACGAAATACCCGGCGATGCCCGAAGCGTTTTCGAGCTTCGGCGCCGCGGTGGCCGATGGTCACGTCTACGTCTACGGCGGCCACGTCGGCAAGACGCACACTTATTCGACCGAGGCGGTCACCGGCAAGTTCCGCCGGCTCAACATCGGCGATCCGCGCGCCTGGGAAGAATTGCCCGGCGGCGTCGGCTTGCAGGGCCTCGCGCTGGTCTCGCACGGCGGTAAGCTCTATCGCATTGGCGGCATGCAGCCGCGCAACAAGCCGGATGAGGCAGCCGACAATGTGTCGATCGCGACCGTGGCGGTGTTCGACCCGAAACTCGGCAAGTGGGCGTCGCTGCCCGACCTTCCAAGCGGACGTTCGTCGCACGACGCTACCGTCGTGGGGGACAAGATCGTTGTCGTGGGCGGCTGGCAGATGAACGGTCAAGGCCAGAAAAGCGTTTGGCCTGAACACGCGCTCGTTCTCGATTTGGCCAAGAAGCCGCTCCAATGGGAATCCATCAAGCAGCCGTTTCAACGCCGCGCGCTGAACGTGGCTGCCGTCGAAGACAAGATCTACGTCGTCGGCGGGATGGGGCCGGACGGAACGGACAAGGGCGTGGACATTCTCGATTTGAAGACGCGACAATGGTCCCACGGCCCCGCCTTACCCGGACCGGCGCGTAATGGCTTCACGCCCGCCGTTTGTGCCAATGACGGCAAACTCTACGTCAGCCCGTCGGACGGCAAGCTTTATCGGTTAAACGACAAGAATGACGCCTGGCAAGAGATTGGCGTTCTTGAAAAACAACGGCTCGTTCACCGTATGGTATCGGTTCGCCCTGGTCAATTACTCGTTCTGGGCGGCGCGTCGCGCGATGGCAATGTCGCCCAGGTCGAGGCCTTTGTGCCGCCGACAAGGCGTTGAAGCGGCACGCGTTGTTCGCATTCGGTTTTGCGTTCACCACTCGGCGACGGACCAGGGCATGAACCCCACCCCATGACCAAGGTTCGTACGCCGAGTTTTTTTTGCTTGGAATCCGCATCGGATTCCGGGAAACTGTAACCACTCACGGAGACACCCATGAAACGATTGCTCGCATTGTTCGCCGTCGCCGCCCTGGCGATCCCCGCACAGGCTCATTTCATCTGGCTCGTGCCGCAGAAAGACGGCACGATTCAAATGGTCTTCAGCGATGAACTCGCACCGGACGCGAACGTGCCGATCGCGAAGATCGCGCAGACTCAAGTGTTCGCGCGCAGCGCCAAGGGCGATATCACGGTCACCAAGAAAGAACTGAAGGATCATTACCTTCTTTCGTTCGAGTCCAAGGAACCGGTCGAGGTCATCGGCATTTGCCAGTACGGCGTCCTCGCCAAGAAAGGCGATCCGTACTTGTTGAACTATTACACGAAGACGACAATCGGCACGCCGACGGACAAGACGCTCGGTAAAGGCTGGAGCAAGTTGCCACTCGAGATCGTGGCGATGGAAAGCTCGAAGGCCGAATTCCAAGTGCTCTGGCAAGGCAAGCCGACTGCGGACGTGGAAGTGGTCGCCATGGTTCCCGGAGTTGAAGAAGCAATCAAGCCGATGCTCATCAAGAGCGGCTCCTTCAATCTCGGCACGCTCCCGGCGAATATCAAAGGCGCGATCGGCATTCGCGCTCGCTACATCGAAAAGAAGGCAGGCGAGTTGAAAGGCGAGAAGTATCAGGAAATTCGTCACTACACGACGTGGACCTTCCACGCCGCCAAGTGATAATTACTTGTAAGCCCCGGGGTGAGGTACTCCGAACCCCGGGGTTCGGAGTACCTCACCCCGGGGCTTTATCATGAAAAAGCGATCTCTTCTCGTCACATTGCTCATCCTGCTTGCACTCAATATCGAGATCACCCCCGCCGACGAGCAAGGCGCCGAGCCCGCCGACCTCATCATTCACAACGCCAAGGTGCTGACCGTGGACGCCAAGTTCACGATCGGTCAGGCCGTTGCCGTCAAGGGCGATCGCATCCTCGCGGTTGGCAAGGATGAGTTGATTCTCAAGCATCAAGGCCCCAAGACGAAGGTCATGGACGTCAAAGGCAAGACCGTGATGCCCGGCCTGTACGACAGCCATACGCATCCCACAGGGGCGGCGACCAGCGAGAACGACGAGGAGGTGCCGTACCTGACATCGCTCGACGACGTGTTCGATTACATTCGCAAGAAAACGAAAGAGCTGGACGAAGGCGACTGGATCACCTTGCGTTATGCGTTCCCGACGCGTCTGAAGGAAGGGCGCTTCCCGACGCTGGCGGAGCTGGACGCCGTCGCGCCGAATCATCCCGTCTATTACAACGCCGGCCCCGCGAGCATGGCGAACTCGATGGCGCTCAAAATCTCCGGCGTCACCAAGGAGACGAAAAACCCGAAGACCGGCGTCATCGTCAAGGATCCCAAGACAGGGGAGTTGACCGGCATGTTGCGCAACTCGGCGGGCGTCTTGAAGGTCACCGCCAACAAGACGAAGCTGAAAGCCAAGGCGAAAGCTCCGAACGGCCGCGACGCGCTCAAGAGCCTCTTCGCGCTTTACAATTCTTACGGCATCACAAGCATCTCCGATCGCAGCGCCAGCCGCGGCTCGTTCGATCGGTATCACGACCTGCTCGCGAAAGGCGAACTCACCGTTCGCATCAACGTTTGCCCCAACTACAATCCGCGCGGCACCCGCGAGGACATCGTCCGCGCCCTCGAAGCGTTGCCCGGCAAGGATGGCAAGTTCGGCCCCACGAAAACCGGCGGCGTCTGGATTCGCATTGGCCCGATCAAGTTTTTCCTCGACGGCGGCATGACCAACGGCACGGCTTACATGCGTCAGCCCTGGCCCAAGGGCCCTAACTTTCAAATCACGGAAGACGATTACCGCGGCTTGCTGTTCACGTCGCCCGAGGAAGCGAAGATTCTTGCCGAGGAAGCCGCACGCCGCAAATGGGCAATCACGGCCCACGCCGCCGGCGAAGGCGCCATGGACGTGCTCCTCGACGCGTACGAATTCGCGGATCGCATCGTGCCGATCAAGGACCTGCGCTTCTGCATCACGCACGCCAACTTCCAGTCGCAAAACAACCTGGAGCGCTGCAAACGCCTGGGCGTCTGCGCCGACGTGCAGCCCGCCTGGCTCTACAAGGACGGCGACACGCTCAGCAAGGTCCTCGGCAAGGAGCGCATCCGCTGGTTCCAACCGTACAAGAGCTGGATGCAATTCACCACCATCGGCGGCGGCTCGGACCACATGATCAAGCTCGACCCGCGCAAGGCGACGAATCCTTGGGACCCCTGGCTCGGCATCGAAACGGCCGTCACGCGCAAGATCCAAACCGGCGCCGTGCTTGTCCCGGAAGAGTGCATTTCGCGCGAGGACGCCCTCCGGCTCTACACGATCAACAACGCGTACCTTGGCCACGAGGAAAAGGACAAGGGCACCCTCGAAGCCGGCAAGCTCGCGGATTTGATTGTCATTGATCGCGACTACCTGACGTGCCCGGCGAACGAGATTGGCAGCACGCAAGTGTTGACGACGATTGTCGGCGGCAAGATTGTTTTCGAACGCAAGTGATTGGCGAGCCGAGCCCCGTAAGGGGCCGGTTGAGTAGGCGCATCGTCAACCGGCCCCTTACGTGGCTCGGCTCGCCGGTCAAACTTTCGCCCGCGCAGTCCCGTCTTTTCCAGCGATCCCACAAAAATCTCAAACCTTGAGGAGGTCCTCTCATGCGCAGCAATTGGCTCTGCGGTTTGCTCATTCTCGTCCTCGCCTCGCCGGCCGTCGCTCAAGAAGCGGTCGTCAAGAGCAAGATCATCTCCGTCGGCCTGTTCAAGAACGGCCTTGCCATCATCAAGCGCGAAGTGCTCGTGCCGGGCGAGGGCACGTTTCGACTCGACGCCTTGCCCGAGCCGGTGCACGGCTCCTTCTGGGTCGAATCGACGGCCAAGGTCGATGTCTCGGTCAAGATGCGCGACGTCGAAGCGCCGGTGCACGTCGAAGGCAGCATGAAATTGCAAAACGATCTCGCCGGCAAGACGGTGACCGTGCATTTTCGCAACGAGAAAATTCCGTCCGTCACCGGCTCGCTTGTCAAGCTCGCCAAGGCGGAACAGCCCGAAGGGCTCATCCCCGTCGAACGCGGCGGCTATTACGAGCACTTCTGGGTTTTGAAGACCATCAAGAGCCGCATCTACATCAATCCTCAGGATATCGCGATGATCCAGACCGAAGACCCCGATGAGAAGATCGTGCAGCGCAAGCCCGTCCTGATTCTCAACGTCGAAAAGGGGGATAAGAAACCTTCCGTATACGTGAGTTATCTTACCAACGGCCTGGCCTGGGCGCCGAGCTATCACGTGGACATCAGCAATCCCAAAACGCTGGCGATCGAGATGGCGACCGTCATCCGCAATGAGCTGGTCGATCTGCAAGACGCGGACATCAAGTTGATCTCCGGCTTTCCGAGCGTCGAGTTCGCGAATGTGACGTCGCCGCTTTCGGCGCGCACGACGTGGACGAAGTTCTTTCAAGAAATCAGCAGCCGGCACGAATCGCGCGACGACGGCGTCCTGCGCCAGCAATTGGCGTTAACGAACAACACGGCGATTTACAATTTCGATCACTTCGCCCGTCCGAAACTCAACCTCGGCGCGACGCCGGCGGGCGAGGGCGTGGACCTGCACTATGAGCCGATCGGCAAGCACACGCTCTTGCGCGAAGAATCGATGTCGCTTTCCATCGGCAAGGCCAAGGCAGACTACGAACGCGTCGTCGATTGGACCGTCGGCACCAGTCCCGTGGCTCGCAAACACGGCGGCGATCGGAACGGCGTCAAGGACGAGATGTGGGACGTGCTCGTCTTCAAGAACCCATTCAAGTTCCCGATGACGACCGCGCCGGCGATGGTCGTCGAGAACGGCAAATTCAACGGCCAGCGCACCAGCTTCTGGGCCAACGTCGGCGAGGAATCGCGTTTGCGCGTGACGCGAAGCTTGAGCGTTCGCGCCATCAGTCAGGAGCAGGCCGACGCCAAGCCCAACGAGCGAATTGCTCTGGACGACAGGACCTATACCAAGATCTATCTCAAGGGCGAGCTGACGATGAGCAATCATCGCGCCCAGCTGATCAAGCTCAACGTTCGTCATGCGATCCGCGGCGTCATTCACGAGATCAATGGCGAGCCGAAGATCGTGGATCGCGAAGAGACTCTTGAAGACGTCAATCGCATCCACGAGGCACTGTGGACGGTGAGTCTGAATCCGGGAGAGGAGAAGAAGCTGAGTTACAAGTACAGCGTGCTCGTATATCGTGGGTGATCGTATCCCGGTTGAATTCCAACCCGAAGCGTAAGCCGAGGCCGTTCCTCGCTTGCGCGTCGGGTTAATATCAACGAGCGCTGAACGAAGCCTTGGCAAATCCCAGTGTCCTGCCATAATGAAAGGAATTACCCAAAACCGTTCCCGTCCGCTTCATTATGGTAAGACGCTCATGACCAGCGAACCGGGCTGGCAATTCGTGCGATTTCAAACGCTGCCGCAGATGCAGGAATTCCTCACTCGCCTCCTGGGTGAAATTCACGTGATCGGCTTCACGGACAAGGAAGTCTTCGGCATTCGTCTGGCATTGGAGGAAGCCCTCGTCAATGCCATCAAGCACGGCAATCGGCTCGATCCCACCAAGACCGTTCATGTCCGCTATCAGGTTACGCATCAGCAGTTCACTATTGAGATTCGCGACGAAGGGCCCGGCTTCGATCCCGAAGGCGTGCCTGATCCGCTCAATCCCGAAAACCTCGAACGTCCCGGCGGCCGCGGTGTCTTCTTGATGCGCCATTACATGAGCTGGGTGCAATACAACGAGATCGGCAACTGCGTGACGTTGTGCAAGGTGCGCAAGTAGATTTCGGGCGGCGAGCGATGCGCGAAACCGCAAGCGGGCATACCTTCGATTGACCGATTCCCGGCGAATGCCTTATATTGATCCGTAACCCCCCACACGAAAGGATCGGCCATGAGCTACGGCGGCGACGAAAGCGAAGGCGTCGGGTTTGCCACCGCGCGCGGCCGCGATTGGCCGAGCGTGCGGCAGTTCAATGTGTTCCTGGCCAATCGTCTCGGCGCGCTCTTGAGTCTGGTGCGGCGCTTCGAGACAACGGACAATCGCATCATTGCGCTGACCGTGGTCGATTCGTCCGATTGCGCGATCGTGCGCATGGTGCTCAGCGATCCGGAACGGGCGTATGAGATTTTCAAGCAAGCGGATTTGCCGTTCACTGAATGCGATCTCTTGGTAGTGACATTGCCTGACGGCGCGCAGCCGCTCTTGCAGATTTGCCGGGCGCTCCTGGAGGCCGAGATCAGCATCCATTATGCGTATCCGCTGATGGCGGCACACCTTGGCCGCGGGGCGCTGGCGTTGCGCGTCGAGGACGTGGACACGGCGGCGGCGCATTTGCAGCAAAATGGTTTCGGACTCTTGTCGGAGAACGATTTGAACGAAGGCGGTTAGACCGTGGAATACGATTCCAATCGTGTCGAACCCGCGAAGGACACCA
>DAIOGM010000094.1:7415-20024 GCA_036745215.1 Gemmataceae bacterium
GGGAATGGTGTTCCACGGGCCGTTTCAGTTGAACAATGACCGATCGCTGATGGTGACGCGGCGCGATTGATTCAAGCCATTGTCGGTCGAGACGGCAATTTCCTGCCGTGCTCCAGCATTCATGGTGCGCACCTTCCATGTCACGGGGACGGCTCGGCCGGCGCGGATCGTTGGCACCTTTTGCGTCATCGTTTGTTTGCCCGCCAGGCTCATGCCCGCCGGCAATTTCAAGGTCACCGTGCTCGCCTTCGGATCGGAAACCAGCGCCACCACCGTCAACTCGCCGCCCGCCTGGAATGAGCCACCGACCGTCAGCCCCAGCTTGTCCGCCTCGGCCGAGATGCTGCCCAGACCGTACGTGAAGGCGATCTCGCGCGTTTGATTGGCGCCCAGATCCTTCGGCTCCCAGTAGATGGCGACGCTGGAATCGTCTATGAAGTCCGCGTAGGGAATCTTCCATTTCTTGTAAGCGTTGTCGATCTTGGACGGATAGCGCGTCACCATGAAGCGATCGGGCGGATCGAGCTTGTCGCTGATGCGAAGGCCGAGCTGCAGGACGATGCCCGGATCGCGCAAGCTCTCTTTTTGCACGACCTGCACAAAAGCGGGCACCTCGGCGCCGAACAGGTGCTTCTTGTCCTTCACCGGCTCGTCAACGCCTGGGAGCAGAAACGGCACGTCGTCGCGGTCGCCGATGTAGGTGTCCATCATGACGCGCAGGCCGACCTTGTGCGTGTTCTTGTCGGTGTTGTGGATCCGATAGCGGACCAGACATGTTGTTAGCAGCCGGCGAAAGGTATCGGGGGCGACTTCGATCGGATCGCTCGGCTCGATGGTGACGGTTTGCGTGATCAGAATGCCTTCCTTCGTGAATTCGAAGGTGCGTTTCTTGCCGCCGTATTGGCCCGCGGCGATTCCGCCTTTGGTATAGTCCACCGTCTTGTCGCGGAACCATTTGCCAGAACCGGGCACATCGCCGAAGACAGCTTCGCGCGTGTCGATGAGTGCGACGACGCTGTTGCCGGCGCCGTTCTGATAATAATTCAGCTTGACGCTTTCGGCCTTCTTGTCAGTCGGATCGATCTTGTGGACGGCGAACATCATGGTGTCGGCGTAATCCTTATCGATGCGGCCCTCGTCGAACTTGAGCATGACAAAAGGCCGCTCATCGACCGCATCCGCGCTGCCTCCGCCGCCTCCGCCAACTCCTTTTGTGGGCGGCGACGAGAAAAGATCCACCACGATCAAGATCAACATGAACAGGCCCAAGAGCGCGACGGGGATCAGATGCAACACCAGACGAACGGGCAACGGCAGACGGTCGGCGGGTTTGGGTGCTTTCGTCGTTGTCGTTTTCATCGGCGTCGGCGCGAGCGTCGAAGGTACGGGCGCGTCGGTGATCGAGAATGGCGAGGCCTCATTGTCCACCTCGACCACCGGCAACGGGCTCGGCGCGGCAGCAGCGGTCGGGGGAGGCGCATATGCCGCCGGCGGCGCCGCGTCGTCGTCGTCGAGGATGTCAATCGGCAACGGCGCGTGTTTCGCTTGCGGCGGCGACGGAAAATCGTCTTCGACGACGGAAACAGCGAGCGGCGCCTGATCCTCGACGATCTCCAGATTGACGAATTCCTCTTCACGCTGAAGCTTGACCCCCGACTTGCCGCCGGCGACTTTGACCTTGAGCGGGACGTTTGCCTTCTGGTTGCCGTTGCCGACGACGTGAATCGTCGCCTCGAGCGTCGGCGGACACGGGTTGGGAATGCGAATCGTGATCGGCACGATGGCGTTCTTGCTCGTGAGCTTGGATGGCCCGATCTCGATCCACGGTTCATCGCAACTTGCCCAGCCGTAGACGACCTTGCGTTTGCCGGTGACGATCTCGGCGACCTCGATGCTGGTCTCGATCGTCTTGCCGACGGCGCCGTCGAGGCTGAGCGTCTTGGGAGTGAAATCGACCTGCGGCGGTTTGGCGACGCCGAGCGCCTCGAAGAATTGCTGAATGCCGCCGAGGCCCGGCATGGTCGGGCCGACGACGGGATAGACCCAGCCGTTGGCGGCGTACCATTTTGCGACGGCGCCGTTCTCGAAATAGGGGACGGCGTCCTTGGCCTGGGCCTTGGCTTTCTCGGCGACTTGCCGCGGCGTCGTCGCGCCGGCGAACAGGCCGCCGTCGTACGCCGTGATCGGCACGTCGGCACGGAAGTTGATCGTGATGGTGCCGCCGTTGGAGTCGATCGTCACGCAACCTTCGAGCGGCTTCGTCCCGGCGCGCAGATGCTGGCCGCGCACCTGGATTGGAATCATCGCCTCGGCGCCGAACTGGAACATCTTCTCGGGATGCCCGCCGCCTTCGCCGAGCGCGAGCCATTTGCTGTCGGAAGTCGCCGTCCCATAGAGTAAGCGCATGCCCAAATTGGTCAGGTGCAATTCGGTCGTGCGGTCCTCGCCGATCTTGACGAGGCCGAGGTTGATGTCGCTCGGCTCAGCTTGCAGCTTCGGCGGCTGCACGGCTTGCGAGGGCAACTTGGCGATCAGTTGATCGAGGCCGCGTTCCAGATCCGGAAACGTAGCCGCTTCCTTGGCGGCCATCGCCAGATCGACGCGTCCCATGCCGCCGAAGAACGAGCCGAGGTAACCCTGGCGCAAGAGGTCCATCGCGGCCGGCCAGTTTTGTTGACACGCGGAGGCGAGCTGATCGAAATTGCGGCAAGAAAGCCCATTGGGAAAAACGAATGGAGTCGGAAAAGGAGCAGCCCCGGCGTTGATCGGCCCGCCCGCCCGGCCGGCGAGCGCCGCGCCGTCGTAATAACAATACGCCGCTTCCGATGGGTTGACGCGCGAACACTGCGCACACACCAGGCTCATAGGCTTGGATCCTTGCCGGGGAGTAGCCGTCGGGTCTCAGTCAAGATGATAATAACACTCCAGCCCGAAGCACAAACGAAAATTCGTTCGCACTTCGGGCTGGATGATGATCTGAACCGTTACACCTTGATCTTCAAGTGCACCGTGCCGATCTGAACCGTGTTGCCGATGTACAACTGGCGCGGCTGACCGGGATAAACGCGTTCGCGATTGACGAAGGTGCCGTTGGAGCTGTTGAGGTCCTCGATCGTCAACGAGCCTGCGTCCTCGTCATAAACCAGGAGTGCGTGCTGGCGCGAGCACCAGACGCGATCTTCCGGTTCTTGCATTTGCAGATCGATATCGACCGGCTTTTCATCGGCGCGGCCGATGTAGTTTTCACCTGGATAAACGGGATACTCTTCGCCGATCTTCAGGCCGCGCTGGACCACGAGTTTGGGTACCGAACGTGGCGGGATCGGCGTGCCGGCCGATGGCGCTGGGGGCTTCGGCGCCTCTGCGACGGCGGGCGCCGGCTGCGCGGCAGGCATCATTGGCGGCGGTGGCGGCACGGGCGCTTCGGCGACCGGCGCTGGCGGCGCTTCCACGGGCGGCGGCGGCGCAGGCATTTCCGCGACGGGCGGCGGCGCTTCCACGATCGGCTCCGCGACCAGGGCGACCGCTTCAATCACCTCGACCTGTGCCGGCTCGTCCTCCGGCGATATCGGTATGACCTCGGCGACGACCTCATCTTCCACAATGGCCGCCAGGATCGGCGCCTCGGGAACCGGTTCGATGCTCGCCATCGGAAACATTTCCATTGGCGGCATCGATTCCGGCAACGGCGTCGGCGTCGCAAGAGGCATCGGCGGCGGCTCGCTCGCCGGGGCCACATTGCTGATGTCCGACTTGCATTGTTCGCAAAACAATGCGCCGTCTTCATTGCCAAAACCGCAGAACGGACATTTCACCATGACAGCTAAAACCTCCGCATCAAGTTGGCCGACGACGCCAGGGTTGGTCGCCGGCCCATTCGTTTGTTTTTCGGCGAGCCACGGGGTTAATCCCCGTGGATTTGCTTCCGCGGGGATCAACCCCGCGGCTCGCTAGTTCGTCGGCATCTCTTCCGCCATGCGTGCCGAATCTTCCATCGCGAGCTGCGTTTTCTTCGACACTTTGCCGCCCGCGTTCAATTCTTGCAGCACTTGCTTGGCGAGCATCGTCTTCTTGGCGGCGCGCGGGCCCATGAGCTGGCCCTTCTGCTCGATCTGCTCGGCGACGCGCTGCACTTCTTCCTTGTTGTCGGTCGCGATCGCCTTTTGCAGATTGTTGTTCAACTCGAAGATCTGCACCTCGTCGATGTGCTTCATCACCTCCGCGTTGACATATCCATGCCCCGCCGCGGTGTATGTCATTTCAAGCGGAATCGGCCCCGTGCTTTCGCGCGTGCCCAGACCGAGATCGTACGTTACTTCGAGCTGCGCGATCACGTATTTGCCGTCCGGCCGTTTCGGCAAGCTCAAGTCGAGCACCAGGCGAGACGACTGATCCTTTTGCAGCGTGCCCATCGCCGCAACGAGATGCCGATCCTCCGGCTCCGTCATCGGCAGTTCCTTGATCTCCGGCACGACCTGGCGAACGCGCTTGATCTTGATGTCTTTCATCGGCCGCAAGTGAATCTCAACGTCCATGAACGCCGTCGCCGCAAGTTGCTCGAATTCTTCGACGAAGACGCGTTCGGCTTCCGCGGCCTGGTTGACGTCGATGTAGTACCACTTGCCCTCGCTGATCTTGGCGAGGTCCTTGATGAGGTTCGCCTTCCAGTCGATGCCGACGCCCATCAATGTGAGGTGGATTTTGTTTTGCGCGGCGCGTTGCGCCAGCGCCCGGCAATCCTGTTCGCCGGAGGTCTCGCCGTCGGTGAGGACGACGACCTGGGACAGTCGGCCCGGCCCCGCGAGTTTTTCAACTTCGTCCAGCGCGATGCGCATGCCGTCGTTCATCGACGTGCCGCCTGGATCGATGTCGTTGTTTTCGATGTTGCGGATGGCCTTCTCGATTTGCTCCTTCTCGGAGACTGCGGTCGGCGGCAGCACGACGAGGGCGTTGTTGGCGAACGCGACGATGGTCAACGTGTCATCCGGTTTCAATTTCTTCAAGGCGGCGATGGCGGCGTCTTGCACACGTTTCAAGCGGGAGATATTCGTGCCGTCTTCTTCGTACATGGAACCGGACATGTCCAGGACGAGGGCCAGGTTGAGCGGCAACGGCTTGGTGACGCCGCCGAGGCCGGACGGAATGAGCTTGACGAGAGCGTAACTTGCCGCGGATTCGCCGGTGACGGCGATGCTGGAGCGGTGCATCATGCGTTCGACGTGAATCTTTGCCGCCATTTTTGGACAACCTCGGTGATAGGAGAACGAATCGGCCAGACCGGGGGGCGACACCTCGAGCGCTGCCCGCGCAGCGCGCACGGAACTATCAGCAAGTGCGGAATAACCGTCCGTGGGAGATACGAAAGGAGGGAGGCTCTTCCTGAGACAGGCGCACTACGTCAATCCCATTACTCGATTTTTACCAGACGCGGAACGGGACAGCAATAGGCTGTTGGCGAGTTTTTCTTACAATTTCGGCGGAGATGCGGCGCAAACTGCATAGTCGATTGCAAAACAACCAGTCCTTAGCACGCTGGGCCATGACACGGCGATGGCAAATAGGTAATAATTCGTATTGCCTTGGGCCGCCGAAAAGCGTTGGCTTTTGGCCCCAAAAGTTGATATGCTATGGTTTGGAGTCATGAATGAGCGACGAATCCCAGGCGGAGTTTTTCAACCTTGCCGAAGCACTTGGCGCGGATGCAGGTATTTCCACGCAATGTTTCAGTGTCTACGTTCCCGACAAGGACAAAAACGGAAATGCAATTGGAAATCAGCGTCAATGGGTTTTGGAAGCCAGGAAATTGCTGTCGATGATTAATGGCGGCGCGAGCATCATGCCTCCAATTGAAGGCGGGTGGATGAACGACGAAGGCGTGCTCATCTGTGAAAACCCTGTGATTGTTTATTCGCAAATCCGAATTGAACTATTTGTGGCGAACTTGCCGAAGGTGCGCGAGTTCTTGCATCGCATGGGACGAGAGACGAACCAAAAAGTGAGATCGTTTTTGAATTCGATCAGCGATTTTATCGAATTCGGACTTTTGATCCAGTTTGAAGGAGATAGGCATGACAAAGAAACTCGTCGATACCGGCCCGGCGATGCCGAAAATTCGAGACATCGGTCCGGCCATGCCACGAATCGAACCGACTCAAATTGCCGCAGCTCTAGGCGCCGAGGTTCTCTCGGGCGAAAGCGTGACGGCCGCAAATCCGTTCACTCTTTACGCCGTGCGTGCCGAGATCTTTCGGCGTCTCCAATCGAGCGGCGGCCGGCCTGCCCTGGAAGGAACGACGCGGCGGACGAAGATTCCGGTCAGCGACCAGGAATGGCACGATCTCGAAGCGATTGCCGCCGCGGTCGCGGCCGAAGGGTGCACGCCGTCGGCCGGCCAAATCGCCAGTGTGCTGCTCAATCTGGCGTTGCAGTCCGTCCTCAACGATCTTGCCGCGAAGCCGACGCCGACCAAGGAGCAACTTCGCCAGCGTCTGGCGCAAAGCGCCACGAAATCGTGAGGATTCTCGCCTTTTCCTTTGGCCCCGCCGTTGACGTCTGTTTAAGATGAACGGAATGACGTGTCCGTTTTGGCCATCGCGATTCGCATCATGACCTCGACCTTCTCCGGAATGCTGCTGGCCGCCATCGGTCTCAGCTTGATCTTGATCACGCTGTCGCTTTGGCTGCTGCGCGGCACGAATGGCCCAGATCGATCCTCGTCGATGCCCGCGCGTTTTTTCCTGATTGCGCTACGGGTCGCGATCGGCTGGCATTGTTTCATCGAGGGAATGGAGAAACTCTCGACGCCCAACTGGTCCAGCGAAGCGTATCTGCGCGAGTCGATGGGCCCGCTGTCCGAACACTATCGGGCGGTCGCGGGGGATCGGCTTGTCGATAAGTTGACGGTCGGCGCCGACGGCGCGTTTCCCGCGGAATTGGACAGCGAATGGCGCGATTACGTGAATACCTTCGCGGATTACTATGAGCTCGATGCCGATCAACGCACGCGCGCGGATGGAATTCTCGAGCAACGCAAGGCCGACACCTTGATCTACCTGACGACCAAGTCGGAAACGGTCACCAAACTTGCCCCGTATCCGCCTGAGTTGAACCTCGACATGACGATGAAGCAACGTCTCGCGGAACATCAGCGCCTGTTGGACGCCGTCCTCGCGGAGGAGGGGAGATTTCCATCGGATGACAAAGAGGTGCACGCAAGATGGAAGTCCGCGAAGGCCGACTTGGCCAAGTGGCGTGGAATGTTCAAGAAGGGCATCGACGCCGAAATGGACAAATTGAAAACGATCAACCCCGCCTTGAAGGACACGTTGAAAAAGAAAATCGACGCCTTGACTGCCAAGCGTGCCAAGGCCACCGATGCGAAGGAAACGAAGAAACTGGATGGTGACCTCAAGGAAGCGACCACCGCGCTTTGGGAGCCGTTGACCGATGTGTTGACCTCGGAACAGAAACTCAAGGATCGCATGCCGGAGCCGCCCGCTCGGCCGTACACGTCGTGGCGAATGCTCGAGTGGTCCGACTTCGGCGTGAAATGGGGCCTGATCGTCCTCGGCGCCGCGTTGATGCTCGGCATCTTCGGCCGGCTTTCGTGCGCGGCGACGGGATTGCTGGTGTTGTCCTTCTATCTTGCGATGCCGCCGTTGCCCGGCTGGCCAGAGAGTCCGCGGCTCGAGGGGCATTATTTCCTCGTCAACAAGACGCTGATTGAGATCATCGCATTGTTCGCACTTGCATTCATTCCGACTTCGCGATGGGCCGGTGTGGACGGATTGTTGAGTTTGTGTTGTTGTTCCAAGGAAAAAACGAGCACGGCCCCGTAGTGCAAGCGGCTCGCTTGCACGATTGAAAACTCGGTGCAAGTGAGCCGCTTGCACTACGGTGAGGAGAATACCATGGCCCTCGACATGACCCCCGAACAAAAAGCGATCGGCAAGGACAACTTCAATCGCGTCGTCGGCAAGATGGCGGAGGCCGATCAACAGGCGCCGCCGCAAGCCGGCGTCACGCGCCGCCGCTTCATGCAAGGCCTGATCGCCGCCGGTGCGACGTTGCCCGTGTCAACGGCCGCGTACTTCGGCTATCGCGATCACGGCTTCCCGCGCGGCATGCGGCCCGTCAAGGCCGGCATCATCGGCTGCGGCGATGAAGGCGGCGTCCTCGTCGGCGAGCACAATCCAAACTTCGTCGATTTCGTCGCCGCCAGCGACATTCGCCCGACAAATTGCCATCGCACACGCGATGGGCAGAACGGCGGACGCATCTTCAACGGCCAAGCTGGTACGCCGCGTCGCGGGTTCAACGCATTTCGCGACCACATCCGCGTCCACTACAACCACACGATTGATCAGCACATCCAAGTGTATGACGACTATCGTCAGTTGCTCGCCAACAACGACATCGAAATGGTCGTGATCGCGTTGCCGCTACACCTGCACGCGCCGGTCGCGATCGAGGCGATGCGTGCCGGCAAGCACGTCCTGTGCGAGAAGCTCATGGCGTGGAACATCGCGCAGTGCAAGGAAATGATCCGTGTCGCCGATCAGACCGGCAAGTTTCTGTCGATCGGCCATCAGCGCCATTACTCGATGCTTTACGCTCACGCCAACGAGATCATCGGCGCCGGCGTCCTGGGCGACATCAAGCACATCCGCGCCCTCTGGCATCGCAACAACGTGCGGCCCAATCCCGATCCAAACACGCGCGGCGATCGGCCGTACCTGGACAGCTGGTATCCGCTCATCCCGCCGGCCGACCGGACCGCGCTGGAGCCGCGTTTGCGCGAGCTGGATTACGCGAGCATGGAGGAACTCGTTCGCTGGCGGCTCTACATTCGCACCGGCGGCGGACTGATGGCGGAACTCGGCAGTCATCAGCTCGACGCGTGCAGCATTTTCCTCGGCAAGAAACGGCCGCTGTCGATCACCGCGACCGGCGGCACGCATTTCTACACCGACAATCGCGAGGTCGAGGACCATGTTTATTGCATCTACGAATTCCCAGGCCCGCACTACGACGCGACCCGAGCCAGCTCGCGCCGCAACGATATCGTCACCGTCACGTACTCGTCGATCAGCACGAACGACTTCGAGAAGTACGGCGAATGCGTGATGGGCTCCAAGGGCACGCTGGTCATGGAACAAGAACAGGCCGCGTATTTGTGGGGCGTGCAAGGCCGATCGACGCAAGTGACCGCGACAACGGGCGCCGCCGCGGCGCTGGTGGACGCGTCGTCCACGTCCGGTGCGCCAGCGGAAACGCGCGCGACGGCCGTCGGCGCCAATGCCATCGGCGCGGGTGCGCCGAGCCGCGGGTATCGCGAAGAGATGGAACATCTGGCGTATCTCATTCGCATGCAAGGGCAGGGCATGTCGCAAGACGAGCGCGAATTGAAGCCGCGCTGCGATGGCCGGGCCGCGATGGCGGATGCGATCATTGCGCTCACCGCGAATCAAGCGATGAAGCACAAGCGCCGCATCGAGTTCGAAGCTCCCTGGTTCGACAACGTCGCCGAGGGCAGCCCGGTGCCGGACGCGGATATGGTGGTGCGGCCGCGCCGCAATTGAGTTTTCTTCGTTTAGCGTTCGCGTGGCGCCGTGCGAGCGCTAAACGAAATTCAGGTTATGGAAACGGCCCCGCGTGTTTGCGAACGCGTTGCCCATGTTCCGCCAACCGCCGATATGCATCGTCGCCGGGCGCACGCCAATCCTCCAGCATCGACAAATCCTCATCCAACTCCGCGCGCGTGCACGGCGCCGACAACGCCACCGTCACGCCAGGATGCTGCAACACGAACCGATACCAGTCCCGCGCCCGCGGCACCACGAATCCCGGCGGATCGTCCGGCGTCGGCCGCATCAACGCACCCCATCGCAAACTGGTGTACGTCACCACTGGCATGTCAATACTCTGCGTGACGGGAAATATCTCGTTCTCCGCGCCGCGATGGGCGGCGCTGTAGCGAATCATCAACATATCCACGAGGCCGCTTGTCGCGATCCTCGCTGCGAGCGGCCGCTGATGGCTCGTCACGCCAAGCATGCGAACTTTGCCTTGTTCTTTGGCACGTCGGCAATACTCAAGCGCGCCGCCGGGACCGATGATCTCTTGCCATTCGGCTTCCACTTCGACGTAATAAAACGTCAGTACGTCGATCCAGTCGGTGCGCAGGCTCGTCAACAACTGATGCAACTCGGCTTCCGCCGCTTGCGCCGTTCGCGCTTCGAATTGAATGCACACCTTGATGTCTTGCCGGCGCGGACCAAGCCCGGCGATGGCGCGGCCGAGGTAATCGTCGGCGCCGAACCAGTTGAGGAAGTTGACGCCGCGATCGAGAGCCGCGCGCACATCGTTCTCGTGCAATCGCCCGTGCATGTGCGCCGCGAAGCCGAGCCGGCAGACCGGTCCGAGCGCGCCAAAGTTCGCAGTAGCGGGGATAAGGGAAGTCATGGCATGAGAAACCGGCCCGGGAACGCGCACGACGTGAACAGGAAAAAGCTCATGACCACGATGATCGGCGCCAGGATGACGCATACCCAGACCTTCCAGCGACGATCCGCGCTCACCGTCCCCTGTTCATTCATCAATTGAAATAGCAGCCACAGCGTGTAAAGCTGCAACGGCCAAAAGAGAAACCCCAGTACGGCGACGCGAAAAAGGCGATCCACGAGTTTATTGATGGGTTGCTTGTCTTCGTGATCCGACTTGAGGTCCTCGGCGATTTCCTGCGCCGCGATGGCCGTCTGCGGCGCGGCCGGCGTCTCTTCCGGTTCCTCGTCATCGCTGTCGTTTTCATTGCGGCTCAAGAGCATTTCAGCGCGTTCGACATGGATCGGCGCCACCTGTAGCTTGACGCCGCCGATGGCGCCGGCGAGTAGCCAATCGGTCGCGACGGTCGTTTCATCAAAGAGACTCGCGGGGATGCCCTGGCTTTCCAGGTAGTTCTTGGCCAGGCTGGCCGCGACGGTGTCCTGAAACGCGGCGACGGTGACGAGGCGGTCGGACATCTTGAATGGCCCTGGATATACTTCGTAGTGCCGGCGTCTCGCCGGCACGGTGCATGCGTGACGCTTGCACTACGGATTGAATATCGCGATTGCGAATAGGTTCGACAACGTCATTCGGAGGCTTCCATGCGACGTGTTGCATTCCTGGTGCTCGCCTTGACCACTTCCGCCACTTCCGCACAAGCGCAAGATGGCTTCGTCCCGCTCTTCAACGGCAAAGATTTAGAGGGCTGGGAAGTCCGCGAAGCCCGCGCCGGCGACAAGGACAAGTGGACCGTCAAGGACAACCTCCTCCTCGCCAAGCCCGGCGGCGGCTGGATCGGCACCAAGAAAATGTACGGCGATTTCGTCCTCAAGCTCGAATGGAAGATCTTCGACGGCGGCAACTCTGGCGTCTTCCTGCGCGTGCCCGATGTCAAATCCAAGGAATCGCCGTCGTACCTGGGCATGGAAATCCAGATCCTCGACAACGAGGCAAAGGACAAGAAAGGCGAGTACATCTACAAGGGAAAGCTGAAGCCGTATCAGTTTTGCGGCGGGTTATATCACTTCCAGGGACCGTCGAAGGAAATGTCCAAGGGCGTCGGACAATGGAATGCCTACGAGATCACCTGCAAGGGGCCGATCATTCAAATCGTCTTCAACGGCGAAAAAGTGATCGACGCCGACGCGACCAAGAACGATGTGCTCAACAAACGGCCGCGCAAGGGCTTCATCGGTTTGCAGAATCACGGCACCGGCGTCGAGTTTCGCAATGTGATGATCAAGTCGCTCGATCCCCAATGAATCGCCGCTTGCGACTTCGCGTTCGCATGGCGCCGCGCGATCGCGAAGCCGCAAGCGGCCAAAAAAAACCGGCCCGCAAGCGCCAAGCGCCGCGGGCCGGTCGAGTTCTCGTCCCTGATGTCAATCACCTAGTTGCAGCCGCGACGGAAGAAGCTGCGACGGCCGCCATGGCCGCTGCCGCAATCGGAGTCGCAGGACGTCGTCGGGCAAATCGCGACGCGGACGGTTTCTTCATAGCGTTCCATTTCGCAAACCTTGACCGTCCGCTTGACCTTCTCGGTCTGGACTTCGCACACCGTGCGAACGCCTTCCATCTGCTTGCGTTCGAAGGAGCAAACCTTGACCATTTCTTCACGCTGGGTGCGTTGAATTTCGCAGATCGTCTTCTTGCCCTTGTGCTGGACCGCTTCGCAGATCGTGACCTGAATGATCTTCTCTTCGACGATCGGCGTGCGCTTGACGACGCAACGCGTTTGCTCGCACCATTCCGTGACGCGTTCGCGCTTGGTGCAGCAGCGGCCGCATTCATCGACGTAGTTCACGCACACCGTGCGGCACACGGGCACCTTCTCGGTGACCATGACGCGTTCGCAATGGTAGCGGGTGAATTGAACCTTCTTCTCCACGCACTTCGGGACCATGACGGTGTAGACGACGTCCACCTCGCGGGTCACCGGCGTACAGACCGTAACCATTCGTTTTTCTTCCTTGGTGACCGGCACGCATACCGTGTACGTGTATTTCTCTTCCCGAGTGACGCGCTTGCATTCCAGGACTTCGACTTCCTTGTCCTTCAACAACG
>DAIOGM010000095.1:0-14045 GCA_036745215.1 Gemmataceae bacterium
GGGCTTTGAGGTACTGGTCGATATCGGTGGCGATGAGGTTGGAGATGTGTGCCATGTAAGTGTTTCTAGGCCACCGCTTGCGGTTTAGCGCTCGCGCGGCGCCACGCGGGCGCAAAACCGCAAGCGAGTTTTAGAAATATCCTTCCTGCTTCTTCTTCTCCATCGACGCCGCCGCGTCGTGGTCGATGACGCGGCCCTGCCGTTCCGACGTTTTCGTCAGCAGCATCTCCTGAATGATCGCCGGCAACGTGTCGGCTTCGCTCTCGATGGCGCCAGTCAGCGGATAACAGCCGAGCGTGCGGAAACGCACTTTCTTCAGCATCGGCTTCTCGCCGGCCTTGAGCGGCATGCGGTCGTCGTCCACCATGATCAGCGTGCCGTCGCGATCGACGACGGGGCGTTCCTTCGCGAAGTAAAGCGGCACGATCGGGATGTTCTGCAAATGGATGTATTGCCAGGTGTCGAGTTCGGTCCAGTTCGACAATGGAAATACGCGCAGGCATTCCCCCTTGCGATGGCGCGTGTTGTAGAGTCGCCAGAGTTCGGGCCGTTGCTGCTTCGGGTCCCAGCGATGCTGCTCGGTGCGGAAGGAAAAGATTCGTTCCTTGGCCCGGCTCTTTTCCTCATCGCGGCGCGCGCCGCCGAACGCGGCGTCGAAGCGATGCTTGTCGAGGGCTTGCCGCAGGGCTTGCGTCTTCATGATGTCGGTGTGCAGCGCAGAGCCGTGCGTGAACGGATTGATGCCGGCGGCGAGTCCTTCGGGATTGGAGTAGACGATCAACTCCATGCCGACCGACGCGACCATCTTCTCGCGAAAGGCGTACATGTCGCGAAACTTCCATTTGGTGTCAACGTGCATCAACGGAAAAGGAGGCTTGGCGGGATAGAACGCCTTCATCGCCAGGTGCAGCATGACGGCGCTGTCCTTGCCGATGGAATAGAGCATCACCGGGTTTTCGCACTCGGCGACGACTTCGCGCAGGATATGGATGCTCTCGGCTTCGAGGCGTTCAAGATGCGTCAGCGTCGTCATTGGCTACTGAGTCTCAAATCGGCGGGACACTTCTGGTTTCCTGGACAGCCGATATTGTACGCATCGATCGAAGAAAGGGAGCACATGGCCAAAGACGGCGCTCCCTCAATTCACGAAATAGAACTCCTTCGCATTGTAGAGCACATGCGCCAGATCCGCCCATCGGCGCTGCTCCGGCGTGGACCCGAGAAATTGCAAGCACGCCTGCGACTCCGCTTGCGTCGGCGGCCGCGCGAATGCGTCGAGATACATGCCGCGCACCCGATCGTCGGTTGACGCTTTGTCCGCCATCACGCGTTTCGCCCACAAGTCCGCTTGCTGATGGACGAACGGGTCGTTCATCAGGATAAGCGCTTGAGCCGGCACGTTGGACTCCGTTCGTTTGCCGACGGTCGAAAACGGGGCCGGCGCGTCGAAAGCGAGCAAGAACGACGACAGGAAGTTTCTCCGCACCGCGAGATACACGCTGCGCCGCCCGTCGCCGTCGAGCGGGCCGCTCGCGGGTTTGCCTCGGCCGTCCTGGAACGGCGTCAGATGCACCGGGATCGAGGGGCCGTACATTGTCGCGCTGAGCCGGCCGGAGACTTTCAGAATCGAATCGCGAATTGCTTCGCCTTCAAGCCGGCGGATGCGCATGCGATGGAGGAGCGAGTTGCCGGGATCGGCCTCGACGGCCTGCAAGTCGGGCGTGGACGCCATCTGATAGGCGCGCGTCAACACCAAGGTGCGAATGAGTTTCTTGGAGGACCAATCGAATCCGGCGGGGAGAGGGGACGAAAACCGATGCGCCAGATAATCGAGCAACTCCGGGTGCGTCGGCGCTTCGCCGAGGACGCCGAAGTTGTCAACGGAGCCGACGATGCCGCGGCCGAACAGATGGTGCCAGACGCGATTGACGTAGACGCGCGCGATCAGCGGAGTTTGTTTGGGATCCGTCATCTGACGCGCAAGTTCGAGCCGGCCGCTGCCGGTCTTCACGTCCAATCGTTGCGAACCCGCGAACGCTTCGAGGTGCCGGCGCGGCACGAGTTCGCCGAGCGTTTTGTGATTGCCGCGGACGAAGACGCGTTCATCGCAACCGCTGCCGTCTTGCATCGCGGGGGCGAGGCGCGAGTCGAACTTGATCTGCGCGACCAGCTTCTTGTGTTCATCGAGAATCGGTGCGGCGAACTTGGCGAGCTTCTTCGCGTCATCGCTGTCGGGCACGATGAATAAATCGCTATTCTGCGCGAGCCAGTTCGCCGGCGAAGCAACACTTGCGGCGCCGTTCTTCTCAGCCATTACCATAACCGTGGCGGCAAGATAATACGCCTGATACGCGGTCGCGAGTCCCTTCAAGTCCTCTCGATTCGCCGCCGTCATCGCCAAGCTGCGATGGGGCGATGGAAGAAACGGCGCAGGCGCCGCCGGACCCTGGACGACGGCAATCAACGCGAAATCCGCGCTGTCGTTCGGCGTGAACTCGACACGCAGGCGCTGTCCCTTATACGGCGTCAGATTGATCGCGACCCATTGATACTTGTCCGGCGAATGGAATTTTTGCACCAGACTGCCATGAAGCGGCCCGGAGAGCATGATGTGCTGCGCAACGCCGGCGTAGATCATGCCGCTGCCCTTGACGAGAGCGTATGCGTGATGGTGTTCGAGCACAAACTCCGGCGTCCGCAACGTTCGGCCCGGACGCTGAGCCGAGCCGAGCGTACCCGATTCATTCTGCGTCCCGGCCGCAAAACGTAGATTGTCCCATATGCGGTCGTGCTCCGCCGCAGATTGTTCGACGATGCGCACCATCGGTCGCGAAGCGTCCGTGCCAAGAAGAAGGTCGCCGCGCTGGACCGGTCGTTGACCAAAGATCTCGCCGTCCGGCAGCCAGTCCTTCGACGAAACCTTGCGATAATCGACGACGACGTTCCCGCCGCTCAAGTCAAGCGAATCGTCGGATCGCCAGCGCTTCAGGATTGGCTCGAAGGTTTCATGCGCGGGACGCGTTTTGTCCGCCGCGGCCCGTGCGAACGCGTGGAGCGGCGACGCGTCATTCTTCTCCGCCTGAGCCAGCGTAAGCTTCCAGCGTTTCAGCAACTCCGGATGGAGGCCTTTCGAACGATCCTCGACGCCCGCCGCGGTTAACAGGTAGTCGTCGATTTTTTCAATGGTCGGCAACGAAGCTTGGAGTTGTACTTTCAACAAGTCGCCGCCAGCGACTGCCCGCAACTTGGCGAGTTGACTGGAAATCTCGCGATGTTGCGCCATTGTGTCGAAACGTGCGAGGCGATAGCCGCTGCTCTCCAATACGCCAAACAGGGCGTAGTAATCCTTCGTCGAGATCGCGTCGAACTTGTGATCGTGACAGCGAGCGCACGCCACCGTCAGGCCGAGGAACGTCTTGGTCATCACGTCGATGCGATTGTCGAATCGATCGGCTTGATCCTGCCGAATATCGACCGGCGAGTGGCACTCCTCGCCGAGGAACCAGAACGCGGTGCCGAGGATCGATTCATTCGATCCGTCCTTCGTCAGACGCGGGCCGGGCGCTATATCGCCGGCAATGTGTTCAATGACCAATCGGTTGTAGGGCACATCTTCGTTGAACGCGCGGATGACGTAATCGCGATAATGGTACGCGTTGGGGATCGTGTAATCGAACTCGTGCCCACGGCTCTCGGCGTAGCGCACCAGGTCGAGCCAGTGCCGCGCCCAGCGTTCGCCGAACGCGGGGGACGCGAGAAGTTGATCCACGGCTTGTTCGAGAACCTCTCCCCGTTTAGCGCCCGCCGCATCCCACGCCTTGACGAACGCATCAACGACTTGACGCCCCGGCGGCAGGCCGATCAAATCGAAATGCAATCGCCGAATCAACGTCCGCGCGTCGGCATCCGGCGCCGGCCGCAAACCTTTCGCCTCCAGCTTCGCGAGCAGGAATCGATCGATGTCGCTGCGCGGCCAATCGGCGTCGTTCACCTTCGGCACATCGGAGACACGAATCGGCTGCCAGCACCAGTGTTCCGCCTTGCGTTTCGCGAGATTAAACTCGGCATAGGTGTTTTTCTTTATGGCCTTCTCATCCGGCCACGGCGCGCCCATCTTGACCCACGCGGCCAGATCGGCGCGGACGGCGTCGCTTAATTTGTACTTCTGCGGCATCTTGAGCTTGACGTTCGAGTGGCTAATGGCCTCAATCAATCGGCTCTTCTCCGGCTGCCCCGGCACGAGCGCGGCGCCGAGATCGCCGCCTTCGAGCATGCCGGCGCGGCTATTGAGCAGGAGGCCGCCCTTGGGCCGTTTCGCTTTCGTTGAATGACATTCGAAGCAATGCTCCGCGAGCACGGGGCGGATTTTTTTCTCGAAGAATTCAAACGCTTCGGGCGAGGAGTCTTGCGCATTCGCCGGCGCGGCGCCAAGAAACACCAGCAACACAAAAAGAGGCCGTTTCATGTCGTTCAACTCGCGCATTGAAGTAGACTGAACACAAACATGATAACCCGCTGAGACTCGTGGGTCATCGGCAAAGCGTCATGAAATCCTCAGGGCCTTCCACCTTACCCGCCATTGCGGTAGATTATCACTAGATGATGTGGAGGTAAACATGGTCAAGCTGATGCAAACCCCCGTTTCGGATTCCGCCATTTGGAATAGACTGTTTCAGTTTGCTGGAAAATCACTGACAGTCGGCGCCGCACGATCCATCCTTCGACTTGAGTTTTCACAAAGCGACATGGACCGCATGCATGAATTGGCTGCAAAAGCGCGGGCTGGCCAATTGACGGATTCGGAACGCGACGAGGTAAACGTTTACGAACGCGCGGGAAACGTGCTTGCCCTGTGGAAATCCAAGGCACGGCTGCGATTGAAGAAAACCCAGGTTAACGGTTCGAGGAATTGACTCGACATGAAACGCGCAGTCGAAAACTTCGTTCGTCAGCGGGCGCAGTTCCGATGCGAGTATTGCCAAATGCCTCAAGCATATGATGGCTTCACGCACGAAATCGATCACATCATCGCACAAAAGCACCATGGCGTTGACGATGCGAGCAATTTGTGCCTGGCGTGCTTCCCTTGCAACAATCACAAAGCGGCGAACGTCGCCGGCATCGATCCCGTTTCCAAAAAAATCACGCGGCTTTACGATCCGCGCCGTCACCAATGGCATAAGCACTTTCGTTGGGAAGACGCGATGCTTGTCGGCGTCACTCGAATCGGGCGCGCCACGGTAGACGTGTTGAAAATCAATGATCCAGACCGCGTGTTGCTTCGAGAGTCGCTGATCGACGAAGGCGTGTTTCCCCGCCGACGCTGAATGAACCTCACTTCTTTTCTTTCTTCTTCTTCTCCGGCGGCACCTTCGAGAAATCAAACTCCGCCGGCATGGGATTGTCGCTGCGAAGCATCTGCTTGTCGCCAAGTTGTTGCTGCCACGCCGTGAGCGATGCGGTCAAACGCTCGATCGTCTTGGCGTTCGCGGGGTCGGCGGCGAGATCCTTGATTTCGTGCGGATCGTTCTGCAAATCGAAAAGCTGCGTCTTGTTGATGTGCGGATAGACGATCATCTGCCAGCGGTCGTCGCGCACGGAACGCTGGAACTGGCGATACGCGAGAAAGATTGACTCGCGCACGCTTTTCGCGTCGCCCTTCATCACCGGAACCAGACTCTTTCCCTCGCTGCCGCTGGGGCCTTGAACCTTCGCGAGATCGCCGAGCGTTGGAAACACATCGAGAAGATACACGAGCGCTTCGGACGTCTTGCCTCCGGGCACGCCGGGACCCGCAAGAATCAACGGCGCTCGCATTGAATGATCGTAAACGCTTTGCTTGCCGAACAGGCCGTGGCTGCCGATCGCGAGGCCCGAATCGCTGGCGAACACGATGATCGTGTCGTCCTCCATGCCTGCCTCACGCAGCACGGCGACGATGCGGCCGACCTGCGCATCCAGGAACGTGATGTACGCGTAATAATCGGCGAGATGCTGACGAACCACCTCCGGCGTGCGCGGCCACGGCGCCAGGCGTTCATCGCGAACGATTAGCTCGCCATTGTTGAACGGATGCACCGGCAGGAAATTCGGCGGCAGCGGCGGCTTGTTGTTATCGTAAAGCGCATGGTATTCCTTTGGGGCGGTGCGGGGATCGTGCGGACCGTTGAAGGCGACGTAGGCGACGAACGGCTTGTCGGCGCCCTTTTGCTCCTTGATGAATTCGATCGCGCTGTCGGCGAACAATTCGCACGAGTGCTTGCCGCTTTGCTTCTTCTCGGTGAACGTTCGTTTCGCCGTGATGTCCGCAACGGGTAGCGTACTGGGATCGCCCATGCCGCCGAAGAAAACGTTCTTACCCAGGGCGAACGCGGCGAGCACAGACGCCTGTTGGTTGTGCCATTTGCCGGTGATGAAGGTGCGATAGCCGACGCGGGCGAACATCTCCGGCCAGGTGGTGATGCCTTCGAGCTTGTCGTTGATGCGGAACAGCGTGCGGCCGCTCAGCATCATGGCACGCGACGGAACGCAGACGGCGCCTTGCATGGCGCCCATGCAATAGGCGCGTTTGAAGGACGTGCCGCGGGCAACGAGTTTATCGAGGTTCGGCGTCTTGATGTGCTTGTTGCCAAGGGCGGCGATGGTGTCGGCGCGTTGATCGTCGGTGAAGATGAAGACGACGTTGGGGCGTTTGAGCTTGTCCTGGGCGGCGGCGAGCGCGGGGGCGAGGGTGATAAGTAAGAACACGTAGACGAGGCGCGTCAACATGCGGAGTTCCTTTTGAGCCGTGGAATACGATTCCAATCGTGTTGAACCTCGCGAAACACACCATTGGAATGGTATTCCACGCGATCATACCGAGGATCGGGGCGTTGTCAACAATGCGGCGACGTGGGCGGCCTCCAAGAGTGACTGCGGCTCGGCAATGCCTTGGCCGGCGATGTCGTACGCGGTGCCGTGCGCGACGCTGGTGCGCACGATCGGCAAGCCGAGCGTGATGTTGACGGCCGCCAGTCCGGTCAGCAGTTTGAGCGCGATGTGCCCCTGATCGTGATACATCGCGACGATGCCGTCGAACTTGCCGTTCTTCGCCTGCACAAACAGCGTGTCGCTCGGCAACGGGCCGACGACGTTGATTCCCTCCGCTTTGGCATGCGCGACGGCGGGCGCGATGATCGTTGCTTCTTCATTGCCGAAGATGCCGCCGTCACTCGCATGCGGATTGAGCGCGGCGACGGCCAGGCGCGGACGGGCATCGCACAGCCCTTGCATAATGCCGTGCACGAGGTGAATCTTTTGCAGCACCGCCTCCGTTGTGATGTTCTTGAATACGTCGTGCAGCGCCATGTGCAACGTCACGTGAACGACGCCGATTGCGTTTTTCAACGGCGGCGTCGGCGGCGCATACAGCATCATGCCGAAATCTGTGACGCCGGTTTTCTCCGCGAGAATCTCGGTATGGCCCGGGTACTTCAAACCAGCGGCGTGCAAGCCTTCCTTGTTAAGCGGCAGCGTGATAATGCCGTCGGCCTTGCCCGCCAGCGCGAGATCGATGGCGCACGTTAAAAAATCGAACGCGGCTTGACCGGCGGCGGCGCTAAGCTTGCCAGGCTCGATGCCGCTCAAATCCTGTTTAGTCGCTTGCAGGACAGGAACGGACTCCGGTCCCGGACGGGCATCGTCGATGCGTTCGACTGGAACGATCGAGTGCAACTGGTGTGAGTACTTGAGGACTCGCTCCATCGTGCCGACATCGCCGACAACTATCGGCCGGCAGATGTTATTCAAATCCACCCACGCCTTGACGACGACCTCCGGCCCGATGCCGGCGACGTCGCCCAGCGTGATCAAAAGTCGCGGTCGATGTTTCATCAACGTCATCTTACACGGCGTCGCCGCGCGCGGGTGCTTGCTGCCGCCGCGATTTTGGCCTAAATTGACGCTACGTCGCCGGCTTTGGGGGTTGTTGATGTCGTTGGTTCGTTTGATTATCTGGAGCAGCCTGATCGGCGGCTGGGCGGCGTTTCTTGGTTGGATGGTCGCGGAGTTGATGCTCCATCTCTGGATCGACCATTTCTTCGTCGGCATTGCCATGGCTACTTTGGTTGCCATCCCAATTGGCGGCGGGATCTGCTTTGCGTCCGGCCTCACCAATCCCAAGCTCGATGCACTCGCTAAACGTCTTGGACTCGGCTTCGCCGGCGGCATTTTCGGCGGCCTCATCGGCGCCGTGCTCGGCTCGTGCATCTTTGGCGGATTCCGTCAAATCTCCAGCGCCGGTTTCATCGAATTCGGAGCACGTGTCATCGGCTTCACGTTGATCGGCGTCGGCATCGGTGTCGGCGTTGGCCTCAGCGAAGGGATTTTCGAACGATCGTTCAACAAGTTAAGAAACGGCTTGATCGGCGGCATCATCGGCGGAAGCATGGGAGGGCTGTTTTTCGGCATCATCAGCCTCCTCGGCGGTTCGATCACGAGCCGCGCTTTCGCATTTGTCCTGCTTGGAATCTGCATCGGCCTGTTCATCGGCCTCGCTCAGGTCATTTTGAAGGACGCCTGGCTCACCGTCGAAGCGGGTTTTCGTCCCGGCCGGCAGATGATCCTCGGCTCCGATCTCGTCACGATGGGCACGGCGGAGAAGTCGAGCTTGATCTTCATCGCCTACGGCGCCAAGGGAGTCGAGCCGACGCATTTGAAAATCAGCAAGCAGAGCGATGGCCGCTATTTATTGGAAGACAATCAATCGCGCACGGGCACGCTGCTCAACGGGCAACCCGTGAGCGGCGCGACGGCGCTCAAAGACGGCGACGCGATTCAATTCGGCGTCAACATCGTGCGCTTCAACGAACGCGCGCGGCACGGCGACGCGCCGACGCCTCCGGTTGTGGCAAAGACGGCGCCAACTCCTGCTGCAATCAAGCCTCAGGCAGCGCCGGCGCCACCGGCTGCGAAACCCGCGCCACCGCCACCGGCAGCCAAGCCCGCTCCGCCGTCGGCGCCGCCAAAACCGCCGCCGGCGCCCAAGCCCCAAGAAGCTCGTTGTCCCATTTGCGACAAGGCGATTGTCGGCTTGCCGGGCCAGCGGCGTTGCGCGAAGTGTTTCACGACGTTTTGACGAATCGTTTGCGAGCCACGGGGTTTATCCCCGTGGTATGGACGTCGCTTCCACGGGGATAAACCCCGTGGCTCGCCTGACGGGAGAACAGTCATGCCCGAAGCCATCAAATACGTGATCGACGCAGCCGCGGGCTTCGCGCTCTTGATGGCGCTCCTGGTGGTGTTCGTCGTCGATCGCGTCTTCTTTTCCAGCGCCGCGGCGCCGACGGTAAACACGTTGACCAACGTTACCTTCTACGAAGACAAAGGCCGCGACGTCAAACGGCTCAAGCTCGCCGTCACGCCGACGGGCTCCTTCAAGGACGGTTTTACCAACAAGGTCGAAAAATGGGACGACATGAGCAAGCTCCTGCATGAACTCGGCGACGGCTATCGTCACGACAATCTCACCATGGAGGACGTCATCGGTCCGCGAAAACTTTCGGAGTACGATGTGGTGTTCCTCACCTGCGCCGACGGTTACGAAGACGAACTCAAGAACACGTTGCAGGATTATGTCACCAAGGGCGGCATCCTCTACGCATCCGATTGGCGCTACAAGGCCATCGCCAAGGCGTTCCCGGAAATGGTCGCGAAGAATCTCCAGCAAGACGGCGAAAAGCAAGAATTAGAGGCCGACATTGTCGATGCCGGCCTGCGCGAAGCGCTCGGCGCCAAGAAAATCCACCTTCGCTTCGATTTGCCGGAATGGAAACCGGCGGCGTTCGGCGGCCCGCGCGTCAAAGTCCTCCTGCAGGGATCGTATGTCAAATTCAAGGCCGGCGGCCAACGCGCCACGGCGCCGTTGATGGTGAAATTCCCCGTCGGCAAAGGAACCGTTGTTTTCACCTCTTTTCACAACGAAAAACAGAATAGCCGAATCGAGACGCAGCTACTCAAGTATCTCGTCTTCAGCTTGGTGACCGCCGGCGTCGATGCCGAGGTCAACACGCAAATGGACAAGGGGGGCTTCACGGCGCAGCGTTCGAATCTGCTCAGCACGCCGGGCTTGCAGACGACGGAACCCAAGACGTATGCGAACAAGAACGCCGGCGACTTGCGTTTCGTGCTGGGCTTTCGCAACGAGGGAGCGAAGTTGCGTTTGAACATCAAATCGCCGGACGGCAAGCAATTCACGAAGGATTGCGAATCGACCTTGGTTGTTGACGTTACCGGCGCCGCCGTCGGCGATTGGACGTACACGGTGACGGCGTTGAGCCTGCCGTATCCGAACTTTCCGTTCACGGTTACCGTCGGCGAAAAGAAATGACGCAGGTGTCCGAGCCTGAAGCGTAAGCGAAGTTATTGAGTGAAATCTTCGCTTACGCTTCAGGCTCGGAAAATCCTTGACATTCGCCCCTCGCCGCGACACGCTGATTTCCAGAGAACAAATGCGTCGCCATCATCCTCTTCGAGATTTGTCAATGAAATCGCGCATTGCCATCACCATGAGCGTTGTCGCTTTTACCGTTTTGCTTGTCGGTGTCATGATCGTCGCGCCGTCGCCGGCCGGGCAGGCGAAGAAAACGCCAGTCCCCGGCAAGGACGCTCAGACGGCGGCGATGAAATTGATCCTCGACATCTTCACCGACGATTATCTGAAAGCCGCCACGAACGAGGCCAAATCGCGTCTGGCAGCGAACCTTTTCCAGCAGGGCAAGGAAGTCAAGGACGACGCAACGGTGCGCTTCGTCTGCTGGCGCGAGGCGCGCGACCTGGCGGCGACCGCGGGCGACACCAATCTCGCGATGGCCGTCATCGATGACATGAGCCGGCTGTACGATGTCGATTCGCTGCTGTTGAAAGCCGACGTGCTCGGCCTCGCCGTCGCGTCCGCCACCGAGAAAGAGCAGGGGCTGGCGCTCGTCGAGGCGATTCGCCCGCTGCTCAATGAAGCCGTTGATCTCGATCATTACAAGGCCGCCCACCAGCTCGGCGACGCGATTATCAATGCTGCCAAAAAAGCGAAGAGCCCGAGCCTGGTGCTCGATTTGCAAAAACGCGTCGAGGAGATCAAGGGGATCGAAAAGAACTTCGCCAAGCTGCAAGGCTATCTCGACCGCGTGCAAAAGGATCCGAATGACGGCGCCGCCAATCTCGAACTCGGCAAATACTTCGGCTTCCAGAAGCGGCGCTGGGAGAAAGCGCTGCCGTATTTCGCTGCCAGCAACGACGGCGCTCTCAAGCAACTTGCCAAGCTTGACCTGACGAATCCCGCCGACGTGAAGGATCAAGTCGCCGTCGCGGACGGCTGGTGGGATCACGCCGTCAAGGTAAAAGAAGGCAAGCTCGAGCTTCAACTTCGCGCGATGCACTGGTATGACAAGGCGCTGCCCGCATTGACGGGCTTGAGCCGCACCAAGGCGCAGAAACGAATCGAGTCGGTGCAGGACGCGCTCGCCGGCACGCAGTTGCCGGTCACGCCGGTCGCCGTCGGCCCGGTCGGCGAGGTCCGCAAATTCGAAGGGCATTCCGAAGAAATCAAGAGCGTCGCCTTTTCGCACGACGGCCGTTACGTCGCCTCCGGCGGCCGCGATCAGACCGTGCGCGTCTGGGACACGACGCTCAAGGACAACAAGGAAGCGCACGTCGTGCGCGGCCACACGAAGGAAGTCTGGGCGGTCGCGTTTCATCCGAACAATCGTTATCTGTTCTCCGCGAGCTGGGACGCGACGGCGCGGATGTGGGACTTCAAGACCGGCAACGAAGTGAAACGTTTCACGCACACCAAGGACGTCAACGGCCTGGCGTTGACGCGCGATGCCACCACGATGGTCACCGGCAGCGACGATGAGAAAGTTTACCTATGGAACGTCGCCACCGGCGATCAGGTTCGTCGGTATACGGGACATTCCAATTATGTTTACGCCGTCGCCTTGTCGCCGGATGGCCGCTACGTCGCGTCGGGCGGTGTGGACAAGACGGTGCGCGTCTTTGACTTGAACGGCGGGCAGCTTGTCAAGACCTTTGACGGCCATAACGAATCCGTGACGAACGTCGCTTTCACCTCCGACAGCCGATTCGTGCTGTCCTCGGGCGATTCGCACATCCACAAGTGGGATTTGACGTCGGGCAAGGAAGCGCCGCGCATCTTCGACGGCCAGCACTCCGGCCGCATCCCCGCGATGGCGCTGTCGCCCGACGGTCGGCGGCTCGCGACCGGCGGCGACGATCGCACGATCAAGCTCTGGGACGTCGCCACCGGCAAAATGCTGCACAGCTTCACCGGTCACACCGACACGGTTCTGTGCGTCGCGTTCTCGCAAGATGGTCGGCGTCTCGCGTCGGGGAGCTTTGACCGTACCGTGCGCGTGTGGAACTTGCCGGCGCGTTAGACGTGCCGTAGGGACAAGCGGCTCGCTTGTCCCGGTGACCGTTGTCGAAGCAGTCAAACAATTCTCTGCGATCTCTGCGCCTCTGCGTTTCCAATTCTCAGTTTGAAACGCAAAGGCGCAGAGAACGCAGAGAACTTGGGAAAACTAAGCCTGAAGTCATTTTGATGCAAGAACTTGCGCCACCGCCAAATCGAACAACTTCCATCGACGGCCAAGGCTGCCTTGACTTTCCAGACGCACGACTCCGCTTGACTTCCCGAACGCAACTTCTTATTTACCAAGCGTGAACGAATCATTCATGCACGGAGGCATTGGCGGCGAATGACCATCATCGCCACCGATATCCTGGGCGACCTGTGCGGGTTGTCGCTTGGGCTGATCATCGCGATCCTACCGATCGGCCTCTTGTTGTGGCTGCTCGGCTGGTGGAGTCATCGCTTTTGGATTGTCTTGACGACAACCGTCCTCGCCGGCGTCTTCGGCCTTCTGGAAGCGTCGAGCTGGCGCGTGCAGCCGATCGTCGTCGCGGTGCTCTTGGCGATCGCGGCGGGCGTCCTGGCGCTCGCGCTGGTGCGCGTCGTCACGTTCGCGGCGGGCGGACTGGCGACCGTTTATCTCTTGCAGTTCACTTTTCCGTCGCTCAATCAACCGGTCATTTGCTTTCTCATCGGCGGTCTCGTCAGCTTGGTTCTGTTTCGCTGGTACTTCATGGCCCTCACCAGCTTTCTTGGCGCCACCCTTTTGGCATATGGCACGCTCGCGCTGATGCACTATCACGAAGCGCTCGACGCGATCGGCTGGGCCGACACCAATGCGACGTTCCTGAGCGTCCTCTGCGGTCTGGCGACATTCGGCGGATTTGTGTTCCAGTTGCTGTTCGAACGCTGGCGCAAACGGCGCGAACGCGAAGACGAAGACGAAGAGCAAGACGGCTTCACGTCCATGATCCTCGGCCGCATCGGCTTCGGCTCCAGCAAGGCGGCGTGAATCATCTCGGCAACGATCCCATTGCCAAGCAAGTCACGTTGGACTAAACTCGACGCTGAATGTAAAATCGCCGAACTTCGGGTGATGACGATGCGCGCCTGGTTGCGAGTTTGCTTGTTGCTAATGTGCTTGGTAGTTTCCCATGCCGCGCCGCTCGCGGGACAGGACAAGGCAGCGCCGCCGGAAAAGGTCGAGAAAACCGAACCGCCGCCCGCCAATACGCAGCGTGACGGCACGGCGATGCTCGTTCACTACATCCTCGCTGCCATCGGCGCCACGCTCGTGATGCTGCTTATTTGCATGCCGGTGCGGCGCGATTGAATCGCTGACGTGAGCTTTCTGATGGCCACGGTTGCTGATCTTGTCTCAACGCTTGAAATCATCGCACCCCTGGCGTTGGCCGGGGAGTGGGACAACGTCGGCCTGCTCCTGGGCGATGCCGCGGCGCCGGTCGAACGCGTGATGACGTGCCTCACCGTGACGCCTGAGTCGGTGGCGGAAGCCATCGAATCGGGCGACGAAGCACTCGGTGATCGGCTCCTGCGCGCGCGGCAGACTGCCGAGGACACGCTCGCTCGTCACGGCAAGGCGTTTCGCGTCGAGCTCGTCTTGCAGCCGGATCTTCCC